>JADYXS010000119.1 GCA_021772155.1 Candidatus Obscuribacter sp.
GGCCTTCTGCAAAGCTTGCTTCTCACGACTTCGGCGCGATGAAACAGATCCCGCCCCTACAACTCTCGGTTGAATTCATAAATCGCCACTATGAATGGTGGCGCACAGTTGTGTTTATGGATATCTGCCAATGTGGCGACTGCAAAAGCACCGGCTCCCAAATCAATGGAAGCCGGGCCTACAACTATTTGACAGTCCTAACGAAAAGCGCCCTCTCGGACGCCTCTCACTCACTTACTTTTTGACTTGCGTCTCGCAAGGCGCAGTGGGACTGCAATCACACTTCTTACCTTCTTGGTATGTCGTGCAGCAGCAACAGCAACATTCACACCCCTTGCAGGGCGAGCACTCTTTGCCGTCACAACAGGTCGATGGGCAACATTGATCAGCCATTTTTCTTACTCCTTCAGATGTGTTACTTCCCGTGCTGCTCGCTGTGATCCATCAAGCACATAGCTTTTTGTAGCAAGCCGATTACGCATTGATCGATTATCCGGTAATAGATCATATTGCCACTGCGCCTGGTGGCAACAATGCCGCGATCAGAAAGCCGTTGTAATTGGTTTGAAATGGCCTGAGGAGTCATTTCAACCGTCGATGCGAGGTCACAAACACACATTTCCTCAACTCTTGCCAAAGTGTGCAAGAGCCTCAGCCGTGTGTCGTTGGCCAAAATCTTGAATAGATCCTCAAGCTCTGCTGCTTGATCTGTCGTTATCGGTTCCTGTTCAGGCAGAGTCACGTGCACCGGGCAGCACGTTTGCAGACTTTTAGCGACTTTCAAATCAGTTTCCATACTTCCATCTTACACTATTAAACCGATTCGTGGAATAGTTTAGAAGCTGCTACAGTGAATTATGCCGTTGACCCTCGCGGAGCCACAGATGACTAATCGCGCCCTATCCAGTACAGACTGCTTCGGGATCACGGCCTCGACCGTCTGCGCCGTTCATTGCATTGCCACCCCTATAGCCATGGCCGTACTGCCAGCCTATGCCGGCGAAGCCTGGGAAAGTCCCTTGGCTCACCAGCTATGCGCCGGTGCCGTCGCCCTCTTCTGCCTTACTGCCGCCTACCAAGGGTATCGCAAACACAATGATTGGAAAGTTGTGGCGCCGCTTGCTGTCGGGCTTTTCCTTGTGATCGCCGCTACATTTCTGTTGCCCGAAAGCCTTCACGAACTCTACGAGACCCCGGTACTATGCCTTGGAAGCTTCGCCTTAGTCTTGGGACATATTTTGAACATTCGACGCTTGTCTCAATGCTGTAACCAATGTGAACCAGCACCAGCGCCGGACGAAACAGCAAGTCAATCAGGACATACTGAAGACGCTGCTATTCAGCAGTCTAAGGGTTAGTCAGTCAGGTCGTCGCACCAGCAAGTGTTACATTCTTCAAAACCTGTTTGCGGCATTACGTGCAAGGGACAAATCCTTAAAGACTAGCGAACCGCGTCTTCTTGCGCTAATGTCTCGAATACAGACTGCAAAGGCAAATCAAAGACACGGCTCGCGAATTGAACGAGAACTTCGCAAAATCATCAGACTAGTAAAATCGGAACGCAGATGGAACAGGAAGTGCCGGCGGGCCCGGCAAGCGAGGAGCGCGAACATGAGTAAGATGACCACCTGCCTGTGGTTCGACCACGGCAAGGCCCGTGAGGCCGCCGAGTTCTACGCGAGCGTTTTCCCCGACAGCCAAGTCGGGGAAGGACACGCCTCCCCTGTGGACAATCCCTCTGCGAAGGAGGGCGAAGAACTCACCGTCGAGTTCACCGTCATGGGTCAGTCGTTCATTGGGCTGAACGGCGGGCCGCACTTCAAGCCGAACATGGCGGTCAGTTTCATGATCCTGACCGAAAATCAGGAAGAGACCGATCGTTACTGGAACGCCATTGTAGGCAATGGCGGCGAAGAGAGCCAATGCGGCTGGTGCACCGATGGCTGGGGATTCGCTTGGCAGATCACGCCTCGCGCCCTGCTCGACGCGACGACCGACCCGGATCGCGCTGCCGCGAAGCGTGCAATGGAAGCAATGATGAAAATGAAAAAGATCGACATCGCGACGATTGAGTCCGCGCGCCGCGGGGCGAAGGCTGATAAGTAAGCTGAAGCTGATTTCGGCAGATGTTGAATTTCAATGACAAAGACAGGCACGGCATGCATTTGGTGAACGCCACCAGTTCCCGGAATGTGCTTGAAGATCTCGCTGGCAAATTCGACGGACAAGCACTTGATTAGCGCAGGTAGCCCAGCTGATGTTACGCGTTTTCGAAACTCACAATCAGACCTAAAAACAGTGGGAGCCATCCGAACGAACCTGAAATCGGGTAACCCTTTGCGCTGGCCGTTGCAATGGATTTGCTTCCGTATCACGAGCAGCGCAGTGGCTTGTTACGCAAAATCGACCGCAGTGGCACTCAAGACGAAAGCGCTGTCTTAGCAAATCTAGACGTAGACATATATGCGGCATCTCGATCGTAAATCGTTTCGATGGAAGTAAATACGCCTGAGGCTTTTTTTGAAGCCAAAAGGCCATTACGAAGAAGCTTACGATGCCGTTTGCGACATTCGGTACTTTCCTAATTGGCGCATAGATCACAAAGATTGAATCAACAATTCCCTGTTTTAGAATTCGCAAAAATCCTACCCCCGCGGGATGGGAGTCGCGGAGGACTGTCACTTCGTTTTCGGCGGCCAGAAGTATGGCACCACTGCCAAATCCCAATCAAGGACAGTCAAGGTAACCGGCTCTGTACTTAAGTCGAATCCGTACTCCTTAGCCGATGATACAAATGATTTCTTTGACCTATAAATCCGGCTCGGAGGATACTTCTGCACCGTGCTCATTCTTGAAAGAACGTCAGCAATATAGTTCCCGCCAGCGTGGCTCAATTTCGGCAAACGACTTTCCAAATGCTGCCTCAAATCTGGTCTCAAATGGCGCAGGTACGGCTGCGTCAAAAGTCTTCAGATACGGCTGAAGATTTCCGCATTTATATAAAAACACCGAAGCCAAACGTTGGGCTTCTATGGAACCTGAAAAGTCTTCTGTGTTAGGTCTTGTGACGATTCGCGAGAGATTCAATTTTCGAATTTCCTCGGAATCCGCCGGATCGAGGCGCAAAGGGTTCTGCTGTCCCCAAAAAACTACGCACTTATCTCCATCAATATATCCATAAAACTTCTCCATCAGTTCCGGAATTCCTTCCTCGGCCCAAGGATCTGGAAGCTTTGAATACCGGTCGCCCAGCACCTTGTGCATGAGCTCATGCGCGAAAGTGCCAGGACCTAAATGGTCTCCTGTGGCGATGAAGTGCTGGCCAAGGCTGGTCAAGCCGAGTGCACTACAGCGCGATATGCCCTTCGTCTCTTTCAAGAACCCAGCCATTGCATCCGACGTTTCAAAGTTGTACACGCTGAATGGATAGTTCACTGTCAGCGGTACAAAATGCTTTTCGTACATCTTAATCAGGACTTCGCCATTTATCGCCAACCGGATGATTTCGTCCTCCGTCTGATCTCCAAAGAAGATGAGATGCTCGGTGTCGATCCTCGTCGCAAACCGCTGCTGATCTTTTTTCGCCGCTAGTGAGTAGGCGTACGGCAGCATACGGTCCTCTTCCGTCCAACCAAAAATTTTCGCCTGCAACGCGAAATTATTTGCCTTGACCGGATCGCCGCTCAGGCGATACATCGTTCCCATTACAGATTGCATTTCGCCGGCTGATCCGCGTGGGTCAAGTTCCAGGCCGGCAGCGCATGTGTCGATAGCATTCTGATATCGTCCTAAACCGCGAAAGGCAAGCGCCTTCAAGCTATAAAACTGAGCAACATCTATGGGTCCAGCCGCCTGCTCGTTTGCGAACCTCAACCCCTCTTCCGCATCCGTAAGTGCTGGCCCGTATTCCTTCAATCGATATCGAGCCATCGCGCGCATACCAAGCGCCCTCCATGAGCGCTTGTCCTCCTGCAACGCAAGCGTACTTTCTTCGATGACATTTTTATAAAGCCCATTGGCATAATAGGTGAACGCGGCAACAAGGTGATTGCCAGGCTCGGGCCGGGAACGCAGCAGTTTCGGAAGAAGGCTCAAAGCCTCCTTCTGCTTCGAATTCAAAATGAGCGTACTGCACTTTTGTTGCAGCAATTCAGGATCATTCGGAAACGTTTTCTCTGCTTCATTCAGTATTGCGAGCACGTCATGGTAACGTCCGGACGTCGCCTCGTTCCAATAGTTTGCGGCCCAAACCTCGTCTGAAAACGGGCTCGGATCCGGACGGCGATTGACCAAAGAGGGACCAACAGTGATAAGCGTGACGCCCACTAGCACGCAAGCGGACAAGGCAATGACACCTTTTCTTGACCATTTTCTGGACATCGGACACCACGCTCGCCACTCCGACATCATAGTCGAAGACACGACCGGCACCGACGAAAGTAGCGCCTCCACCCCGCTCGAAATCTCAAAACTCACGAAAGCAATTCTGACAACAGGATAAACACCATTACACCGCTTCACGAGGACTTCTTTTCTCGGAAGGCGCGGTACCGACGAAATTGATCCCACGAGGCATCATTCGTTGCCTCAAATTCAATTCCAAGGCAAACAAGTGCACAGGACTTTAGTTGCGCGTGTCCCAAAATTAGTACCTTGAAGCAAAAACGCCGACGATGAAAATCCTTCGTCGGCGCCTGTTAGCCTTTCGGAACACAAAATAAAAAATGGTGGAGACGGCGAGAATCGATTTTGCCCGATATCGAAAGTGCCACCAGTGCCTCAGAACCGGCTCCGGGAGATGATTTCGATTGAAGCGATGATTGTCCTCAATAGTACGATTTGGTCAGGAATGTTCTCCCGTGTGGCCCAAATTTTGGTCTATTTTTTGGGTGGTCATCGTGATTTACTGAGGCCGATAGCGCACGATCTCACGTCCGCAGTCGATGGTTAAGGTGTTGCATAATCTCGTCACTCAGTTATCACTCCCAGGCGCCTTCAAAGAGTCCGTGCGGAGCAAGTATTTGGTGCTTCTGCCACCCGATGTATCCTTGGAAAATACGCCGAGAGACACGAGTTCGAGAATATCGCGATAGGCCGTATCTTGAGAACATTTTGCTATTCGCGCATAATCGGAGGTCTTCAAGCTGGTTCGAGATTCGTCAAGAAGCTTGTTCAAGACTTTTCGCTGATGCTCACCGATTTCGAGCTCCAGGTCGTTCCAGAACAGTTGTTTTACTAACGAAGAATCAACGCTGCATTGGGCATCGTCGATTGCCTGGTCCACGCAATTTATGAACCAATCTACCCATTGCGTAATATCCAAACTTCCTTTTTGACTACGCTCCAAGACGTCGTAATACTGCTTCCTGTCCGTGCGAATGCGCGCTGACATGCTGTAGAAACGTTGAGACATATTGTCGGCACGCGCGAGCGCCAAGTCTGATATCGCGCGCGCTATACGTCCATTACCATCATCAAACGGATGAACGGTAACAAACCAAATATGGGCCACCGCAGCTTTCAGTATCCAATCGACTGTAGTACCTTTTTCGAACCATTCGAGAAAGGCTTTCATCTCACGGTCTAACCGGCTTGCAGGCGGGGCTTCGAAATGAATTCGTATTTTTCCTTCCGAACCCGATTGCACAACCATCGGTCCATTTGAGTCGTCCCGCCACCTGCCGACGGCAATTTTATGCCAGCCACTATAGTTCTTCGGAAACAGCAATCGGTGCCACTGAAAAAGGCGCTCAGTTGTTAGCGGCGACACAGCGTTGCCAGTGGCATCGATGGTCATATCCACAATTCCCTCGACAGCGTGATCACGCTTGTGAATGCCGGCATGCATCAGCCCAAGCTTTCGTGCTATGGAAGAACGCACTTGCTGCTCGTCAAGGATTTCCCCTTCGATTTCGCTGGTTTTTACGACGTCCTTAGTAAGTGTTTCGACGTATGCCTTTTCCTTTGCACGAAACCCCAATCCTTCGATTTGCCCCAGCAAATGTCCCTGCTTGCGGTGTACTTTGGACAGGGCGGGTACGATGGATTCGTAACTCCAAATGAATCCGGGCCAATCGGATTGCTTCCAAATATACATTGCCAATCTCCGCACTTTTGCGGATATTATAGCAAATAATCTCCGCAAAGCATCATGTGGCGGGCAAACATGCGGAGATTGGGGCAAGCAATCAACTTGTCGCTCATTTTCTCCGCATTCTTGCGGAAATTACAGCAAGTAATCTCCGCAAATGAATAGGTAGTGTTCATTTTACGAGAGTGAACAGAATGTGTTGAACAATTCTGATGACGATGGCGACGTTGGATGCGTTTTTCAAAACGCGGACAGCTTGCGCGATATCGCAACCGCAACCGTTGTGCAAAAACCAACGTCCACCGTATGGTGAGCCCGCATCCGCAGCGGAAGGATTCGCATTTTGCGCGTTTACCGGATGGTATAACAATTCTTATATCCTTCAGCGCCTCGCCAACTTAACCACTCATGAACCTCGACTCTTTAGAAATTTGCCCGAACTGTAAGAAGAGATATGTCAACAACTCTGGAAAGTGCGAATTTTGCGGCTCTACATTCTCCAGCGAAGTTGATGGTAATACACCTCAACAGAACTTAGATAACCGCATTCTCGTGGGGATTCCAGTCGCACTTGTTGCTTTTGCGCTAGTCACTTACGCCCTCACCTATTGGTATCAAGGCTTCTGCGTGAAAAGAACAGCCGCCGAGATGCAGGACATGCCGTCCAACATACCTGCATTGCTTTTGCCACCAGTACAGGCAGAACTCTCGCCGTCACAGGTTTTTATGATTAACCGCAGCAAACTGACCAAATTCGCCAGTTATGCAATTACAGCACGAGTCCTAAACGTAACCGACAACAACTATAACTTGCACGATGAAGCAGCCGATCTTTCACCCGTAGATCTCACTTTAGGTTGGGATTTCATGGCGGATAAGCGTGTTTCACACCAGCTGTGGATTATTGAGGGCGGCAGGTTTGCCTGGATGTTTCCGCCGAAAGAATTATATCGCTACACACCTGACAAACAGCTTATTCGGTTCAGTCAAACTTACTCCCATTGGTCTAACAACCACATCATTCCGGCGAACGATCGTGTTAACAGTCTGGTCAAGTCTCTCTGCACCGAGACCAGATTGTGACGCTCACTGGTGCCTTGGTAACTGTAGTAATACCCAACGATATTCACTGGAACAGCTCAATGTCTCGCGATGATGTAGGCGATGGAGCTTGCGAAATTATGTACGTTGAGGACGTACATATTCACTAGCATCGCACGATAACTGGTACGGAAGCACAGCCTCCATGAGTCGGGAGTTCGAACCTCTCAGGGCGGGAGACGGACCGAATCGATGCTCGATAACTTGAGTCCGAGGCACAACGTGGCTGTAAAGCCTGTTCAATTAAAAAATGGTGGAGGCGGCGAGAATCGCACTCGCGTCCAAAGAAGCCGAGAAACAAGTATCTACAGGTTTAGTTCGAAATTTCTCCAGAACCGCTGAAGTGCCTCGAACAGGACACCCGGGATTGCAGTTATATCTTAGGCTGGACTATCATCTGCTAACTTTGTCCAGAGGCAGCCACCATGGTTGCTCGAGCAGCGGCGGGTAGCCAAGCTACTGATCGAGGGCTCTACTTAACTTTTAAGGGTTAAGCAGCGATGGCGCGAGCGCCACCGAAATTGCCAGCAACAACGTTGTTGTTTGCATTTGTGTTTTTGCCCAGTGTTTAAGGAGGTGCCAGACGACCTCCACCTGCAACTTATGACCCTACAACCCTGTCGAATCTAAACGCCCCCATGAGCATTGAAAAACAACTCAGCCGAAAAGCTGTTGCGTATCTATCTATCCGCTAATTTTCAGAGTGCACGAATGGAGTAATTAAGAGCATTATATACTACGCGCGGCTCAGCCGCGGGACAGCCTCCCTGGCGGGTTTTCAGGAAACCTCTTCAGATTGAGCGGCATAAGTTCTCCAGCCTTAGCAACGCCACTAGGCAGCTCTTCGGTTGAGTAGGACTGGGCGTACTTATCTCGGTGCGCGCCTGTACTAGTCTAAGTCTAGGCTAGGCGATTTGTTCTTCGAGCGTCTTCCCAATGTCATGATGCCATTTCCTTAACTCATCATTGGGTATAGCATTTTCGCCAGTTAGCTTCATCAGCGATACGATGAATTTGGAGGCTGCTTCTTCCTCGTGGTTCTGAGGATCGTTTATGACCGCCTCCATCGACGCTACTACGGCCTCTAGGGTGACGCCTGCAGCTGTAGCGGCTTTGATTAACATTGCCTTCCGTTCCTTTTCTACAGGTTGGCTTGCTTCTGTTACCGGTATTTCAGTCTCCGCCGCCCGGCCATCCGCTCCACCTGCGCCAGAGAGCTCAGAAACTGCCTGATCACCCGAGCTAGAAGCCGTTATTAGCTTTGCTGTTTCCTGCTCAATCGAGCCAAAAACAAGCGCGTCCGGAAATGTCTCTGCCGGTTCCTCATCCGAGCTAAGAACTAGTAGTCCCAGCAGCTCATCAATCTTCTCTTGTTCGGCAGCCGCACCCGTGTTGAGAACATTTCTCCAACAATTTTCACCGGCCTTGTATACATCTTGGGCCAGGTTCTCGCCTGCCAGTTTGTAGTTATCGACCGACGATTCGTTGCCCTCTGAACGAGTGTCCCCGCGATTAGTTAGCGAATCGAATACTGCATTGCTCATGA
>JADYXS010000120.1 GCA_021772155.1 Candidatus Obscuribacter sp.
AACACTGGAGGATTAGAGACCAATCTTCGGTAAGTACAACAGCCCGGAATTCCGAGTACCGGGACTGGCAAGCTAGCTGTGGGGGAATCTAGGCGGTGGATATACTCCTGCCGCGACGAAGCCCCACGTAAGTGATCGTAAGCAACGCGAACATCCGTTCGCTCCCCAATGCTCTTCGGAATTCGTGATTCCGAACCGAGGAGCATTGGGCGATGCCGGGGACTTTGTCGTCTGGCGGCTTACGTTGGTGAACTAAATTCTAATTGCTGTAACCAAAACACCAAAATAACTATGCAAGATGCTCAATCCGAGCCTTCGCCGACGGTTACACCGGTAGGCGACGCTCTCGTGCAACATGATGGATCGGCTGGAGCGGCTGCGTTTCTTTCGCATGCCGTCCGGCACGACATGGTCGTTGTGACGGACTGTCATTCGCCCCATTTGGATGCGATTCGGCATTTGTTGGCTTCCGGCACCGAGCTGCCTGAGATGTTGGTCTTCCTTCCATGGGAGCCGCACCACGTCCACCGCCGCGGAGTAACTCGCGACGAGACCGACGACGCGCGCCTGCTTCTGGAGGAAATCCGCCAGCTCTTGCCGGCACAGACTCGCATGCCCAGCGTGCTCATCGTTGGTCCTGGCCAGCATGATTCCGCTGCAATGTTGGCTCTTCACAGGGAAATGTGCCTTACCTCGTTCAGCGGCGATGATCGTGTCAACACTGGGCACGTGGAACCGCGGGCTTTGGGGAACCATCAGGCTCGGCTCGATCGCTTTGGGGTTCTTGAGCTCCTTGAACTGCTGGAGGCGGACATGCCACGGTTGGATCGTTTGGTGCTGGTCGACGACCTGCCGCGCGTTTCCATGGCGGATCTGGTCGGCAAGCTGGCGCTGCCAGACAACGTGTTCGTGCTCCGCGCTTCGGAACCGGCTCCCCAGCTGGACTTCGCTGCTCTGGAAGCGATTCGCAAGCCGCGGCACGACCGGTCGAAAAACAAGGCACCGTTCTTCGATGGCAATCGTAAGGGCAAAGGCAAGCGTGATCGCGCGCTCCAAAAGGGCAGCTTCCACGCGCCCAAAGCGCACCGCGGTGGTGGCGGTCGCCGAAGGTAGGCTGCAAACGCAGCGTTAGTTAATCAATCGAAACCGGGAGCAGTGATTTTTCACTGCTCCCGGTAGGGACAAGTGAACATCAACTTCAATGCAATCGTGTGTGCGCTTCTGATCTGCTGACGCATGTCAGAATCGCGCACACAAAACATTCGCAACCCGCACTCGGAAATTCAACTGTCAACTTGCAACTCAACCTCATTCTATGAAAAGAACCTCAACTCCACATATCAGAACCTCACCGTCAACCCCGCGGTCGGTGACTGTCATTCGCTTCACGGGTCGCCTCGAACCCAACGGTGTCACCGTTGTGCTCACGCCGGACGAAGCTTCTGGAATCATCAACGTGCTTGCTGACGGCACGGTTCTGGCCAATGCCATTCACCTGCTCAACGAGCCAGGCTCAGCCGAAAATGAAGACGAAGTGGATCAATCGCCGCCCGTCAGAGCCGATTTTCAGGGGCAGCAACTGGAGATCACAGCGCCGCTTAACTTCGCCGCACTGTCGTGCATCCGGAGTGCATTCAGCGAGCAGCTCACTCTCTGGCAATCCCGCTTCAACGAGTTCAAGTCCGAAGAGTTGGTGCACTTCGACAAGGAGCGCAGCCTGACACACGCCTGGGAGCAACTCCTCCCGGTGGTGGCAGCCACGTGGTCGTTCGAACGTGCCGTGCACGCCGCGCGCTGCGTTGAAGTCGTCGCTCAATTTGAGGCAGCGGCAACAACTCTCGATGCTACTCCCCTGGACCAGGCCGCTCACGGACTGCTGTTCCTCCTTGTGAGGCACCAGCAACTGGCCGAGCTCGTGAGCTTCTGTATGGAAGGCAGCATGGAGCCGTGCAGCCAACGCAGTGAGCTGGCGCAGAAGACCGAAGCCGGCGCTCCCGACCGGTTGCTTTACATCGAGCAGGCGGCGCGACGCTTGACGGAACACCTGGAGGCGGTTCGTCAGATGGTGCTGGCGAAGCCCGGTGTGTCAAGCCAAGCTGCACTGAGTGCCATCAACACTGTGACCACCAGCGTCGGTCATGTTTTGGGAGCCGCCACCGGTGAGCATCTCACCCCGCCAGTGCTTGGCGAGATCAGCAAGCTGCGTCGAGTGGCGATGCACCTTCGGCACACATCTGGCGTGGTGCCTGTGTAGTCCGCGCAGCGTTAATTAAACCAATTGAAACCGGGGGCGGTGGCATCGACTGCCGCTCCCGGTTGGGACGTTAGGAAGTTAACCTGCACATACGTGTGCGCGCGCCTCATAGATGCTTCAGTGTCAGGCAATTTTTCGTTGTCATTTGAAGTACTACTGCAGATAGAAAGATCTAGCTCTTGCGGTGCGGACTGAATCCTTCGGGCTTGATTGAAATTGGCCCCTAGCGCGAGCAGTGTTCCAGCGATGGTGCGAATAAGTGCGGTGTTTCCCATCAAATATCATGTAATTCGCGATCCCCTACATGTAGCTTGAAAGTGCATTCCATCCTTTCATTCACACCCAGAGAACACTCCCCGGCACACAAGAACTACTAACAGTATCGACGCTTCCACTCAGGCAACTTTCTGCCAGGTAATCGTACGCGACCATTGGGTTCCAACCGGCAGTGACTACCGAAACGCAGGATCTGAATTGGGCCACAAGCCGCTTTCACCGCACCGGTTGTCGCTGGAAGAGGTTGCTGACATTGCCCTGCGTGATTTCGGATGCCAGATATTCTGCGCTGGTAACCGAGAAGGCAGTCCTGATTTCTTCGTTTGCGCGCTCTTGCCCGGAACGCCACAAACAGACGAACACTCGCCACTAAGGCGGCTTCACTCCTTGTACGTGCCCGACGATACCACAGACCGGCTTCGCCGCTTCTGCGGTGTCGTGGGTATCACGTTGCTTGCCCGGTTGGTCCTGGTCGAAAACTGGTACCAGCAATAGGTTCTCTCGTTCTAGGCGACGTGACCGTCGCCTCTATCTTTTGTCTTACTCAAACGAAACCCCAAAGAAAGAGGTGCTTACGATGGCTACGTCAACTTGCTTGCTGTTTGGTTTTCCCGTGAGGGCGAAGTATCCCTTCACGACTGTCGTGGACGGGTCTGTCCATCACGGGATGGTGCAGCAGTGGTACCACGTGATCGCCGCGGCCAACGGTCTGACG
>JADYXS010000121.1 GCA_021772155.1 Candidatus Obscuribacter sp.
CCCACAGACTCGCCTCCCAAACATGGCTACCCAAGCAGTTCCTGCAATCTCTTACGTCCATAATGAAGGCGCGATCGCACAGTGCCCATCTTGCTCGCTGTCATATCAGCGATTTCGTCATAGCTATATCCAGATAGATGAAGAACGACAGCACGACGTTGCTCACGTGGTATTGCCAAAAGCGCTTCCTTCACGCGAGGGATCAAGTAATGCTCCATATCTTCATCAACGTTCTTGGCCGCCGGCACCAGGTACTTGCACTCCCAGTCAGTGCCGGGTTCACAAACAGAGCCTGTAATGTCCACCGTCAGACGGTCATCTAGATAACGGCGCTCCCGCTGCAGGCGCCGCAGATAGTCAAATGCAGCATTGCGCACAACACGGTACAGCCAGCTACTGTTAGTCAGCCGGACGCGCACTGGATCTGCTTTCAGCAATTTCAATGCCACGTCCTGGGCAACTATCCCGAGTTCAGGACTATCCCGAGCTCGATATGGATGATGCTCCAAAAGCCGTTCCGTGAGCTGATGCGCTGAAATCACCTTCCGGCACTGCCCGGCATAGTTCGGCTCTAATTAGAGACTCATGAGGAAAGTCAAAAGGTGGTCGTCTGGACGATACCGGCCGACTTTTCCTTGGGGCATCGACGTCTTCGCCAAGGTTTGTTCCTTCAGCGCCAAATTCGCATGCAAGTATATTTGAGTGGTCTCGACCGACTCATGCCCCAGCCACAATGCAATAACGGCTCTATCGACGCCAGCCTGCAATAATTCCATCGCAGTAGTATGGCGAAGCACATGAGGCGTCACGCGTTTGTTTACCAGAGACGGACAGGTCTTTCGAGCAGCAGCCGCATGCTTGGTCAGAATGTATTGAACTCCATCAGCGCTAAGCTCCTTACCGGCGGCATTGGGAAACACAACCTGAGAATCGCCTCTTGCGGGTTCTTTCAACCAAGCCCTGAGTACAGCTGTAGTCTGCTTGGATAATGGAGTGCAGCGCTCTTTCCTGCCCTTGCCCATCACGCGAATATGCGCGCCAATTCCCAGCACCACGTCGTTGCGCTGTATTGCTATTAGTTCCGACAGGCGCAGTCCCGTATGAACAGCCACCAGTAGCAGTGCGTGATCACGCCTGCCGGACCAAGTCTGCTGGTCTGGTGCCACTAAGACTGCTGCCACCTCAGGCTGTGTCAAAAAATCGACAATAGTACGCTCATATCGCTTTCCCGGAATTGCAAGCACACGTTGGATCTGAGCTGCATTAGCTGGGGCCTCAAAAGCAGCATATCGGAAGAAAGAGCGGATAGCTGTCAACCGCAGATTTCGGCTTCGAGCAGAGATATTTCGATCTTTCTCCATGGCGCTAAGAAACGCTGCAATCAACGGTGCATCGATGTCTGTCAATTCCAACATGGATGGTGACTTGCGTAAATGGTGCTGCACGAATTGAAGCAGCAATCGGAAAGTGTCGCGATACGATTTGATTGTGTGAGGACTAGCCTGCTTTTGCTTCATCAGACGTTCGATGAAAAATCCTTCAACCAAGACCGCCAAACTCGGCATAGATTTATTCATCGCCTGCCTCCCATCGCTGCTCAAGACGCTGGACGGCGAGTCCCATTAACTCAGGGCAGGCCGTGAGATACCAGTACGTATTGTCGACGTGTACATGGCCTAGATAAGTAGACAGCACAGGCATCTTCCGTTCGATGTCTTCACCATTCCGGTACCACCGCAATAACGTCTCAACCGCAAAACGATGTCTCAAGTCATGGATCCGAGGAGCATTCTTCGGATCCGCCGTGTTTAAGCCGATTTTCCGGCACAATACATGGAAGTTGACACGAACGACCGATCCGCAAAGTCGTGTGCCCAGCATAGAAATGAAAAAGTAATCGGCAGAACAACTAGCAAGAAACTTGTCGCGACAGGATTTGTAATCGACCAGAATACGTTTGGTTGATTCATGCAAAGGCACAAAACGTGACTTTCCTAGCTTGCTTCCCTCAATCGTTATGATCCCTTCGGCTAAGTCAACATCGCTCACCTTCAAGTTGAGAGCCTCACTGATGCGCATCCCCGAGACTGCGAGTAAACCGAAAAGGCAATGATAAGTCTGTCCCTTAATGGTGGTTCTTCCGGTAAGGCCAGCTGCTGCCTGCAGTAGTTTCTCAATCTCATCTTCTGTGTACAAATAAGGGCGCGCCCGCCGCTTGCCGAATGGAAACATACCGACGAGTGGAACTTCAGTACACACATCGAATGCGCTACGATATGTAGCGAAACCTCGAACCCAGGATAGTCGCTGAGCCCGTTGTCCGCGTGCAGAAGATGATTGTTGCGCCCATTCTAAAGCCAATCTAGTCGTAATCTGGGAAGCTCCTCGCTTTTCCAAAAATGAAATGAAACCCAACAAACCAACGCCGGCGGAATGCAATTTGAATCCCAAGCCACGGCGCAAACACAGATAATCTGCTAAAGCCTCTCGCAAAGAGTTCATCGTGCACCTCCTGGCCACGACAATGCCAGCGTCCGGAGCGAGTCAAAATCAACCTTGGCGTAGATTGTAGTGGTGCGGGAGCTGCGATGGCCAAGGACTTCCCCAATTTCAGCTAAGGAAGCCCCTTGACGCAGCATTTCTGTTGCCAGAGTGTGCCGGAACTGATGCGCTCCCTTGCTCGGCATGTCAATTTCAGCCCGAGCAAGGGCACGCTCAACGATGTAAGACACCGCATTCGCCGCAGTAAAGCCACAAATCGGAGCCTTGCTGCGTAAGAAAACGGACCTGCTCGAAACTTTCGGTCTGCCGTCGCGCAGATAG
>JADYXS010000122.1 GCA_021772155.1 Candidatus Obscuribacter sp.
CTGACTTCGCCTTCTGGTATGGTCCCAATGGAATCATCACGGCAAGGTCCGCGATGCAGCATTTTTGGCTTCAACCGATATTCGATTTCCTGAGTCTTGCCGGTGACAGTCAGCTCGCAATGAGCATCTTCCTCGGCTGTGCTATTTTGGCAGCAATCTCTTTGACTGTCGGCTTTGCCACCAGATACAGTGCATTGTTTGTGTTCCTATCACTGGTGTCGCTGCATTCACACAATCCAATGAACATAAACGGTGGCGACTGTTTCCTTCGGATAGCGGGATTCTACCTCGCCATGTCATATGCAGGAGAAGCGCTTTCTGTAGATCGCTGGCTGAAAAAGAAATTCCATCCGGATAAATGCAAGGAGAAGTATTGGCCGTGGGCACAACGCATGTTCCAGATTCAAATTGCAATTGTCTACTGGCAAACATCTGTTTCGAAGCTGGCAGGCTCCCAATGGGTGGACGGTCAGGCTGTCTACTATGCCACTCGTCTGGAGGACATGTACCGGTTCCCAATTCCATTCATTTTAGACAATCTCACAACCATTCAGCTTCTAACCTGGTCCACTCTCTTCATTGAAGTAGCGCTCTGGACATTGATTTGGGTCAAGGAGTTGCGTTACTGGGTTTTGCTTGCCGGTTTGTGCTTGCACCTTGGAATTGATGCCACTATCAACTTGCCGCTCTTCGAGTGGGCTTTTATATGTTCCTACGCAGTCTTCATCGAACCAGACGATATGAAGAAGGCGTACAAGCGAGCAAGAGAATTTATTCAATCCAAGTTGCCCCCGGCGAAACCACAGTCGTCCATGACAGCGGCTACACTGCAAGCGGTAGCACCGCCGCTTGTAGAGCCACAGTCGGCAGAGACGCAAAATTCGCCTTAGCCTACTTTCGCTTGCTTTGGCACTCAGCGCAGGTTCCGAACACTTCGAAGACGTGCGAATCGATTTCGAACTTGTACTGAGTCTTGATGCTGTGTTCGATGGTCTCGACCAGACAGCTGTCCAAGTGCGTGCTAGTACCGCACTCTCGACAGACCAAGTGATGGTGATGTTCGCCCGGGGCAACCACTTCGTAGCGTCGCTCTCCGTCGCCAAGATCAACGGCCTGCACCAAACCCATGGTAACGAGCGATTCCAACGAACGATAAACGGTCGTTAGACCGGGAGGCTTTTCTTCTTCCGTGCGGAGCTTGCCATAAATATCTTGGGCGCTACTGAGGTCCTGGGACTGTTCGAGCAGCTCGAGTACCTTTCGGGCACCCTTCGTCAACCCAAGTGTTTTAGCGTCCTTGTTTGCATGATGAATCGAAGACATGCGGCTAGTTTACTTCAAACTCGACTTTGATGCGGCGGGTAGATTCCACCGGTTTGCCATCAAGCATAGCAGGCTTGAACTTCCATCGACGCAGGGTTATTAGCGTTATATCATCAATCTCAATTGAGCCAGATGTACTGACTAGCTTGACCTTGGTCTTGCCGTCAGCGCCGATAAAAAATCGGGCTATGCAGCAGGATTTGAAGCACTGCTCATGATGAGTCGAAGGAATATCAGGCTGAGGGTTGTAGACGGGCTTAGCTTCGACGTAATCAATGCTGGTTTCGGTACCAACGTCGTACGATTTCGCGTCAGCGTAGCCGGAAAACCCAGCGCTGACTGATAATGCGGCGCAAATCCAAATTGACGACTTCATAGACCACAAGGCGCGAATGAAAACCATAACCATTTCTATGATCTCGCGTATTGCTGGTTTTTGTCAAGGCAACCGAAGCTGAAGATAGCATTTTAATGTAGGGGGATGGACTGCAAACAATTCACTTCGAAGCTGAGCACCACGATCGCGTGCCCAGGAGGCTACAAATGTCCCAACTTTCGCCTTGGCGTTATAAGCTGGTAAATGTGAGGCATTCAAGAGAAGGACCTTCTCTAAGAAACAACGTGACCTACTCCTGCCCCCATTGCCAAACAATGCATGCGAATCACCAGCTTTCCTGCCGGCGATGTGGACAGTACTTGTCGTTCCAGGGCGAAAATCCAACGGAAGGAGCGTCTAGCCCGATGTTGGTCTGGCTCATGATTGGAGTTGTGCTGGCTGGTCTGGGATTCGGTGGATATCAATTCATGCAGACGCACAAGGGCAAGCCTGGGACTACGACCGCTGCGTCAAAGATTATAAGGACGGCAGAAGCGCCTGCCTCAGCGACCAAAAAGTCGACAAAGCAATCAAAGAGACGAAAAAGGAATTAGATTAACTCTTCTCGTTATCTTGCTTTCCGTTGGATTGATTTTTCAACAGCTCGGCACTTTCACGCAAAATGCTTGCCGTCTGTGCGCGATCTATCGTATTGAGAATCGCGTTGATGACATAGCCCTGAAGTTTTCCGGGAAGCGCAAGTACATTGCTGATTGCGTTCCAGGCGCTATTTTTCTCGCCTTCATTGGCATGTTGCGGCTTCGTCATTCGCTGTTCCTCTAAGCTGTATTTCCACAGTATCACAGGAGTTGATAGTGCGCTTAGCACTTCGTTCACGCGGGTTCGCCATTGTAGAATGGACTCGAGTATTTTCTAAAAACGCTCGATTAATTGAGGCGAAAAATGACCAACGAGATCAGCATTTTGCACCCGCTTGTAAGCGAAACGCTTGAACGGTATGGAATTGCTCACGAAGCGATTGCTTGCGATCCGGGGTTAGCGGATACCACGGCCTTCTGCGAAGCCTATGGCTTCACGGCAGGTGAAACTTGCAATGCGATCATTGCAGCCGGGAAGGCCACCCCAACCAAGTACGCCTGTTGCGTAGTGCTGGCAAACTGCAAGGTTGACGTGAACAAGAAAGTCTGCGAACTGCTGGAAGTGAAAAAGTGCTCCTTCGCCTCCGGGGATCAAACGCTTGAGGTAAGCGGTATGCAAATTGGTGGTGTGACACCGGTGGGTTTACCCGACATGCCTATCTATATAGATTCGGCTGTCTTGCAGAACAGGCGAGTGGTGCTCGGTGGTGGCAACCGCTCTTCTAAATTGCTTGTCGATCCAGCGGATTTACGAAAGATACCTTCGGTGCAGGTGATTGAGGGGCTCGGTCTCCCTCGCTAGAATTGGGGTGTCTGGTTAGCTTACGAAGCCCTTAACTTCAGCTTGATCGAGATGCATAAACCAACGAGGAAGAGGATCGCTAGAGTAATTTGGAAGGGCAATAGTGGATTGCCTTGGGAACGCTGGCGCTCCGCCTCCTGCGTACCGATGGTCAGCGAGTTCGTCATGGGAGAAGTTGGCGCTCCCTGGAGCTGAGTGGACGCAGCGGGAGTGTATGTATTCAAGGAATTTAATTGGTTGACTATTTCACTCCTGGCGAAATTCAACGAGGGCATTGATGCTCCTGATGAATCAGCCCCGGCGCTACTTTGAGCAAGAAGAGATTCTCGAGACTCGCGATGAGCACGGGGTTCAATACCGAAGTTGAAGTACTGACTGTCATTCTCCAGAACCACCGCTGAGGTAACAGGCGAGACTATGCCAACGGTCTGAGCCAACTCACTTGCATTTTGTGCCATGTTTTTCCGCAACAATTCGTCGACGAGTTTCTTATCGCTCAAACGCCGAGCTGCCAGGGCCAACGTCGATGTCGTTTGTAAGGAATGGGCTGGCCTCCCTCCGATTGGTACCATGCTTGGTCCTGGTAGGGGAGGGGCTTGCCCACTCCCGCCTGAGGATGCCAACTCAATTGATTTTGCCAACGCTGATACATCATCCGACAATGGCCCCTCTGTTCGATCCCACGAAATTGGTGAAAGAACCTTCAAGCTTTCGGCGCAGTTCATCGGACCCGGTTGAACATCAATGTCAACGAACCTCACATCGAATCTTTCCAATCTTTGGCGACCTGTTAAGTGCAGGTCAAGCTTCTTTTGTGGTTGCGGACCATGCAACCAAATGACGGTGCTATTCGCGACCTGCCTCCCTAGCCGAACTGCGCGCTCGATAGCAGCACCGTTGTCGGGTCCGCCCACGAATGGGAGCATTCCGAATTGATATGCGGCAACTGCCGCTGGAGTGCCACCATCTGCCGAGTCGGCTATGCCAATTAACTCATCGGAAGCAAACAATACTTGCGTTTCCCCGAAAGCAGCCAACGACGAAACAGCTTTAGCCAATTCCTGCCGATGCTTAGCAAGCTCTTTACCGCCGTCAATCACCACAAAGAACTGCCCGGGAGCGCGGGCGTCCCGCCCGCTCCGTGGTGGCAGATGTACAAAGGCGGGCGGAACGCCCGCGCTCCCGGGCAGGCAAATTCCAGGCGCTAACTGAACAGTGTCGGGAGCTTGTCCTATCCCGCCTCGTGATTCCAGATTCAATGACGGTGCAATCTGCTTGAAATTGGCATCAACAATTTTCGGCAATGTCATCACGAACTTGCCATTTGCATCCACTCTTGATACTGGCACCGCGATACCGATCAAGATTTTGATATTCGAGTGTGACGCCTTTACCGGGACTGGAAAACATTGAACCATCAATCTATCAGCTCCGTGATAGCTCACCAGCAATGGGTCCCGTCGCTGCACGACGACCGCGCTTCGGTAGGCGTCTCGTGCTCGCGTTCGGTCCGCAAAGGTTGCTTCCTTTTGAACACCATTCATCCAGAGCACCGCACGCGATACTACACTTCCGGCCGGCAATTTGATCTGCGCTCTCGCTTCCATTGCCGTCTCGGTTGTGTTACTGAACTGCATTTCCCATTCCAGATACGCGACTTTAGCCTGCTCGTCAACTTCCCCGCGGATAGCCGAACTGTCAGCAACAACACCGCCTGTAGTACCGCCAACAAGGTCCCCAGCCAAATCTGCATCGAACCTGAAACGACGCGTGTATTCAGAAGGTGGGGCGACTTCATTGAACGACTGCCCGGTCACTCGGTAGTAAACATCTCTGTAATCCGCTTCCGACAACGATGAAGAATACACTTGGTATGGAAGACCCTCCCCAAATACGCCATAGCAGCCGCTTAAGACATTGTTGAGGTTCCCGAATGTGCGCAGCAAGCGAACAGCAGAGCGACGGTCATTGTTGCTCTGCGCCCATTTCGCTGATTGCACCATACTGCCTTGTACAAAATAATTTGCATGCGGCCCTACCAACAGCGTGAAACCAAGCGAGAGTCCGAGGGCAGACAATCCTTGTACTTTCCAATATTGCGACTTCTCCGCTCGGGCACTTATCGCGGATGCCAGAACCAACGAACCAACTAGCGACGCTATGGGTGCAAGCAGAACCGAATACGCGACCCAGTCGCCGATGAACGGGTGTAGACCCAATGAATACAGCCCTACTGCTGCCGACAGACTCCAGACCAGCCCGCCCATCAAGGCGAAACCATTGCACGCTGCTGCAAGGTTCGAAACTGTTGTGGACCTGGTCAGAGCACTCTGGCAACCGAGAAAGTTCAACAGCGGGCAGACCGCGCCCGACCACAGGAATATTTCCACATAGGACGGCGGCGATGGCAGACGCAGTAGCCCCGGATTTGTGAGCCAAGTGGTCGAACCGTAAAGAATCGCAAAATAGAGAACAATTCCAACCAGAATGCCTGGCCATATAACCCCGACCAATAAGGTTGGAGCGCACAATTCGTGCCAGGGAAACTGAACTTTGGCAACCTCGGAATCAAGCCGGCGCTCATCAGAAATCATGTCTTTGCCTCGCAGGTGTTCTTTCCACCTTAACGAGCCAAAAGCCCGACTACATCGGGCAGCGGTCACTTCGAGCCATGACTAAAGTCATGTTGCCCCGGACTAACCTTGGCAGCCCACCCTTCGACCCCTGTGCTACACTAGTCACTCGCGCGGGCGGTTAGCTCAATGGTGGAGCACCTCGTTTACACCGAGGGGGTTAGGAGTTCGAGTCTCTTACCGCCCAATACTTATACAGAGCGGTTCTCAGCGAGAATCGCTCTTGTTTTTGGGGTAGGCCAAATAGGCGATCTTCTATACATCTTCTATTCGCCAGAGGAATTGTGCGCTAAGCGAAGTTAACGTAGGGAATGTAATTGCAACTCTTCATGTTGGCTTGGTCGTGACGTTTATCCTTAAGAAGGGATACCGGTGACCTACTCGCTTAGCTCAGGATCACTAGTAGCGGCAACTCGTGGAGGTTTAGGTCCTATCTCACCCACCATCTAACTCCCAGCGAAAGCTGGGTTTTCTTTTTGGGGGACTTTCTTAACCTCGAATCACGAATGGATCACCCGGGAACGAATCGAATTGGTGGCACAGCGGAACGAAGTTCGTGAAACAACTGTTCAGGGAATGCAATAGGACAGGCGCTCTATAATAGACACCTCAGTACTGTAGTGTTCTAGGGGAAATTTGAATTGGTGGAAAATATCGTTGACATTGAAAAACGGTTGTGGGAAGTGGCAGACCAGTTGCGCGCCAACTCAGGATTGAAGGCTTCAGAGTATTCGGTCCCGGTGCTGGGGCTGGTTTTTCTACGCTATGCCAATTTCAAGTTTGCCGAAACAGCCAAGCTTTTGACTGCTTCGGGCTCCAGTCGGCGAACGCCTGGAAAAACTGACTACCAGGCACGAGGAGTTTTGTTTATACCAGAGACATGTCGCTTTGAAAGGCTTTTGGAATTGCCCGAGGGCTCTAACATAGGCAGGGAAATCAATGATGCAATGAAAGCCGTAGAGGAAGAAAACGATGAGCTGAAAGGTGTTCTGCCCAAAACTTACACGAAACTGAGCAATGAAACCTTAGTCGTCTTGTTGAAGGCAATGAATTCAATACCGATGAACATCGAGGGAGATGCATTCGGCAAAATTTACGAATACTTTCTCGGCAAATTTGCCATGAGCGAGGGAGCGAAAGGCGGTGAATTCTTTACTCCGACGGCTCTTGTCAAACTCATAGTTGAAATCATCGAACCGTTCCACGGGCGCATTTACGATCCAGCATGCGGGTCAGGAGGCATGTTCATTCAATCCGCGAAATTTGTTGAACAACACAAGAAGAACCCTGGCTCAGAAATAAGTATATATGGTCAAGAAAAAACCGCAGAATCCGTTCGTCTGTGTAGAATGAACTTGGCTGTTCATGGGCTTTCTGGTGATGTTGGAGAAGCGAATTCATACTATGAGGATTTGCACAAATGCACTGCACGTTTTGACTTTGTAATGGCTAACCCTCCATTCAATGTCAATGGGATTGATAAGGAACGAATAAAAGATGACACCGATCGATTTCCGCTGGGGATGCCATCCGTAGATAACGGTAATTATTTGTGGATTCAGCTGTTCGAAACGTCATTGACTGACAAAGGCAGAGCTGGATTTGTTCTGGCCAACTCCGCGACCGATGCTCGTGGTTCTGAGCTAGAGATTCGGAAAAGGCTAATCGATAACAAAGTCGTTGATGTCATGATCAGCATTGGCCCAAACTTCTTCTATACGGTGACACTCCCCTGTACATTGTGGTTCTTTGATAAGGCGAAAAGACAGACACCTCGTGAGGACCAAGTTCTATTTATCGACGCTCGCCACATTTATCGTCAGCTCGACCGAGCGCATCGTGACTTTTTGCCAGAGCAGGTTGAATTCTTGGCCAATATTGTAAGGCTCTATCGAGGGGACCCGTTGGTATCAAGCCAAGGCAGCTCCGAGTTGATAAATACACATTTTCCTAATGGACAGTATAAAGATGTTGCTGGGCTTTGCAAGATTACCACCACTAATGAAATCGCATCACTTGGTTGGAGCCTAAATCCAGGACGACATGTTGGTGTGGCAACTCGTAGCGAATCAGGCACTGATTTTGCCGAAAGACTGGAAGAACTGCATGAGGAGTTTCAGGGTCTTACAGTGAAGAGTCGTGAGCTTGAAGATCTGATAGTAGAACGCGTGGACAGCCTTCTTGAGGCTGCATCCAAATGAAAGTTACTACTCGCACGCTAGGTGAAATCTGCGATGAAATTAATGGTGTAATCCAGACCGGTCCGTTCGGATCTCAGCTCCATCAAAAAGATTACGTTGACGAAGGA
>JADYXS010000123.1 GCA_021772155.1 Candidatus Obscuribacter sp.
ATGCCAGAGCCCAAGCTCGAAATCGATCTGATCCCATCTCATCGCAAGAACATTGCCTTGCCGCGCACCGGTGAACAGACTCAAGTAAACGTAATCACGAAAGGGAATGTTTTTCTCGGTCTTTAGCCCTTCAAGGAATTTCTCGAATTCATCCGGGCGTATGAAACGCTCGCGAGATCTGGTTTTGAACTTTGTAATGCCGGTGCATGGATTGTCGCCGGAGTGATATCCGTACTTCGCGCTCCATGAAAAAACTGCCCGCAGATCATCATAGGCTCTGTTTGCCGTGTGGTGCCCTCGTTTACCGAGCACATTCATGTGCTGCTGTACATCCGCGCGAGTAATCGAAGCGGCGGGCGTTGATAGCCAGAGATCAAAACACCGCTGCAGATTCTTGCGCATTTCCTCCCAGGTTGTGCAATGGTGCTGAGCATAATCATCTATGTAGTGCTCAACCAATTCTCCCAAATCCAGCCCAGCAGCTTTGGAAACACGCTTCGATACAACTGGTGCACCACTCGCAATGGTGCCAAGCATCTGTTGCGCTTCCTTTCTCGCCTGCTCTACAGTCATGTCAGGGAAACTACCCAGCTTTGGCTTTATTGGCTTGCCGCCCACAAATTTGTAGATATGAAAGGTCTTGCTGTTTGTGTAGACAATTAGCACAAGCCCTTTCACGACTGTGTCGTGATACACAACCGAGCCCTTCGATGGCGGCGGGAGCTTTTCTATTTCCTGCTTGGTGAACTTGATTTGGTTTTTAGCAATCCTTGGCACAGCCGATTCTCCCCCACCTGCAGTTCATCCATTCGTTCCGCACGAGGGGGTCATATCCTCTCGTCTTTTAGGACTCTTTTCTTCTATTCACTTCTATTCAACGAAGGGGTATGACCCCCTCGTTTTTATTCTAGCTTCTATTCAGCTTCTATTCAAGCGAGGAACCGACGGTTGTCATAAAATACGACGCGAAAGGCTGGATAACCCCACCTAGTCATCATATCGGGAACCGAGAGAAATAGAAACTAGCGCTTGGCAAAAAGTCCGGAAACCCTAGTAAAGTCCTGGTACCGGTTCGTTTACACCGAGGGGGTTAGGAGTTCGAGTCTCTTACCGCCCAATCTTCACAACCCAGACACCAAGCGGCTTTCCAGCGGAGAGCCGCTTGGTTTTTGGGAGTGCCCAGATATTTGGTGATACACTCCAGGCAAAACTTGAAAGCAATAGAGAAAACCTGCGACCAGCCTTCAAGTAGACTTAGGAACTAGTGGAGTAATTCGTGGAGGTTCAAGTCCTCTCTCGCCCACCATCTCGATTACCGCCGAAAGGCGGTTTTCTTTTTTGGGGAGGTTTTTTCGACTGGACCCCACCTGGACCCCGGGAAGGGAAAATGAACAAGAATTCCCATCAACACCTTCAGTCCGCTTGGATGTAAGCGCATTGCTACGGAAGGCGTTACTTGAATGCAGAGCTGCGAGGGCAAGGGCAGCACCATGTGCGGTGCCTCTCATTAGAAGACTCGATTTCGTACAAAATCCTGGCAAAGAACGCTAAGTGATGTGGAAATGACTACTCGGGCTTCGTGTTCACTAAGTTGCGCCGATACGAGAATCGCTTGCGCAAGGATTGGAACACTCAGCTTTTCATACGCCATTGAGAGGTTGGCGGCAGCGATGGCACTCAATCCGTCAGCGATCTTTCGCGCAACTTGAGTCGGTTGGTTCTTTGCGGCCCATAACTACGGCCCGGCGGCAAACTCATGGTCCGCCTCTTGAATGCGTCTGGCTCAGCATCATTTGGTTCCATGGCGTCAGAGCTGTAGCTGTCGGCATTTGTGTTTCACCCCACCCAGGCAAGAAACACTACCGTACTAATTCTAGAGCTGCTCGTTCCAATGACTCGATAATTGCACCTCGCTTCTTGGCGTTCTGATAATCCTGATTCAGGGTGCCGGTGATGTTTCGCCCAAAGCTAATTGAATAGCTTGAGAACAAGCTGTCGTATGTGATTTTTCCCTCGAAAGGAATTAAAGTGGCTTGGATCATGCACGGCGTATCATAAATCACATCATCAAGCGGACAGTTTATGCCAACAACACCGTATACCTCGGGCCCAGCATGGCTAGATTGCTCTCCAGAAATAAGCACCGAGTACTTCTTCAAATGCTTCACAACAAGGAATCTTCCCGCCACTCTCCAGCGCCAGCTTTCAACCACTCTCAAGTCGGCGTCCGGAAGTCGAGCTGGATTTCTACGTACGAACTCTTCGAGCAATCGATCATCAGACCAAAGGACCTCGCGAACAATGGCAGCATCAGTAGGATTCAACGATTCCCCTAGAAGCAAGGATTCTTTGATTACTCTTCTTTTCTGGTTGGCAAAACGCAGCAATGGAAACCAAATGCCATAAAAGCGCTGCGCTTGTGACGTTGTTAACTGCATTGCTCAGCTCCTGAAAAATACAAACCGATCAACAGCGATCGTGTCAATGTCGGTCATCACGATCAAGACCTCGATTACATATCTGACGGACATACTGGCGCGCTCTCTCAGTGCCCGACGGACTTATACGTCCTGTCGAGAAGCGTGAATGTTGTGTAATGCCTGGATGCCCGGCGATCTTTGTGGCTTCGATCGATCCGGTTCATTCAAAAGACACCCGTGAAATGATCTCAAGTCTCTCTCTCAAGCGCATACCAGGTGCCAGGTCCCTTCCCAAAGCGCGCCAACAGCCTTCGTTGAACCAGCTCGTTCAGGCGAACCTTGATGGTACTTCTGCTTTCACCGGTTAGATTTTCAATATCGGACGTCTTCACCCGCCCGTGTTCGCGCACAAGCTCTAAAATTCGCACTGAAAGCGCTGGCAGCTCGCCCTCGAAAATGCGCTCTCTCGAAAGCTTGAGTTGCAAGTTTGCTTTTTGTTTTTGCATCGCCTGCAGAAAAAACTGAATCCACGGATCCCAGTCAAGGTTGTCTGATTCCAGCGTTCCTTGAGTTCTTCTGAGTGCTAGGTAGTAGGTTCCTTGTTAGACTCAACAACACCTTCCAGTGAACTATAAGGAACGTAGGCATAGCCTTTCCTGAGGAGGAGCAGCGTAGTGAGGACACGTGAGAGGCGGCCATTGCCATCTTGGAATGGATGAATTGCAAGAAACATCGCAACGAATGCTGCTGTTGCGGGCAGTGGATGCACTGCGTTGGAAGCGAGCATCTCATTCGTCCACGAAATGAGTTCTGTCATTTTGTACGGCGTATCAAAGGGCATGGCGGTTTTGAACACCACACCCAGGCTTTCACCATTTGGTCCGAAGGCCTCAACATTGTTTGGCAATGTTTTGTAGTTGCCTCTATGTCGATCATCTTTGCTGCTGTACTTCAGCAGATCGCGATGTAATTGCTTTATGTGATTCTCCGTCAAAGGAATGTGTTGCCAGTTCTTGAAGACGGTATCCATTACATCGGCATAACCAGCCACTTCCTGCTCGTCTCTCGACCGGAAAGACTTCTTTTGAATGCCGGACAAAAGCGCGTCAACTTGCTCATCGGAAAGCGCCGCCCCCTCAATTCTTGTCGATGAACCAATGCTTTCGATGGTGGCAACATGTTTTAGGGCGGCCAGGCGTTCTGGTGAAATGTTGGATAGTGAACGCCAGGCTCCTTTAAACTCGTCGAGTTCTCCGACCAAACGCAACATTTCGAGGGTGGGTCGAAAGTGTTCCAATTTCATCGGTCAAAATCTCCATAGCCAATTCCTTGTCCAATGCAAGCCAATACTAGCCAATACTAGCCAATACTAGCCAATACTGCAACTGTATATACAACTCGGCAAATTCCTAAGTCCGCAAGGGTTTGCAGCAATTGGGTAAGCTGGGCTGTTGACAGAAGGCTTAGGGATCTAGTATCGCAGCACGTAATAGTGCAAGCTTTTTCCATTCTCTAACTTAAGTTTTAGCGAATGCTGGGCTTTCTTTTTGGGGGAGGCAAATGGAGGTGTTGTGACGCCGTTGTGACAGTGCCGGTTTTGGCTAGCGTCGCAATTACTACAATCGAAGGAACGCCGGAGTGCCGGAACAACCTAGCCTCATCTCAGTGAGGCCGATCGCCTAGATTACCAGGGGAGCCGAGAACAAGCAGCATGCGCAAAAAGAACAAACAAGAGGTAACAATCGGCGAACCTTGTAGAAACGGAAGACACTCTAAGAGCATTGACGACAAAGAGAAGATCATTGCGCTCTCCATATGCTGCCAGCACCCGATGCCAAATTAGTGAGTCATTCGGAGGGATCACTAATAGCCTTTTCGCGCCGCCACTAATAGCCTTTTTGCGCCGCCACTAATAGCCTTTTCGCGACAGGCATGGTAGCCTTTTACTCTGATTCCTTTCCAGATTTTCGAACAATAGATGAAAGTTATTCCACGGCACCTGGCAATAAGATTAGAGCAAGCGTTGGGCACAAGCCGTGTCGTCAACGTTGTCGGTCCGCGACAAGCCGGCAAGACGACGTTGGTAAGAGACCTGATTGCCACCGCAAGCTATATCACCCTTGACGATGATGGTGCGCGAGCAGCACTCGAAGTAGATCCCTACGGACAGCTTCAGTTAGCTTCTGAACAAGCACGAAAAGCTAAGCGTCCGATCGTGCTCGACGAAGTACAACGCTTACCCGAAATCACATTTGCGCTCAAACGCATTGTCGATGCGGACAATAGGCCAGGACAATTTGTTCTAACTGGTTCATCCGATATCTTTACGACAGGAAAAGCTTACGATTCGCTGGCGGGGCGAGTAATGACATTTATACTTCGCCCGCTGAGCGCGGCGGAGATCGCAGAACAAGGTCCGTGCCGTTTACTTGATGTCGTGGCTGACCATCCCAGGGATTGCCTGCGAGAATTGCCCAAAGCGCGATCATTTACGCGCAAGCAAGCTATCGAACTGATCGTGCGAGGCGGCTTCCCTGAGATCCGGAAGCTTGACGATCAAGATCGGACGCATCGGTATATCAGCTATCTAGATAGCATCGTTGAACGCGATGTAGCTCCCATTGCCCAAGTCCGTAAGCCCGACACCCTCAGGCGGCTTATCGACCAATTAGCAGAACGAACGGCGGAAGAACTAAGCATTGCTGCGCTCTGCAAAGTACTCGCCGCTCGAAAAGAAACAGTGAACGATTACATAGATATTCTCTACCGGCTTGGTATTGTGCACCGCCTCGGCGCATGGACATCATCGGGTGGCAAGCGCGAGGTGAAGGCATCGAAGCTTCATTTCTTAGATACTGGTTGTGCCACCGCACTGCGTGCAGAAGACAGCAGCAGCTTTGGAATTGGTGCCGATCAGGTTGCACTAGGACACCTTCTAGAGAGCTTTGTCTTCATAGAACTGGAAAAGTGTTTACCGTATCTCACCAAGCGTTGGCGCCTATATCACTGGCGCCAAGAGGGTCGAGAAATTGATATCGTTGCAGAGGCGCCAGGAAGACTTCTTGCGGTCTTCGAGATGAAGGCTGCCGCTACAGTAGGACTCGACGATTTTCGGCATATCAATTGGTTCCTGAGCGAAGGTCCAGGCAAAAGCTACAAAGGCACTGGCTTCGTAGTTTATCTGGGCACCGATCTCCTGTCATTTGGTGCCGGACGGATAGCCTTGCCATTGTCAATGCTTTGGTCGTTCGATTCATAAGCTGTTGTAATAACTATTATGAAAGCGTTCCACCAACTGCGTGGTTGACCGGGGACTAGTTTTGCTCTTGGATTGTGTTAACAGGTTAGCACAAGGATCCGCGCATGAATGCACCGAGTCGCCAGGGCAAAACCAAAGAGACTTACTGGCGCCAAACAAGCGCTCGGTGTTCCGAGAGCGGGCTGAGTCAGGTCGAATTCTGCAAGCGAGAAGGATTGAACCCGAGCAATTTGTGCTGGTGGAAACGAATGCTTGCGGCACGCGATGCTGCACCCGTCCAGACAGGAATTGAATTTGAGCAAGATCCAGACGATGAGCAAAAGGAAAATTACTGGCGCGAAATCGTTGCCCGTTTCAGCACCAGCGGATTGAGCAACGATGCATTTTGCAAGAAGAAGGCTATTAAGGCGCAGGCCTTCTGCTGGTGGCGCGGCGAAATTGGCCGAAGGGACAGCGGCCCGTGCCTTTACCGACCGCCAGGATGTTCGTTCCGCTGAAGACAACGGAGAGCCAACCAATCCGGCTAGCATCCACACCGGAATTAGTTGCTGAAATCGACGTTCTGCAGGGCACGGTTCGGATATTCGACAATGCAACTACTCAGACTATTGCAATGTTGTTCGCGGCCATCAGGAGATCGGCTGAATGATTGGCAATACAGGAAGCACCAGAATCTTTCTTTGCACCCAAGACACGCACATGCGAAAAGCTTTGATAGCTTACGAGGCATCATTCGCAGCGCCATGCATCTCGACCCGCTTTCCGGCGGTCTTTTCCTGTTTAAGAACAAGCGCGGCGACCGCATCAAATGCGTCTACTGGGACTCCGACGGCATGGCGATGTGGTACAAAGTCCTCCAGCGCGGTACGTTCCAGTTCCCGGATCTACAGAATTTTGCTTCTGCTGGGCTTGAGATTGACGCATCCACTTTGCGCATGATACTCGACGGCATCGACCTGAGTAGTATCCGGCGGCGAGAGCGGTATCGTGCGCCGGTAGGAACTGCTACAACCCAATTGGATCCGTTTGCGCGTTAGAGGCGGCTGTGTGCCCATTTGCGCAAAGCTTCGGAATGGTTTGGTATGGAACGGAGACACCACCTGTAGCGGTGCCACCAAATTTACCCCTTGATTGCCGGGCTCGGAGCCCGAAGCTACATATGGTGTGGCCCCGGTGTTGTGGAGCGCAAAAATGTCCCGCCCTTCAGCCTGCCATCTCCTCTTGACCGACCTTCCTGGTCATATTGGCGATCGCAAAATTGCACTGAAACATTATGGTCATTCCAAGACTGTCATGCGCCTCTATTAGATCAGTCCGAATTAACCAATACGGTATGCCACCGCAGGCGGTGGCATACCGTATAATGTACCGAGTAACCAACTGCGGATTAGCCATGCCCGGCAAGCCCAATCAAGACAATCTTGATAAATCTCGTGAGTTCCCGACTAACGTCAACGATTGCCATACTCTCATCAGTGAACTCTTCGCTCGCGTTGCCGAACTGGAGAAACAACTCAGTCGGCGCAATAGGGCAATCTTCGGAACGAAATCTGCCAAAGTTGATTCCGCGCTGCTTACCGGCACCGGACAAGCTATCCACAGCCAAACCACTACTGAGCTCGATGCGGAGAAGAATCGACTGAACATTGTCGAAGACAAGAAACACGGCGGCGGTCGCTCTAATCCGTCCGCTACTCTTGTCACTCGCAAGCTCGAACACCGTCTCAACGCAGACCAACTTCCATGCCCTTCTTGTGCGCAACCCAGAGCTACAATTTGCTTCGACGTTTCGCACCAGATTGAGTTCGTTCGAGCGATCTTCGAATGCATTCAACATGTCGTGTTCAAATACGCATGCAACCATTGCAATGGGCAAGTGATTTCTGCGCAAAAACCTTACCAGCCGATTGATAAAGGGTTGCCTGGTCCTGGACTTCTTGCCAAAATCGCCACCGACAAGTTCTGGCTGCACTTGCCGCTTTACCGCCAGGAGCAAGTGTTCAAAGCTATGAGCCTTCCCATCGGACGCTCTTCCATGTGTCGCTGGCTCAAGGAAGTCGCGGACATCCTTACGCCGATTGTCAAAAGAATGAGCAAGCTCATGTTGAACAGTCGCGTCCTTCAATCCGATGCCACCACGCTTCCGGTTATCAAAAAAGGACTCGGAAAAACACACAAAGGCTACATCTGGGTCTACCGCGGAGACGCCGACTACCCGTATGTCTTCTACGACTATTCTGACACCGAGCACTCCATCTATCCGGAAAAGATTCTCAAGGGTTATGTCGGCATCCTTCAAAGCGACGGCACCAACAAGTACAACGAAATAATTAAAAACGGTGGTACTGCCGCTAACTGCTGGACTCACGTTCATTGCTACTTCGAAGATGCTTGGAAGGCTGACCCACTACCGGCAGAATTTCCGATGGGACTCATCAAAAGCCTCTTTGACATTGAACGGCTGGCAACAACGCTCTCCGACGCCGAACGCCTGGATTTGCGTCAACGGTTGGCAAAGCCCAAGCTCGAACTCTTCAAAGAATGGCTCACCGGCATGAAATCTATCGAACCGCCAAAGACCAAGCTCGGAGAGGCCATTTCGTACACGCTCAATCGCTGGCCGGCGCTTTTGGTCTACTCGACCACCCGAACGTCGACATAAGCAATAACGCCAGCGAGCGAAGCATCAAGCCGATGGTGTTGAGTCGGAACTGGCTGTTCGCCGGATCCGAGGAAGGTGGACATACGGCGGCAACGATCATGAGCATCATCGAAACCTGCAAGCGCCTGGCCATAAATCCCTTTGCCTACATGAAAGATGTGCTGAGCAGATTTCCCTCTGCCAAGACTTCCCAAATTGACGACTTCCTTCCTGATCGCTGGCTGGCACTCAAAGATGCCGAGTCACAGCCAACCTAATCGACCGGGACTAACTCAATCTTTGCGCGCGCGAGCACTTAATTCAACTGTGTGGTTGCTGCAACGGTTTCCTTGGTGCTGTGCATCTTGCCATGTCGTAACCTCCCGAATCGAGGGTCAGGATCAGCACTAGCAAGCCATTAACCGACTGGCTGATAGGTTTGCGAAACGCACGAGATTAAGCGATGGCGCCATCGATATTTACTCTTGACAGGGCCAATCGCTTACCGGCTATTGTTCGGCTTCGGTATGTGTCTGGCAAAATCGAGAGAGAGATTAAAACAGGGATGGTAGACTCTGGGCCCATACGGAGATTGTTCATGACCAGCAAACCACCGACCGAAATTCAGGCGCTCATTGAAACTCTCATCAAGGGGTTCAATGAGCAGAACGTCGACCTCTTCTCCAGCGTTTTTGGAGAGGAGACAATCATCATCGACGGAATCGCCCCATTCCGCTGGTTGTACCCGAACGCTCCAGCGAAATGGCTGGCCGACGTTGATAAATGGCGTAAGGAATTTGAGGTGACGCACGAACAGCTCTCCTACGAGATGACCTTTTCGAATGTTGATGGCTCTCACGCCTATGCCGTTACAGCATGCAGCCTTGAGGTAACCTCAAAGGGTCAGACCGCTGCTCGGACGGGAACTCTCGCGTTCACCTTCGCGAAAAATGATGGCGAATGGAAGATTGAATCCCAAGCTTGGGGCCGCACTTCGTAAAACTGCAAGAGCAATACAGTCGCGGCTAAGGCAACTCCACGCGAGCCGCAGTCAATCGCACACGCGCTGCTAATCGCGCACCACAACCGACGCCATGAAGTAGTTTCTGTGGAAGACATTTTCATTCGAGCAGTGCAAGACATATTGGGACGTTCGGAAGGTCCAATGAACTTCCGCTTGATCGTTCAGCCGATCATGGCGACAATTCTCGCTATTCAATCCGGACGCAGAGATGCAAGTGAGGACAGACCCCCATTCCTAGCCAGCATTGTTTGGGATCGCGGTCATCGTAAATATTTCCTTGCTCACGGATGGAAGGACATAGGAAAGGTGTTCTTCATGGCCGCCATTATTGATGCGGGGTACCAGATAACCGTTTTCAAGACGATTTATCCACTTGAAACCCTTGTAATCGCTTGTAGCCTTTCAATCGTGCCGTATTTGCTTGTTCGTGGCCCAATCAACCGGTTAATTCGATTTTTGCGCAGGAATAAACCCGAACCATGACAACAACGTCCGGCTATACTTTGACTATCATATATATATATATATATATATATTGAAGGACCAGTCATGCAAGAAGTTGTTGGAAAATATGGAACCATTAAGCCTAAGACGCCTGCAAACGGTTTCACGATCATCGCGAACCTTAAACCGGGACACGCCGATCTAATGCGCAAGCAGCAGGCGGAGCTTGCTGGGCTTGATCTGGATGAAATTCTGAAGCCCCTCAAGCTGCACTATCTTCGTTGGATTATTTTTGACAACGACACACGATTCATGTACATCGGAATCTTCGATACGGATTTCGATAAGTACACCGAAGATGCTGTCATGCTATTCAGTTCTTTAGGACGTGCGTCTATCTTCACGCACCTTGAAGGATTCCCGGAAGACGGAATGACCAACGTCGCTAGCTTTGCGAAATTCGTCCGCGACCATCAATGTGATAGCTTCTTCGAGTACGCCAGATACCCGGGTGTGACTTCCGAGGAAATCCTAAGCGCACTACAGGTCAAGCGATCGTTTTCTGACATGCTCGATCACATGCAATAGTTGTTGAACGAAAGTGGAATCTTACGACTTAATCGCAATCGGCGCGGGTCCGGCGGGCGAGAGTGCGACTGAGCTAGCTGCGTTCTTCGGACATCGCTGCTTGATTATCGAGAGAGATCGCCCGGGTGGTTGCGTTACCACCACGGGCGGTGCTCCTACCAAAACATTGCGCGAAGCTGCAATGTACTTCACTGGTTACACCGATCGCGATACCTACGGCGTGAGTTTGAATGCTCCGCCTGAACTTGTGCTCGGAGCGCTTCAGCGGCGCACTTTGGATGTTTGCAAAATACTCCAGAAGGTGACTTCTGATAACATCGCCAGCCGTGGCATTGACTATGTTCAGGGCGCTGCGAAGTTCGGGACCAAAGGCAACGTGTTTGTCACCCTGCCGGACGGCAGCGTTCGAGAATTCCAATCAAAATGCATTCTCATTGCCACTGGCTCGCGCCCAATCCGTCCTGCGAATGTCCCATTCGATTTGCGTGGCGTTTGCGATACCGATACGGTTTTGCAGAGAGGATGGCTGCCCAAGGACATTGTGATCGTCGGCGGAGGCCCGGTTGCTGTTGAGTTCGCTACGATAAGTCACGCACTGGGAGCCAAAGTAACTCTTGTCACCAGATCAGACAGGCTTCTGGCGATGATGGATGA
>JADYXS010000124.1 GCA_021772155.1 Candidatus Obscuribacter sp.
TGCCACCACCTGGGAGCGCTGGCGTCCCGCCGGCACCGATCTAAGAACTTGTCCGCGCCGAGCCGCCAAGATGGCGGCGCTCCCAGGCAGCACAAAGGCCACCCAATGGACAACGCCCCTACGTTTGAATCCTGTATAAGCGCGGGGCTTTGCCACCACCTGGGAGCGCTGGCTTTGCCACCACCTGGGAGTGCTGGCTTTGCCACCACCTGGGAGCGCTGGCGTCCCGCCGGCATTGAGGCAGGCTCACGTCGCCACGCGCCCGCGGGCTGCTCACGATCCGCCCCTTCTCTTACAACATCGGGAAAATCATCTATATTGGATCAGATTGCCCGAAAACTGAACAATCTACGGACTCAGAGGACAGAACAGGAAAAATGCTCACCATCGACGACGACACGGCGTACACCAAGGCAGCGACCGCAGTTAAAGCTGCGCGCGCGCTGGTGATAACTGCCGGCGCAGGTATGGGCGTTGATTCCGGACTACCCGATTTCCGCGGAGACAAAGGCTTCTGGCAAGCTTACCCGGCATATGAGACATTGGGGATCAACTTCGTGGAGATGGCAACGCCACGGCACTTCAGCGAGGATCCAACCTTCGGCTGGGGCTTTTACGGACACAGAGCAAATATGTACCGTGAAGCCATTCCGCACGTTGGTTTCGCAATCTTGCTTGACTGGATTCACAGATTCGAATTGCCATGGTTTGTGGTCACGTCAAATGTTGATGGACAGTTTCAAAAGGCCGGTTTTGACGAACAGCGTATCGTCGAGGTCCACGGCTCCGTTCACCACCTGCAGTGCCAGAATCCGTGCGAGCCTGAGATTTGGCCTAATGAAGAACTTTTCGACATAGAGCCTGCCACCATGCGCTCACAGCAAGTCCCGACCTGCATTCACTGCGGAGATGTGGCTCGTCCGAATATTCTGATGTTCAACGATTGGTCCTTCGTCCCGGGAAGAAGCAACGCACAACAGCGACGCTTCGATCACTTCATCGCAAACTGCCCTAAGCCACTAGCTGTCGTTGAACTAGGAGCCGGTAGTGCGGTGCCAACGATTCGCTGGACCAGTGAAATGCTTGGACAAAAACACGCGGCAACTGTGATTCGCATCAATCCACGTGAGCCTCAAATCCCGGCTCCGCACATATCGATAGAAAACAACGGCGCAATTGCCCTCGCTGGCATCAACAAAGCCCTGCTGTCCTCAAAATAGCCTTCCACAATTTGCTAACACCCGCTGCTTAATATTCTATACAAGGGCATGGCAATCGTTGGTAATTCAAAATCCAACGTAGGGGGTTATATGAATTCACGGGCTACCGCAGAGGAAGCTTTTTTTCAGACTACATTCATCCAGAGCGACGACGTCTTCTCGAAACCAGCACCGGTCGTGTGCATCACCTGTAAGAGCCAATCCATTGACTTACAAATGCGGCGCAAAGACGCAAGCGCGGACTGCGCAGTCCTGGTTAGCGTCCTCAAGCAACACACCTCGGCGAACGCAGATAACGTGTCAGTGCCCGAGGCGGTAATAGAGACTCTGCGCAAAAGAGTTGGCTTCGGCCCACTGTCGGCAATGTTGCGAGCTTACACTGACGCAACAGCCACACTGCCGCAAGCGGCCTGAATTGATGGAACACGGTTGGGCAAGTTAGCTCTCAGCCGCAGGGTATATTCCCTAATGTAACTCCAGAAGGGTTAGTTATGGCACAAAAGTCCCCAGAGCGCGAAAAAGAGGAAAGCAATGCCGATAACGGCGCTGCCGACTTCGCTATTGTTGAGCTTCTGGGAACCGTTGCCGACCGCCTAAGGCCTGATCCAGCAGGCAGGCTGGATATTGGTCCGACCATGAGCTTTTACGACTCCGAGGGTCGTCCGGTTAGTAACCTCATCGGCGCAGCAGGAAGACTCATCGGTCTCCGACGCACAGGAAATGAAATTGAGATAGCGCTCTTTCCTTCTCCGGAATCAGCCAAAGAGCGTCAGTCAGATTTGACCATGCTGATAACCTATGACGACAAAAAAACGCAGACAACGGAAACACGCCGAATTTTCGCTGGTGGCACTGAGCCGAACACCACGATTAAAACGACTCTGGATCATCAAACCGGCACAGTGGTAATTCACGCCTCTGACGCAACCGGCGAACAGAAACTGACACTGCGGACAGATGGTCGCCCACTTGATCTTGAAGTAGTAACTGCAACTGAAGAGTCGGCTAGTAGCGTACTCAAGTTCTCTTTCACTCCGCAAGGCGAAGTAAACGAGGTGCTCCTAAATGGTGAGCTGCTTGCAGCTGATGAAGCGGAGCCTTTCATAGTCAGTGCTCGCACTACGATCAAGACAGTCGCAAGTGAAAACGGTTTCACGGCTGAGCCAGCCGATGGAAGACCAGACTCAACCGCTGCCACTGAAAGAACTCCTGGCGCGAGCGAAGGTCGAAAACACGAACAGCGCACTTCAACTCGCGTTGAACTGCCCGATGGTTCATGGCGGGAATTCGAACGGCTAAAAAATGGAACCGTGACGAAAATTACAGAGTCAGGCGGCGTCACCTGGATTTCCAACGACGGACTGCACTTCCAAATGGTAGGCAGCAACGAACGCATTCTCGGGCCAGTTGTGATCGAAAAAGATGGAACCTACTCGTTCACGTCAAAAGATCTTAAGTTAACCCGCAACATTGACGGAGAAGTGCTTGCATTCAATGGACTAGGGCAACTACGCAGCAGAACTAGTGCCAAGGGAATTCACATTGGATTCGAACCGCTTGGAGCTGTAACAGAAACTAGCGATGCTTCCGGCAACCGAAGGCAATTTGAGCATAGAGGCACACATCTTTCACGCTATACCGAGCCCGACGGTTCTATCTTTACCAGCCCCGATGGTTATAACTGGAAAGAGGAACCTCGGCCAGGACTTAGTAGACCGCTGGCAATCCGTACTGGTTTCTGCTGGGTGACACCTGATGGCGAGTTCACCCAGAAAACGGAAGGTAGGGGTACGCGCAAATTTAGGCTCGACGGATCAGAAATTCACTTGGACAAGGACAACCGTCTAACGATGGTTAAAGACGTACACGGGGTCCAGCACTACATCGACCACTCTACACATGACGGCAGTATGCGCCTGCGCAGAGAGCCGCGCGCCAAGACAAGTACTACAAGACCGGCAGACGATCAGCCCGGGCAGATCGTCGCGGCTACGCAGGATGGTGAGATCCACGAAAAATTACCGGAGGACATCATTCGCGTCACACGACTTGATGGCTGGGTTGAGCTAAGAAGCCGCCATGGAGTCGAGCTGCACAAGAAAAATCCTGATGGATCCGAAGTCGTGAAGGACCAATCAGGCAATGTTGTCATGACTACTGATGCCACCGGACGTAAGACCACGTTTAAATATACCGAAGGGAAATTGACGGCCATTATGGGTCAGGGCTGGAGTCTGACCTCTGCCAACGGCAAGCATTGGAGAAGCCTCCCGGACGGCACCGCGGCAAAACTCCGTATTTATGCGGGTAGTGATGGGTCTTTAAAAATTGCCGATGACACAAAACAAACAGTGACAATAAAAGCACTGGACGGAACCACAATTGTTCTCAACGCTGCTAACCAGGTGATAGAAGCGACGAACCTAAAAGGCGAGAAAAGGATCTTTGGCTATGACACCGCCGGCAACGTCAATAGAGTCACTGAACCACAACTAATTCTCCAAAGTGAGTGGACTTCGCTTGATGGGAAGCACTGGTGCAGAAAAGATGGAAGCGCGATCCGCAAAATGCAAGTGGACGTCGCTTCGAATGGTTCCTATACCGAGACAGACCTCAACAGTGGCACGCGAACAACCACGCTGCCTTCCGGCCGGGTCCTGGAATTCGATGCCTCACGCAGGATCATACTTGACCAGCACCCTGACGGGTCATCGACGCGCTGGAATTATGATGCAAAAACAGGCAAACCGAGCGGAATGGAAATCCACACCGCTGATGGAAAAACCCAATGGATCAACGACAAGAATCAAGTGGTCCGAACAAAGAATGTTCAAGGGGTCGAGGCCAACTATGGGTACGATGGCTCGACCGGCAAACTGAACTATTACAAGGAGCAGGGACACGAGTGGAAGCTGGTTGGCGCGAATCAATGGTGTCGCAACGGCGACCTGAAATCGCTCTGGAACGGACTGATGGACGTGACACCAACAGGTGAATTCTGTGTAAGCGCCAGCGATACCAACACAACGATAGTGTACGCACTGGATGCCACAAGAAAAGTAGTTACTCAACTCCCAACAGAACCCCCAACGTTCACTGAATGCCACTTCGGACAGAATGGCAAATTGATCAGGACAGTAGACTTCCGAGGAACGCAAAAAGAATACGGACGTGATGCGCAAGGCAAGCTGAACAAAGTCTCAGAACAATCTGACAGCTCCATCAAACCGATCGTTTGGACCAGCAGCGATGGACAGCATTGGACTTCCGAAGATGGGAAGCAAAAGATGGTCGGCACAATAACCATCACCGATGATGGAACTGCCACCGTATTTGATGCCAGCAGCGGGCGGACGGATATTCAGCGGCTCGGACAGTCGGTGATCATCATTTCGCCCGAGGACATCGATCTCAAGGCAAGCGCCATCAAATCGGCAATCAGACCCACTCCGACTACTGTTCCTATGGTAAGTTTAACTGGTAATTCCTGGATCGACGGCGTGTTAGATACAGTCATTATGGGAGGTGCTGTCAGTGGTGCAAACGCGGCAATCGCTCTTCACCAAGATCCGGACATGGTCATCAACCTCCTGAAGAACTTAACCGAGCCGGAGCGCGATGCGTTGCGGGTAGCATACAAGAAGCAGTTCGAAGTTGACTTAATTGAAGATCTTCAACTATTTAGATCAACTGCAGATTGCGAGCGGGCAGTTAACGCTCTCAACCATAAGGACGGAAAGCCAGACTATGCCGGCCACATACATTCTGTCCTTACGGAAAGAAGCCAGTATTTCTTTGGCCGAACTCAGGCGAACTGTGAGCAGGACCTCCGCGACACCATTGCGGGTATGGACAGAAAAGCTATCATCAAACTGTCAATTGAATACAAACAGCGGTTTGACATATCACTTGAACAGGCCATCGACCAAGATCCGAACCTGTCCAAGTTAACAAAAGATGCCTTAAAAATACTGATGAACGGAAGTGACGCGATTCGGAAGAACCCCGAATTGACTCTGTCATTAGCAAAAATTGCTCTCGACAATCGAGATGTCGCGCTCTTCCAGGACGCATTCCGATTTGCTTCCGACGAAGCTCGGCAAAGGTTTATCAAAGATGGCGGCGAAGGTAAGTTGCGGGCCGCGTTCGGCGGGGCCTGGTACAACATCTTTATCAAAGGCCCAATTGCTTGGGTCCTAAACGCCAACGCTAACATCACGGACACAGATCTCAGGCACACCCTTGATTATGCAGAACAAGGCAGGTTATCCGTCGAAACTCAAGTTGCGGACAACACCAGTTGGCTCGGAGACAGCACAGACCAGATCGAGCATTCGCTGAAAGAGATGACCGACCATGAGCGACAGATGTACAAGGTTGGAAGAAGTCTAAGTGAGAAGTCTAAGTTACCTGAATCTTCTCTTCGATATCCAGAACTGCAAACTGAAGCTGGACAAAAGCAAGCCACGGAATACTACCGTAGGACTCATGATGCCTTGGCGTGGACAGCTGGAGTATGGTTCTCACCGGCTCGACAAGTTGCTGAGCTAAGCCGTTGGGAAGACATGATCGACGTGAAAGGCGGTTCGCTAGTCAGTCGCGTATCCCAACACGCGGGATGGCTATACAACGAAAGCGATAATGCAATATTTAGCAGCATTGAACACATGACCGCTGCCGAATGGCAAGAATTGAAGAGTCTAAGCAAGGAAGACTTGAAGAAAAAACTCGATGACTTGTACAACCTCATTTCTTGCGATGGTTTCATACCCGGAACTGGCTTCAAAGGTACTGATGTTGCCCTCCGATGTACACAACTAGTCCGCGAGAAGCTCACCGAGACCAATTATGAGGCCTCCACAAAAGTTGGCTGGCGCTCAGTTAAGGAGTCACTTGCCCACAACATCAACTGGTACGGCAACAACTACGACATACTTGTTGAGACGTTGGAGCACATGCCGGCCAGCGAGCGCCGGGAATATTATTCGTCACCTGACAACAGATATCGTAGAGACATTGATAGGAAAATCCGAGATATAGTCCCGACAGGGCCAGCACAGGATCTTCTATTTAGCATGCTCTCGCGCGGAAGCATAGAATTAGCCCCCACAATGGATCCGCTGGACCGGCTCAACCTGCAAATCTTGCACAGTGGTCTACAAAGAGTACAGACAAATCTAGCTGGAGGCTCGCCAATCGGATTTTTCACTGACAGTCGAGGCGCTCAAGACGCATTTCGAGCCGCTGGCTTCGTCAGCAATTATCCGGCAGAGGCAGTGCGAGATCTCAGCGAAATGTTCGCCGTGCCCAAAAGGCACCAAGAATTCAAACATCGATATGATACAGATCAGACTTATCGTGAACAGTTTGATGCAGCAGCCCACAACTTATTCCCGGACAGCGTTGACTACGCGCGCTATATTACGCCTCTAATCGAGACAGGACGCCTTCCCGTCGCGGTCCTTACGGGGCTCCGTGAAGGCGGCATAGTCGACGATAATGCCGGCTTCAGAAAAGATTTCTCCCATCTGTCGGACAGTGATCGGGCTGCCCTCGCTGGCAAGGGGAACGCAACTGCTGCCCTTGCATTCCGCAATTTATCCCAAGACGAAAGAGAAATTGCGACTTTTCTCGTAGCGCAAGGTACAGAGCGTCCTGAGGATCTACTGAGAGCGTATGTAGTCGGGTTCGGAGCAACTTCCCAAGATCTCAGCGCGACATGGAGTCGGCTGTCGCCAGCCGAACGTGATAGAGCAATCGTCGCCTATAGTACAAAATACCGCTCTAGCATTCACGCCGACCTGAGAGCAACTCTTGGCACGTACGAGGCCGAGGACATTCTGGATCGTCCCGGTACTCCAGAAGAAGCCATCGATCGCATGATGCAGCGTTACTACAGATCTTACGATGGGGTAGGACGCTGGTTTGTCGATACACTTTGGGACGGCACCGGTGCGCAAGCACGAAATGACGCCGACCAGCTAGTAGCAATGCTGTCCGATTCATCGGCGCTAGGAAAACGCCTCAACGATTCGCCAGAGGTCCGCGAGAAAATCGAGAACCTGATGCAGGCGATCAAAAGTTTCAATACCTCGAAAGAAGGTGTTGCAAATGCTGCTGCTGACTTAGCCCTCGCAATAGCTTCCGTCATTGGAGCAGGATTCACCGGCGGAGTTAGCCTCAGCTTACTCGCAGGTACAGCCATCGGTGGAGCGATCCTCAAAGTCCTTATCAAAGCCAACATCATGGGCGCTGATTACACTAACAGTGACTTTCTTATGGATGCACTCACCGGAGCAATCGATGGTGCGCTGAGCGTCCTTGGTCCGGCTGAGATAGCAGCCATGTGTGGCGTTGGCGAACAAGCAGGATTGATGGCAGCCCAAAAGACGATCGAGTTGCTGGGCAAAGAAGGTGTTGAACTGCTCCTGAGAGAAGGGGCAGAAGAGTTGTTAGAGAAGGAACTAGTGACGGTCGTAAGACAGTCCATAGTTTCTGGGACCAAAGATATTTCCGAAGAAGCACTGAAGAAACTGGCCACCAAGCTCTTAGCGGAAGGCGCTGAGGAAGCTGCCATCAACAAAGCAACGCAGATCCTCAAACAGCAACTTCAGGCGCAGCTCGAAGAGCAAATGAAACATGTCTTCGTGAACATCGCGCGTGAATATGCGTTCGTAGTGACATCGGGTGCACTCGGTGCTGGCGCATCCGGGACTGTTCGTGGTGTTGCAGAGTGGGATCCACGCCTAAGCTTCGCCGAAAATATGCAACGAGCAGCGACAACAGTTGGAACCTCCACGGCCTTCGGTGGCATCGGCGCAGCTGGATTCCACACGGCCTTCAAGATCGGCGGACATTGCTGGGAGTCCGCGATTGGCGACGGCGCTGCGGCATCTACCAAGCCCGCTTCGGAGTTACCTGACGGCCCGGGCACTAAACCCGGGTTTGCAGAGCCGGTTCACGTGGATCAACCAGCACCACATACTGTGGCAGCCAAGACAGTGGACGCTCCAGTGGAACGCTTGCGGACAGCCGCCAATGAGGCGACAGCGGCTGCCCCAGATGCAGCTCTGGCTCGACCAGTTTTCGGCGTAAAGCCGGAAACACCGGTAGTGGCAGGATTCTCTCCGCACCCGCTCGACAAACTCAGCGATGGCGACCAGCTCAAGTTCTTGGGTAGCCAACTCGGCGAGCCAACACCTGGCACACACAGCGAACCAGTGCTTAAGCCAGCTTACCGAGATATGAATCCGGCAGAATTGAATGCGGCATTCGAGAAAGCAGGGGTCATCGATGATGCCGGAACCCTCAATCACGAAGCCTTCGCGAGGGAATTTCTCGTAGACGCAACTGACTTACCGGCTGAGAAAGTGCGCATATACAAGCCGGAAGGCTATCAAACATTGATCATCATTCCAGAGTCGCAAATTGCACTTCACGATAAAGTGCGTGCCCTTCGCAAGGGTCTGACATCAGACGACTACACTACACGAATGTCAGCAGAGGCTGCGGCGAAGGCTAATCCTGACTGGCAAAAGGTGATCTTGCCTGAGGACATCCTCAAGCAGCTTGATTCCTTGCCGGACAAAGGACATGGAATCAAGAAGATCGTCATGGCCGATAAGCCGTCTGCCAACGACGCTTATAGAACCGTCGAAGCGAGCAGTGAAGGACGCATTACAGAAGGAGTCATGACCAAAGGACGATTTGTGTCCGCGGCCCACGCCAACATCGAGGCGCATGAGATCGTTATATTTCCGTCAACGACCCCACGCTCGTTGAATGAAAACTTGAGGCATGAATGGTCCCATATTTTTGAGGGCAAAGCACCTACCGACCGGAGGCTTTTCGATGTTGCCAGAAGCGTTGAGCGACGCGGCGGCAAACCCTACTACGACCGCCCCTATGCCGCTTTCGACGCCAATACTGCGGGTAGCGAAGACTGGGCCGTGCACGTTGGAGAGGTGATGCTGGGCGATCAAACGCGCTTTGAAAGAATGGTCGACCGCGCAAAGGGAACGCCATCGCAGTACAAAATGTTGGTCATGGCCAACGCTTTGGAAAAGTCTCTGGAAGATGCCAAAATCGCTGCCCGGGCACTTCCGTCCGCGGATCCCGGAGCGCAGCGAGAATTGGTTAGGCTGGCTGAAATTCAAAAACGAATCGACCACGTTCGCAGCACGTTGGCGGTGGAAGCTAAGCGCAATCTTATCGATACTATTACTAGTCCTAAGACTCCTTTTGCAGAATCGCGTGATGCTGTGTTACTGCTTGCCGGGCTGGGAGATCGTAATACAGCACAGGAACTACTTCAACTTGCAAGCAAACAAAACGATCCTAACCTGGCGAGAATAATGTATCGTTCCGCGCGGGAAATTCGCGATGGTGTCATTCCGGATGACCAGCTCATAGCACTTTCCAAGCAGAACGGACCGCTTCAGGCAATTATTCTGGACGAGTTTGCACGCAGCGGTGGCGGTCCGTGCCGAGTGGATTTCGTTGCGCGAATAAAATCCGGGGAGATTCCTAAGTTGGTTAAAGATGGCTCCTTGAGTCACAACGTGCTAATCGACTCGATCTTAACCGAATCTGGAAGCTTGGAGCTCATGGACGATGTATTGAGTCATCTTCAGGACAGTCCGGAAATCCGCGATAAGATTTTGATCGCTCTGGTGGATGAGGACATAGCCCCTTATGCGGCACGCGCGTTCAACCAAATCAAGGTAAACGGTGGTGTGCATCCGACTCAAATCGACGATTTTTTGGTCGTTGCTGCGCACAAGAGATTATCAACTTATGACAAGGCTTCTGAAATCAAAGCAGCGATTGGCGATGACCACTCAGGCCGACAGCCGGATGTCGCCCTCAAGCGGCCATCCCTAGAAGCTGCAAGCAATGGTGGCAAGATAGAAGCCGGTCATAATAGCGAAGCTCAAGCTCGCAAGACGATCGAAAAACTCAAGAAGCATCTCGACAGCGATCCTGACATGGTAGATCCGGAGAAATTGGTAAGTCTGTATCGAGAGAATGCAGCGTCGCGCAAACAGATGGACTGGCTAGCACACTCGCTTGAACAAACTCCAGATAGTGCTGATATCCAAAAGTTGATCAATGACTATCCATACAATTCCTTGACGGTCGCTGCTCATATGAATGGAGTCCGCAGTGTCATTGAAGCAGGTGATTTCATAGTCTTTGTTCACGGCACTAACGGGGAGCTCTCATCAAAAGTTGTCGGTCAAGGTACAGAAGCGTTGACCGGCGATCTATTCACATCTAGTGCCATCAAGGTCGGAAAAGCTTATGCCGTCGAAGGTGACAACGTCAAAGACCCTGCTATTTTTGGCATAGCAATTCCGAAAAAAGTCTATGATGCCTTGACCAATAAAAACAATACTGGACCGATTCGACATACTGGTCAGGATCTTTATCTGATCGACGGTCACATTTATCTGACGTCCCAGGTGAAAGCCCACTTCGGTTCTAATTCTCTAGCACACTACACCCCTTGCCTTATCGGTCCGGAATACAAATTCACGCCTGAAAGCTTCGATGCCCTAAAGAAATCAGCATTCTTCTTTCCCGTCGATAGAGCGCTTCCAAGTTCTCCATATCGATAGATGTGTTTATCCTTCTAGTAGAAAGCCCTTGCTGCCCGTGCACGGACGCACAGTGATTTGAACACTTTTGCCGAGTAGAATCGCAGCAGTCAGTTAAGATCTTGGGAACGCTTTTATGGACCGCGCATACAAACAACCTGATGAACATTCGAATTCCGATGGATTTCCAACAGACAAACTACTAGCGCAGTGCGGCTATTGCGCAGACATGCCTGACACCAAGCCGGTCGTTGCACCAATCGAGAAGGGAACAACGCTCGTTGCCGGAGACGCAACCGCCGTCGCCGAACGTCCGACTGCCACCAAGGAAAACGCTCAAGACACCAAGCACCGAGTTGTCACAGACAAATGTGGAAACCGAAGCCTGCTAGATGGTGACAACAAGGTGTTAGTGGAACAGTCAGCATACCGCCAGATGCGAGAGCCAAAAGGATGGCAAGCCAGTCATCATAAGACTGACAAGAAGCTGGACATACTGGAACGTCACGCGGTTCAAAACGTGCCAGTAGAGAAGTTCCTCGCTGACAATCCCGGCAAGGTCATGCAACTTGCAGAAGGAAAAAATCCGATACTCTATGCGTACAACCATATCAGTGGGGAAACCGATAAGGGATGGCAGCTTGATGGTATCAATAAAGATGGCACGCTGCGGATGCTCAAGCCAATTCGCTTTGAAGTAAAACGGACCGACCACAAGGGATTGATTGAATCGCTCGATGGCGTTTCCGATGAATTCAAAGGCAAGGTGGACAAGTTCCTTGAAGGCGTTACGGTGCCCCCAAATCTTTGTAAGAAACTAGCCGAAGCCGGCTGCAAGATAATTCTTACGCCAAACATGACCGAAACGTTCCCATTTCTCAAAGGCGAACGCCCAAACGGCTGGCCAGCCGGCAGTACGTGGGACGCCGTTGATGCCATGTACAACGAGGAAGCGTCACTTTCCCTCTACCTTGCCGACAAGGTGCTGCAAGACGGTAAATGGAATCCGTCAAGAAGCCATGATGCATCGGCAGTGACGCATGAGCTTGGGCACGCCGTGGATAATTACGGTCCAAAAATGATTGATAAAACGAAATCCACGGACACGTATTTGTCAGACTCGGATGGATTTAGAAAGAGTTATGAGCACGAATCAGCTGCCATTACCTCCGAAGAAGATCGTGAACTAATAGGGTACTTTCTACAACCGAAAGAGCTCGGTAGGCGCGAGACATTCGCCGAACTGGTCAACTATCTGAATGGTAGATCTACCGATCCACGCACCAAAGTGCTATTTGAAAAATACTTTCCGAAGACAATCGCGGAAACTAAGCTTCTGTTAGAACAAATCAAATAACTCCCCTTCAGAGAAGGGTATAGTTGTATTTGTGATACCAGGTCTTCCAAAGGCAAATTCGAACGGTGCGTGAACAACGCGAGGACGCTAAATGCGATATGCAACATTGATGGCTGCAACTCTCGGTTGCCTCATTGCTTCAGGGTTAAGCCATCGCGTCGAGGCGCAGACCGCAACAACAAAAGTGCTGTCGGTCACTGATGGCGACAGTATCAAAATCATGCGTGCAGGCGCAACCTGTCCCGCTATCCTCTTCGGCATAGATGCGCCAGAACTCGGACAAGCTGCCGGACCTGAGGCGAGAAAATTCACGAATGAGCGCTGTTTTAGTAAGACCGTAACTGTCGAAGAACGTGGCACAGATAAACGCGGACGGCTCATCGTAGTCGTATATTTGGCCGACGGCACTAACCTCAATCAAGAGCTCGTGAAACAAGGATTAGCATCTGGACTTTGGGATGGTAAGTGCATTCAATTTGCGCAAAGCAACGGACATGCCCCGCGACGCCTAGTATTAAGGGCGCACGAGTTTGTGAGTGAGGCA
>JADYXS010000015.1 GCA_021772155.1 Candidatus Obscuribacter sp.
GTTCTTGATGCGGTTGAGCACGCCGAGCGCGACAAAAGAATCGAGTTCATTGAAGCCCTGGAAGGTGAGGATAGCAATATGCATTTTGAGATTGGTGGACAAGGCGCTTGCTTGTGATGCATTGGCTCAATGAAAGCCGCGCGTAGTCCGTAAGCACTGCGGCCTGGCGTTGGCGCTCCGCTTGAGCGGTAAGCGGCTAGGCATCAGCGGGCTCGTAAAACGTGATGAGGTTACCGTCCGGGTCGAGAATCGCAAACTCTTGGGTTCCCCAAGGCGCTTTCGCTAGAGGAGCGTTCGGGTGAACTATGCCGCTTTTCACGCACTTAGCGTAGAGCCGTTCAATGCCTCGTACTCCGACCCTGCAACCTGATGCTTCGGCGATTTTCCGGTCAGTGCATGCCCAGAAGTGAATGCTGACCAAGCCGCTTGAAACGATTCCGTATGCCCCCTGCTCCTCATGAATCTTGGTGAAGCCGAGCTTTGAACAGAAGAACTCGACACTACGTTGGATGTCGAGAGATGCCAGAACAGGTGTTGCAATCACGAATTCGGTTTTCTTGGGCATGCTGGGAACTCCGTATCTCTTGCGCCGAATGCCATTTATATCCCTTCGCGGGATACAACGTGATATTTAGACCCGCACCGCGATGTCAGCTTCTGGTCGTACCAAGAACAGAGTACCCCCTGCCCACGAGATGGGTGCTCGCTACGGACAAGATGGGGCGCCATGTCGCCGAACCGGGACGGCAATCAAAACCTAGACCTACAAATCTTCATGCTCTCCAGCGGCACCGTATTTCTGTCTGACGTGATATGCGGTCAAGATGTTGGAAGCAATCATGTCCAAGGCGGGTTTTGTGTTGCCTTGCTTGTCCGACCAAACCTTGGGTGTCAAGCTCCCGGCCAGCGAGACAGAGTCACCGTCATCGAGCGCCATCAGGGCAGCACAGGCCTCAGGCGCGAAGGCGATGACGTTGACGACAACCGCGTCGCTGTCACCAGCCGTCGCCCTGACTTTTGCCACCACAAATTTGCTGGCATTCTTACCCTCCCGCATCTCCGCTTGACCGACGAGCTTGCCGGCTACGAGTCCATCTATCACGTTGTGTTCCTATGTCCAGTTGTACGCAAATGGTCGCGTGATGACGGCAAGCATATGCGCGAAGCGCCCTGCAGGTGCGATGCCGCTCGATAGCAATGAGTGAGCGACACCGCGTGGTTCCGCTCATGGTTTGCTGAGAAACGGTGCAACTACTTCTCGCGTTTGGCTGCTCTCGACGACAGGGACAATTTCAAAAATTGCGCCCGTTCCCTGCCAGTGCAGTACCCATTGCTGAAATAGTCTGAGGTCTTCGCATTCCATGAGCTGAAAGCAACGTGCGAAGTTCGGTTCGACCCAGCTGTTCACGTATTTCAGACCGTCTGGCAAACCTCGACCGTTTTGCTTGACCCGTTCGTAGACAGGAAGCATGTTATTGCTCTCGAATCGTTCGATGACCATGAATAACATTCGGACCCCGAGAAGTAGTCTCTAGATTGTGCTCGCCAGGCTAGGCGTGGCGGCCATTTCTTGCCGCCGAAGTCACCGCCATTCACGGAACGTGATTCTTTCCGTTGCCCGACGCAACATACACCTCAGAAGTCGCGATATATTCCAACTATGTGCGGGGGATATCGTCATAAAAGTGGCCCGAAGGTGCGGCCAAAATATTGCTGGTCGAAGTGTAAAGCCGTTTTCGGTCGGAACAGCCGTAACACGCCCCGATGTCTGCTGTTGTCGAAACCCGCAGGGCGAACTAATGCATGAAGCGGTGCTGTGAAACTGTGTCCGGTCCGAACGTTCGGACTTCAGAAACCTGCCTTGGCAAGCGATGACACGTACCGGACTTCCCCCCTAAGTCATTGAGCAACCTGCCGCCACGACGTATCCATTGCGATTGACAGCGGCCTCGAGAATTTGCCCCTGTGCCACATTGCCGGCAACATCGGAGTCTCTGCAGCGCGACATAGAATCACCAAACATCTTCATGAGGAGACAGGTATGGTCATCGGCACTGTTTTCGTCAACAATCGCACCCGGGCCGTCCGCCTCCCTGTGGAAGTGCGCCTTCCAAAGGGTGTCCACAAGGTAGAAATACGCGTCAGGGGCAACGAGCGCATCATCGCCCCCCTCGGCCAATCCTGGGACAGCTTCTTCCTAGGCGGCCACAATGTTGGTGACGATTTTCTGCCCGAGCGCGCCGACCAGCACCAGCCGGAGCGGGAAGCGCTCTGATGCTGCGCTACCTGCGGGACACCAACATCAACTCTTGCACGTCGCTGCTGGGTCGGTTCGCGACCCAGCCAATATCCGGTTTTGGTGAACTTGTCGAATGACCGCTGTTGGTCGAATTCGGCCCACCAGTAGAGTGCGCAAAGCGGACTTTCAATAGCTTAGAGTTCAGCGGCGGCGAAGCTGTCCGCCATGAACGATTTGTTGGAACTATCCACGTTTTGTACACGAGCAGTCATTCTTGGGACCATCACAGAAACCGCAAAACTTTTCGTTGGTGGAGTACGCCACAGCTATACGTGCATTCGGGGTGTATCCCTTGGTAAGGTAGTAGCCACACATACGGCAGTAGTTGTGACCTTGCTGCTTGTAGTCATCGCAGTCCCGGCATTCTTGGTTGTTGGACATATTCTTTATGTAGCTCTAACGTTGGAGATGACCGGAACACGACCGCGCCGTCCTGGCCGAACACCACGCCCTCGGGCAGACCACGTACTTCCACCTCATTGGTGCGAGTGACCTTTTTTCCGTCGATCTTTAGCGCCACTACCAAC
>JADYXS010000125.1 GCA_021772155.1 Candidatus Obscuribacter sp.
CACCCAAGCTGAATATTCCAATCTTCAATCTGCCCATCTTGGTTCCGCCTCACATAAATGTTCAAATCAGAAAGACCAAAGACAAGCGCTCTACCCCCACGAAAGAAAGGTCCAAAACAAAAACAGTTCCATTGGAGACACCGGTAGAGACGCGCCGCTCTGAACCGCAGGCTATGCAGCCTTTGCCTGGAGTGTTCTTATTCTCGACACAATGCGGCGGCGGTCTGTGCAACACGAAAAATCAATTCGAAGTTTTGCCTTCGCGAGGCTCACTCTATTCCTTCGATGCAGAAGATTCCGTCAACCTTGCCCGCGGACACATGCTGATTATCGCTGGCGACATCAGCGTCAATCTCACTGCGGGCAAAATGAAAGTCGCTATAGCGCCGGGCGCGTCGATGGTTGCCGAAGTGGAAGCCGATGGCGGAACCCGCTTGTACAGCCTCGCTTCATTCGAAAGGACTCACCCAGCCGCGTTAATCGGACCGTCTCCCGAACTTGGTTTAGCTGACGCTGTGCCGGTCGAACCCGGTCAGGAAGTAGTGATATCCAACAATGCGCTAAATTCAGACGAACTGATTGCTGCGGACGGGCTGGCAGTGGCTCCTCTTGAAGGGTCATTGAAGTTAGTAGAAAGAACAAACGGTCACATGCACCTTGTGAGTTACTCAATGAAAAGCATGCTCGACAATGAGTACTTGATTGGGTGCAAACGCATCTCCGTGCCGCCTTCTGATAGATTGAGTAAGTTGAAAGAAGGCTTGCAAACAGCTTCCGATCATGAACAACAGATCAACACGTCGAAGGCTGGCAGAGCAGCTGAAAACCACAACCTTCCGGTGTCTGCCATCACAAGCGAAAGCAAGAACATCGCAGGACAACTGATCAAACTGGACGATACCCTGGTCGTTCCGGAATCCAATGCAATCTACAACGTTGGCGGTGATGGCTCAATCAACCTACTCAGAGGAACGATCCTTGTTCGGGCGGACAAAGAAACAGTCATCAATGCGCAAAACGAAAAAATAGTCGTAGCCAAAGGAGCAGTAGCTCTTGTTAAGGCAGCGGAAGGCACCACCAAAGTAACCAACCTGAGCGACCTTGCCTCCCACTCCGTTCGATTGATTGCTCAAGGTCGTTCAATTGACCTGCTTCCCGCAAGAGAAGCGATCTTTTCCAAAGCCGCTCCTAATCTGGGTCACATCTTCGACGTGTACCAGATTGGTCACCACTCCATCGTCAGCCAACCGCTGGAAAACAAAGGCTGGATCACAACCTCGCAGATCGCTTTGATGGACGAGCTGATCTACCAACCACTTCTAGTTGCGATTCGCACCGACGCAAAATACGCTGACGCCAAGAAAGCAATGGTCGACCAAGTGATGAAGACAGCCGCAATCTTCAACACGCTGCACGGACGTGAATCCTATGTTCGTGGCGAAATCGAAGACCAAGTCACCGCCTACACAGTGATTGCCGACAAGGGCTGCGCAAGCTGCAACCGCTAGATTTCCTACCAGCGACACCGAAGCGAAGCGGCACCGATCGGTGCCGCTTCGCTTCGGTGTACTACAATGAAGACGATTCCATTAGTTTGCGAGATCGTCAGCTGGCATGTTTGAGCACGAACAAAAGGCCCCTGCCCCGAAGGAAAACAGCAATGATCCCAAGTTGCTGCGGGTCCTTAATGCTCTGTTTTTGGCTGTTGCAGTTTCGGCTATGGGACTTACCTGGATGGCAACGATTTACGGCATTTCCCATTTCTATTGTCACTCGCCTTTTCACGCCTGGTTCCTAGGAATCGCTGGCTCCTGGATTTATTTGCTGAACGAGGCATTGGGAAACGTTCGGACAAGTGGAGGTAATTGGTGGGTTTTGGAGACGCTCGGCGGCTCGGCGATATTAACAATCGTAGCGCTGTGGCGTTGTTTCAAACGACACGACCTAACACCATCCGCCAAGCAGTGCTGGCTCTGGTCTATGGCATTGGGTGGCTTACTATTGGTGCCCATTCCGCAGCTTTGTTATTTCGGATTTTGGATTTCAGGACGTGACAGGATAAACCGGCTATTGGTTGTGTTGATCATTGCATCGGTAGCCATTTCTAGTTTCGTGGACAGTAACACGCATGCCCTCAACTTCCTACCCTTCACGGTTTTATTCGCCGTGTTCCTGATTCGTATAATTTGTTCAAAAAAATCGCCGGACCGGATTCCAGTCTTACATCCTGAGAGCTTGATGCCAACACAACTGTCAGCGGAACCGACCACGGTAATATCTGATTTATCAGAGGAAATCGTGGTTACAGCCAGCGCCGATGAACTGGAATCAGATGGTGTAAGACTAACTATCCGCGCGGAAATTAAAGAACCTGGCTAACGCGTTACGACCAGGACAATGATAGATATTCAAGGTGATAAAATTCGCCAGCTGTCCGTTCGGAGCATGACAAAAATGCAAGTACAAAGCACCCTTGACAAGAAGAAGATGGAAGCCTTTGGGGACCGGCTGCTGCGCGATAACGCCGCCTCGATGCGCAGTGCGCTAAATTACATCGGTGACAAGCTCGGATTGTTCAAAGCGCTAAACGATGCAGGGAAAGTAACCGCACCGGAGTTGGCAAGGAAGACGGGGCTAAACGAGCGGTACTTGCAAGAATGGCTTAGTGCCATGGTTGCTGGTGAATATGTAACATACGATCCAGCGGCAAAAACGTTTTTTTTACCAGTTGAACATGCGGCGTTTCTGGCAGATACAGAAAGCCCTATGTTTTCCGGCGCATTGATGGTCATGATCAAGGCGCTATTTGATGTAACCCCTGAGGTTGCACAATGCTTTCAAAACGGTGGTGGTGTACCGCATAGCAAGCAAAGTCCTGAGATGGACGAGGCTACAGAGAGATTTAGTCGCCAGTTTTTCCGCTTTTACTTAACGCAAGAATGGATTCCTCTTTCTACAGGACTAGGCGAAAGACTGAAGAAAGGCGCTCTGGTCGCCGACGTCGGCTGCGGCGCTGGCGAATCTGTAGTTACCCTGGCTAAAGCATACCCCAACTCAGAGATCTGGGGTTACGATAACTTCGCTCCGGTTGTTGATCGGGCAAACGCTCGCGCCAAGCAACTG
>JADYXS010000126.1 GCA_021772155.1 Candidatus Obscuribacter sp.
TCACTTCGAGGATCAAGAGTTTCGCCTCGACACTGTTCAGGACTCATGTATGTCGAAGTGCCCAGAATGGCACCTGTCTTTGTAAGGCGCTGATCATCGGTATCTTTGTGCTGCTTCGCAATGCCAAAGTCCAAGACCTTGAGTAATTGTTGTCCGTCGGCATCTGTGATTAACATCAAGTTACTAGGTTTGATATCGCGGTGCACAACTTTCTGATCGTGCAGGGCCTTTAGGGCGGAAAGCGCTTGGACAAACAAAATTCGGCACTGGTTCGGTCGCAAGGCGCCTTCGTTTTCTATGACACCAGCAAGATCCGAACCGTCGAGGTACTCCATTACCAGTAAAAGAAAGCCGTTGACTGTTTCCAGTCTTATGACTTTGACTATGTTGGAATGATTCAGGGACGAAAGTGTTCTTGCTTCGCGCTTCAGTCGCGAGATGTAGGATTCATTTTCCCGGGAGATTTTAATGGCTTTGATCGCAACAACCTGATCAATGACCTTATCTCGGGCTTTGTAGACTACGCCCATCCCGCCGCGCCCGATTTCGCCGAGAACTTCGTAGCGCTCGCCTAGTGAAATCAATGATGGAGCTTCGTTGTTCATACCGAACTCGAAATATGCACTAACTGCTTATTCCCATTTCTTACTTGTTCGGTTGCTTGTCCTGTCTCGAAACTTGGAAATCGAAGGATTCTTGCAACAGTCCCGACCGCGCGCGTATCGCGCTCTAAAATCGTGACAGCGGATGAAAAACGGTGGACTAGGGGCGCGGACAACGAACGCCGAGCCCTCTAGGGGAAAAATTCAAACGGAAGCGGGCAGGAGGTTGACTGCAAATTTTTCCGCTGCCTCCGCTATTTCCTGTTCCGTCAATTGCGCAAATGCCACCAAGAATTCACCGGCTCTTGCTTCTCCATCATAATAGCTACTGGTGCTGAGGAGCGGTAATCCGGCTAAACGAGCGCTTTCGGCTATGTCTTCGTCGCGATAGGAACTGTCAAACTGAACTACGATGTGCATTCCGGCACTTTCACGAGAGATCTTGATCGACTTACGGAGGCCAATCGTCAGTTGATAAATCATCGCCTGTCGTCTCTTTGTGTATGCTAGTCGCGTTCTCAGAATGTGTCTTTCGAAATCACCACAATTGATGAAATCAGCCAGCGCCAACTGTTCCAGAACTGGTAGCTCCCGACACAAAGTCGCCTTGGCTTTTCTGAATAGTGGTACCAAGCGCGATGGCAACACCACATAGGATAGCCTGGTGAGTGCACCTAGCGTGCGCCAAAACGATCCGAAATGAATAACCGATTCATTCCTATCTGAGGCTTTGAGAGCCGGAATCGCTGTATTCCCATAACGATACTCGCTGTCATGATCGTCTTCCCAGATTATGCCACCACGCGTCGCCCACTTTAGTAGCTCCGCTCTGCGTACTCCTGACATTACTGCGCCAGTAGGGTCCTGATGGGCAGGAGTTACGTACACGAACTTGCAATCATCCAATCGACGCAGCTCTTCTACACAAAGCCCATCTTGGTCAACCCTCAAAGACTCGACGGAAGCAGCATGCATCTTCAGTGTGCGTCTTACGGCCATGTAGCCTGGATTTTCCATAGCAACAGAATCAGTGGAATCAATCAAAAGTCTGCAAGATAGATCCAAGGCTTGTGGTGCCCCGGCGAAAATGACGATTTGCTCCGCACTGCAATGAATGGCTCGGGAACGTTCCAGGTAGGAAGCGATGGCCATTCGCAATCTGAGACTGCCGAATGGTTCCGCGTCGTACTGAGTAAGTTCCGGCGATAGCTGCAAGCATTGCTTCTGGAGAGCCTTTTGCCATTGCTTCAAAGGCAACTCACTTTCAGCCGGCAGACCATAATTTACTTGAGCAGTAACTAGCTCTGAGTCGACGTCATCCATCTGCATTATGTAGTTGCCGAATTCGGAAAGCGGTGGCAAATCTCGACGTGAAGAAAGCCGCTCTACGGATTGCTCCTTTCCAAGCAACGGGCTGCCTGCAGGCAGGTTGCTTATGCAAGTACTGGCACCGGTATTGGATTGCACGTAACCCCGTCCGGCTAACTCCTGGTAGCAGCGAGAAACGGTGTTTCGCGACACTCCTTGAAGCCGGGACATCTGCCCAACCGATGGAAGCTTTTCTCCGGACCGCAGGCGTCCGTCGCGCACCGCCAGGATGATCGCCTCTGCCATGGTCCTATAGAGCGGCACAGGCGAGTCGTCAGCAGGCTTGTGGTCGCTGGACAAAGCCGGCGCTTGTGTAAATTGATGGTCGAATTCAGCTTTCATGTCCACACAATACCGACCAATTTTGAGCAAATTTTGATAGGTCTTGTTTTGGCGCGCTAGTACTTTTCTAAATGGTAAGAATTCGAAAACAGGCATGGCGTTCTAACAAGCCTCACCATGAGTGAAGTCGCCGCCCTGGGACAACCACGTATAACGCTAGCCTCACCGATTATTAAGGCGCTCTCACGCACGTATTGACACGTAGGGAAATCCAATTTTCTTTGCCCGCAGACAATGATTCATCATGCCCCATTAATACCCCCACAGGACGTCAGAATGCAGCTGCAGGTAATGATTAATGACCACTAATGATCTCTTAAGATCTGAATAATTACTTACCTTGTTCTTGATTACCACTAAAAGCTAGGCTCTAGACACTTATTCATTCCATAACTCTTTAAAGACAACAAACTCTAAAACACTGCCATCTGCACTAACGCAGTTACTCACCGGAACAGCAAAGGCTGTTGTGAGATTGGCATTGTGTCAGGTTCTTCCGTAAGCTTGTCCCAAGCGAATTCACTCAGAACAACAAAGCGGCAAGCCTGTGCGAACCGGCTTCCCTCTTTGTTGCTTTGAACAAAATCAATTTCACTCACGAAAGGAAAAAACATGACCGTAATGAACGATGCCGTTGCCGCGGTTGAGCTGCGCGACTGTAACGGCGATGTGGTGAATGAAGAACTCAATCCGCTCATGGCGCGCTTTCTCACAGGCGGGGCGTGGACATCGAACGACTGGGATTTGATCTATGCCGCCAAGCGCAAATACGCTTATCCGTTGCTCACACAACGGGCAATTGAGAAAATCTGCCAATTCGGGTCTCTGATCGAGCTGGGCGCCGGCACCGGCTACTGGGCAGAGCAGATCGAACGCTTGGGCAACGTGTGGGTTGCGGCCTTCGACATCTGCCCGTTGAGAAGTCCCTCCGGCCGATCACGCGCTCGGGCTGACGACGAAAATGGCTGGCACGCAGGTGCGAAGGGATTCTTTGACGTGCTTCGCGGAAACGAGGACGAACTCGATCGGCACAAGGGCAACACGCTCGTGTTGATGTTCCCTCCGAAGGAAGAAGAATACCCGCTCGGGTACGAAGCGCTCCGGCGGTACACCGGCGAGCACTTCATCTACGTCGGAGAGCCGGAGTTTCTGGAAGCCGGCCAAGTGACAGAGTTCACGACGAATGGAACTCAGTACAGCACTGCCGAAACGCGTGGTCGGACAGGCACGCCGGCGTTCCACCAGGAGTTGAAAGAGAACTGGGAACTGGTCGAGGAGGAAGCGCTGCCGAACTGGCCGGACCTGCATGCGTCGCTGTTCATCTACCGGCGCAAGAAGTAGTCGCTTTTCCTTCGACGCATTGTCGAGATTTACAACAGGACACTGCCGGCATACAAGGCCCGCAGTGCCCCGTCATGGAGCTGCTGCAGTGGCGGCTCCATTACGAGACGCAGTTACTAGTTTCGCATGATCGGTACCACGCTGCAGCATCGTCATGGGCGAGCGCTCCGCCAAACGGAGCTAACCCTGGCTGTCGCGTAACACAAACAGTGAGGTCTCAATGAACAATAGTGCTACTACAAGCGGTGCTGTCGTTAGCAGCCCGGTTCGCTATGATTTCTCCGTGCAGAAGCTCTCCAACAACCTCGTGAGGGGAATCTTCTGGGTCACCTTCGTCTTCTTCGTTCTCTCGACGCCGACCCAGTGGCTCACCAGCTGGTTCGGTTGGGAGAACGGCGACAAAATCGCCGAGTGGATGTACAACGGCTTCGGCTGCCACCCGACCCGCATCTTCCTCGAACCGTGGACAATCGTCACCTACATGTTCATGCACGGAGGTCTTCTCCATTTCGGCATGAACATGGTGATGTTGTTCGTGTTCTATAAGTACGCAAGGGAGTTCTTTCCGAACAAGACATGGCTCATTGTCTACTTCGGCTCAGGTGTCGCGGCTGGTCTTCTTTTCGCGGCTCTCAACCAGTCGGCGGAAACAGTCATGGTCGGCGCCTCGGGTGGCATCATGGGACTGTGGGGTGCTGCCATTGCTGCTCGCATCCGCTATCTCCGCGTGCCCGAAGACGAACAGCCATGGCAGTGCGAGATGAGCCTCAAGAAGATGCTGGTCTTCCTGGTCTTGCAGTTCGCGACAGAGTTCTTGATTGCCAACGTCGGCCATTCGGCGCACCTCGGGGGTATGCTGGCCGGGCTTGCTATTGGGGCCCTCCTGCCGCTAGCCCAGCAACCACGAGTGGTGGCATCGCGAATCGGCTTCCTCGTCAACAAAGTCGAGATGGTGATTGTCGATGGCAAGTCGATGGTTCGTAGTTTGGAAGTGACGCCGGATTCGGCGTTCAATCCTGAACGCGACTTCGTCGCAGTCGAGAATGACACCGTAGATTTCCGCAA
>JADYXS010000127.1 GCA_021772155.1 Candidatus Obscuribacter sp.
GGAGAAGACTTGTCAGATCAAAGGGGAAATGTCTCCATCTGCAGCGGTGGCAGCATTGAGAAAAATAGAGGCAGTAAAAAAGGGCATTAAACATGACTGAACATGAAAGTTTCATTCACAATCTCCAGATAGCCACGCCTTGCAAAGCGGACTGGAATGAGATGTCCGGCGATGAACGTAAACGATTTTGCGGTGCGTGCAAATTGCACGTCTACAACATTTCCGCAATGACCTTACCGGAAGCTGAAGCTCTAATCGCTGGTGCTGACGGCGGGCGCGTCTGTGTGCGCATGTTTCGCAGGGCCGATGGCACTGTGATGACTCAAGATTGTCCAGTTGGCTTGGCGGCAAAACTGAAAAGTCGCGTGAAGAAAACTGTTGCGTATGTCAGTGCGGCCGCGGCACTTGCGATAGCGTGGGTCGTTAACACCCGTCAGGAAGGACCGATTACAACTCACCCGGTTGGCGGTAGCGAGCTTAAAGCAACAATGGGCGAATCAATGCCACAAAACCCAGTGCAAGGACAAATGATGACGGGCGATGTTCAATGTTTTCCAGCTAATAAGCCCTCGGCGCAAAGGGAGTTCGGAAGACTTCGAGTAGGTCGTAACTCTAAACAGTAGGCTACATCAAGTAGCGATTGGAAATTGGCAGCACGCACTTCAATCAATCATAACCTTCCTGGCGATAAGATCGATCGGCGTGCACCAATGCCTGTTTCCCATGAGGAAACCTCAGCCAAAACAGCAGCATTGTTGCTTTTGTGTGTCCAGCGATGAGCGGCGAAGATAACACGCCTTTCAATATCGTTGTCCAAGTGCCGTCTTGCCAATCGGATGATGTCGCTCGCTTGATGCACACACAAGACCAACGTTGCTTCGTCCATTGGATTCAGTCGTTCAAGACCACTTGCAGCCGTGGCACACATTTTGAATGCTTCCTCAGGATAGCCTAGCTGGTCCAAACCTGTAATGCACATCACCAAAAGACACACTTGATTCGGTTCCTCTGGCTTGCAGCGGCCGACAAATTGCCCTGTGAGCTCTGCAATGTTATTGCTGCGCTGTAAAGCCGGCAGTTTTAACTGGCAGTTCAAAGCAAGTGCCCAAGATGCAAGTTTTGCCTCGTCAGTAATAGAATTCTCTTGCAGTGTCAGCAATGATTTCTCAGTCCTGAGCAACAGCTGAAACGCTTCATTGAATTGTGATTTGTTCACGAGCCGGTCGGCCTCACCTCGGACCTCCTGCACTGATGTTTTAAGATACTTGTGATGCATCATGCGTCCGGAGTAATCGTGTTCGTCGAAGCGTTCTCCGCTATCTTTCATAACTTCGATTCGCTCAATTCCATGCAGTTGCTCAAGATAAAGAAAATATTGCGTTTGCGTTAGATTACTGCTCGTCAGGGGGGCATTCAGAACCGGCGGCTGGGACTTCGTAACTGGTTTGATCTGGAAGACGGAAGAAATTATCAACATGGTCAAGGCAATGCTCAAAGACACCACCAGTCCCGGTGCAACTTGCCGTTTGACGAGAGCACGATCTGGAAGTGGGCTAACCGTATTGTTTGGCGGCGATCCCGCCTTAAGACTGAGTGGCGAAACATTGGCTGCAATTGAAGACAGATCGTGAAGCATTTCATCAGCTGACTGATAGCGAAAACTTGGATCAAGTGCCATCGCTTTGTCTAAAATCCGCTGAAGTTCTGCCAGTTGTTCAACGTTCGTCGCAGTTCCGACCAGGCGCGGAGCTTGATGGTTGACGTGCATGAACAGTATTGCTACCGAGTGCTCACCTTCAAACGGTGGGCGCCCGGTCAGGCAGTGATACAGCACGCAGCCCAGCCCATAAATGTCGGAACGACCATCGATCGGCTTGTTCAGGCATTGCTCAGGGCTCATGTATAGGATACTTCCGACAGCTAGACCTGCTTCAGTCAGCTTCTGTTGGCGCTGCCCAACATCGGACTGAAAAATCTTAGCTAATCCGAAGTCGATTACCTTCACGTCGCCGCTGGTATCCAGCATGATGTTTGCTGGCTTAAGATCGCGATGAGCAATCCCCTGCTTATGAGCGTGTGACAAAGCCGAGCAAATCTGGATTGCGGTTCTAAGTGCAAATTGCTCATCAAGCGGTTGGTTTAGCCGTAAGTGTGATTGCAGGCTGGTACCTATCACCAATTCCATTGCAATGTAAGTCGAATCAGCGTAATGACCGAAGGCGTAGATTGAGACTATGTGTTTATGGCGCAACTGACTGATGATTTGCGCCTCTTGCAGGAAGCGCGCCGAAGATTCAGGGTCCATGAGTACTGGGTCCGACAGCAATTTCAAGGCGACATTCCGATTTAGCTCTATTTGCTCGGCAGAAAATACGGTTCCCATCCCGCCAGCCCCGATGCGCGCGATGATGCGAAATTTATCGTCGACGATTATCCCGGGAACAAGCTGCATGGGCGATATATACCCAGCGGTGCGTCGCCTTTTATGAACACCTATTCCTTCGAAACACAACCAACTTAACGGGCAAGGCAAATTGCCGACGAAATGACATTGACCGTCTTACCGGCAGTACAGCTGTTATCCAACACTGCGTCGCTACAGCCTGACACCGGTAATTCCGCACCTGGCGTTTGATCCATCTGCGACTTCAGAAACGAACTCACCTGCTTGACGTTCCTTTCACTTGCGCCACCATCGACTGCCAAGCAATAACCGAACACCAAGGCCTCAACTGGGTTCAAGATGGCCTGGCTATTTATGACAACTAGAGTTGATTCTTCAGAAGATTGAGAAAGCGCGAGGCTGATCTCCTGGCTTGGGAGTGTCTGCGCGCCGGGCGAACAGCTGTGAGAGGGTATCGAAAGTGAATCCTCAATAAATATTGAAAAATCCACGATTGTCAACAGGCGGTTGTACGATATCTGGTACGTGCGATGCGACGCGTTTCTATAAACTGGACTGAAGATGCAATTAACTGAACGTCAAGAAGATGTGGAAAGAATCAACAGCGTCGGCATAATAATAATGGCATGCATGATTGCGCTGCAGCTCTTTGTGTTCGTCGGAACACTGATTGCCTCGCCAGGCTACCTGTTGCCGTTTTTAAAAAATCCGTTAGGCCTCGGCATGCTGGTCACTGCCTGCTTATGGGAGGCGCTCGGCATTTGGTTTGCAACTAGACCTGCTTCTCCGAAAGTCGCTGCCTTGAAGTGGTTTTTGGTACAAACTCTTTGCGTTGCGCCCGTGTTCCTGGCACCGATGTTAGGGCCGGCGATTATCACCATCGTGCAAGCGTTAGGTCCGCCTCACTAGGCTTCGTCTTCCGATACCGGATACGGTGCTCGGCAACTAAGACAAAGGCCCAGCCTATCATTGACGTAAGTCAGAAAAACTCCGACCGCTGCAAGGAGAATGGGCGCCGTTCAAGCTATTATGTGCTGATGAATGAGCAGAATAGTCGCAGAATACTTCTTACCGGCGTGATGGCTGTAGTCGTTTCCCTTCTAGTGGTGCTATTGCAACCGACCTTGATACGCTGGGATGACGTTCTGTTTTCTGAATTACTACGAGCATTCAAAGACCTCTCAGGCACAGTTTCAGGAGGCACAAGAGAGTCCGTATCCCAGCTGAGCTTGCCGCGGCTAGCGGCGGAAGGGTTTTTCTTTTCAGCTGCCTCTGCGTTTGTTGCCTATCGATTGAGCAGAACAACCATGCTGTTCTTAATGGTGCAGCTATGTGTCCTTAGCGTCCTCTATCAATCATTAGGTTGGCGTTTCGCTAATCTACAAGGTTACTCAGTTTCCTTGCTTGTCAGCATCTTCCTCGGCTGCATTGTCGGCCTCGGACTTAAGCGCATGGACGAAAATCGCCTCGCCTCCGATGCCCTGCGTGTCCAACTAGAGTTACGCAACCGGGAGCTCCTTGAGTCACGGCTGGCAATCGTCAAACAGGATGAGCGAGAACGCAGGCTGCTTGCAGCCGATTTGCATGACCAGGTTTTGAACGATTTGAAAAAAATTTCAGAGCAAGTGGACACCCTTTCATCGACTCCGGAAGAGGGCTTCGGTCAACAAATTCAGTCGTCCTTAAAAGCCGTTATGGGCGAGATTCGGGAGATCATGGATAACCTGTGTCCTGTAGTCCTCGAACACTTCGGCCTGGCAGCCGCCGTCGAGGAGTGTCTGGAAAAAGGGGCTCAACGCTCTGGATTTGAATTCCAGCTGGACCAACGAGCGCCGGAATCTTATATCAATAATCTGTCCACCGTCGAAAAACAGCTACTCTTCCGGCTCGTTCAAGAGTCTGTCACCAACATATGCAAACACGCAGATGCCTCCCGTGTCTGTGTCACGTTTGAAGACGGTGGAAACCAATTGGTTATTTCAGTCGAGGACAATGGCAAAGGCATTGCAAAGGAAATGGTAGCGGAAAGCTCTCGCGGATTGCTGTACATGAAACTGCGAGCAGCCCTCATTGGTGCACAGATTCATTGGCTGGCCGGCGCGGAGAAAACAGGCACCCGGGTGGAAATTCGGACACGACCTTCAGCGGACCTGGCGCACGCTGATGGGCAATGATTGTGTTTGACCAGAGGGGGCTCAAAATGGGCATAAGTGTATGTGTATAGCCATTATGTGCCTGAAACATGCCGGTAAAACCGCCAGAAAACTCAGAAGACACTGAATTAGACGACGAGTCGGTTGATTTTGCGCGAGGACCTGCCCCTGTAAAGGATCTGGAACCGCCGCCACCCTTTCATAGCGAAGCGCAGGTTCTGTTTAACTCGCAATCTCGCTTGCGCATCTCGACTGTCGCCCCGGCTGAAGACGGACCAGTATCGGCTCTGGCACCCGCCAATGTAAGTAACGACCAGCCCAAATTAGTCCCCCTTCGCATTGAGCCTGCAGCCAAGGTCGCCGCAGTTACAGTCGTGGAAGACGCACCGGTCTCCGCTCTGGAACCGGTCAATGTCCCTACTCGCACCAATCCTGAAGTCCAAACTGTCACAGTTAAAGCCAAGGAACAACCGGTCACAGCCCTGAACGCCCTCAACACAGTCGTGGAGTATTCCAAGACTTCGGTTGCAGCTGTCTTAAACACTAGTGGTTTTGCAGTCTTGGACCCTACCACCCACGCTGCGGTGAAAGCTACGGTTCCCGTTGCTTATGACACTGCTGCCAAAATTGTCGCGCCGTTCACTCAAACTAAAGAACAGCCCAAAGAGGACAAACCCTCCACCGCTAAAGTTTCAGAAGATGGGCCAGTATCAGCTCTTGAACCAGCCAATGTAAGTAAAGACGTACCGAAGGTGACACCAACTGTCCGCGAAGCGGAGCCCAAAACATTCCGTACTAAAGCCGCAGAAGACGGGCCGGTCTCGGCTCTGGAACCGGTCAATTTCCCTGCTCGCTCCAATCCTGAAGTCAAAACTGCCACCGTTAGAGCCAAGGACGAACAACCGGTCTCAGCCCTGGACGCCATCAACGCAGTTTATGAGCTTTCCAAACCTTCGGTTGCAGCTGTCCTAAACACGAGTGGTTTTGCAGTCTTGGAGCCCACCACCCACGCAGCGGTGAAGGCTACCGTCCCCGTTGCATATGACACTGCTGCCAAGATTGTCGCGCCGTTCACTCAAAGTAAAGAACAGCCCAAAGAGGCCAAACCCTCCACCACTAAAGTCGAAGAAGATGGGCCAGTCTCGGCTCTTCAACCAGTCAACGTTACTCCTCGCGCGAATACGGAAGTTAAAACGGCGACAGCTAAAGCCACGCAAGACGGACCTGTTTCCGCTCTAGATCCGGTCAATGTCCGGCCTGCCGTCCAGACAGAAGTGAAGACTGTTCAAGAAAAAGCGTCATTACAGGGACCGGTTTCGGCACTTGACCCCCTTAATCTTCCTCCTCGTAACAACACCGAGGTCAAAACAGCCACAACCGCCACGGCCAAATCCGCGCAAGACGGACCGACATCCGCGCTGGACCCCGTAAATCTTCCCCCTCGTATCAACGTGGAGCCCAAATCAGCCACAGCCACCACAGCCAAAGCCGCCCAAGACGGACCGGCTTCTGCACTGGAAGCCCGGGGCACGACTCCTGGCGAGCAGCTCAAGGTCCCAAGTGCAGCCCGCGGCGATACTTCCGCTGCTCCAAAAACGGTAAGTTCAAAAACTAATGAAGATGGGCAATCCGGTCAAAGTACAAATCGAGCCAGTACTAGCGCAGAACACTTCAAGGGTTCCAATGGAGTCCGCAGTGAATCTGACGCCGGCACGCGGTCGACGACAGCTAAAGGCGCAGTAGCTGGGCTATTTCCCGCATCCGAATCGGCGCAAAGAGTTAGCTCGGAGAAATCAGAGAACTCAACAGCAGCTGGGACAAAATTAGCAAAAGAGGCCGCCGGAACGCACACGCAAGGTAAGGATTTTAATTCTGTAGAACTGTTTGCCACCAAGGCTAGAGGTGTTGTCGATGGCTCATCTGCAACAAACCAGATGCTTCGTTTTGGTAGTGCCGACGCGACCGCTGCAAAAATTGCCATGTCTGGACTAACTGGCAAGACAGCCAGTCCTTCTATCGAGCTGGCAGCGATACTACAGGGACGGACGGCATTAACCACTAACATCGACGCGCCCGGCAGAAAAAATGCACCGCAAACTGCACTGACAGATGTATCAACGAACAAGGGCAGCGGCTCACCGCAAGAGCCGGCTCGTGCCAGGCCTTTGACTGTATCGACAGAGTCCTCAGGCACCAAGGGCAGTGCGCATCCACCAGCAGATAATGGCGTCGGGAAGGGACATGGTTTGCCGGGCGGAGATGGTCAGCCAAAACGAACAGCGAGCCAGTCCCAAACTGTTGGAGATACACCGAATACCAGAACTGCTGCTGGCGGCAGTTTCGCGGTAAAAGCAGGTCCTGTAAACATTGCCGCCGAAATTTCTGCAACAAGGATCAACAACAACAGCGGAAATAGAGCACCTGCACCGGCATTCGATCCGACAACCACAAAAACGAATCCAACGGCCTTTATCGGTGACACCAGAAGACCTACAACAGCCATTGGAATGGACTCAGAACATGGTGCTCAAATTGGTCAGAGAAGCCTTACTCCAACGGACGCCACTACCGTTGGTGCCCGGAGGTCCGGACAGTACGGTTATGTCGATCATTCAGGTAAACGTTATCTTACGGGTGCCGAACTAATAATCCTTATGTCCCTCGGTGGTATCAGTAGAGTTCGCCACATTGAATCAACCGCTAAACGATTCAATTCCGCAGAGGAAAGATCCCACGCGCTCAAGCTCTACGATCGCCTTCTCAACATCCTTTCGACGCAAATGACTCCTGGCAGGACGGAAGGGAAATTCCCAAGCGGAGATATGCGTGTTGTCGTCAAGCTTGAAGATAAAGGGGACGCTCATCGCTCCAATACTCGTCCTTCTGGATCAGAAATTGCTGTTTCTGCTCTGATTGCACTGTCTAACACCGCCCGTATGCGTGAGGATGTTTTTCTGTCTCAGTTCAGCGCCGGTCAGACTCTACCGATTGAACGCTTCATAGACGTTCCGCAGAATCAACCCAGGCCAAATCGGCAGATCATCGACACGTCGGCGAAAGTAGTACGGCGAATGCTCAATCGCGTCGACATGCTGCCTCCCAAGGAGCGACCCATAGTTTCGCCGCCGGCGAACTCAAATGAGACCAGCAATGATCAAACAACGGCTGCAAACAACAGGTCCAATTCGAATGAAACAACTCAGCCTCCATCGCTTCGTCGCCGCCACTGGTTAGTGAGTCCGGGAGAGACATTGACAGGCATCGGATCTCAGATGTTCGATGATCCGGCTATTGGCTGGTTGATAGCCGATATAAACGCCGAGAAGATCATGGAGAACTGGGTTGGTCCGAAACGAGTCGTCGAGATTCAAAGTCGCCAGAGCTTGAACTTACCGACACCTGAAGAGGTGCATGAGTTTTACCGAAAGTTATCCAAAGCGGTAAATCCTGACAATCTTGTGACGATTGTTGCCGAACGACAACTCGACCTGGAGTTGGCTCAATCCGATCTGAAAGTGCTATTTGGAAATTCAGCACAAACTTGCTCAAGTCTCCCGACCTTTGAAATAGCTGATGAATCATCAATTGATGAATCGTAGAATACGATGCAAATTATGACCTGCAGGTGGAATAATTATCGCTGCTTCCTTCACGCCAAGTCACCATAAATGTACAGAGTCCTTGTAGTTGATGACGTCGCGGCACTCAGGCAACATGCCATAGCTGTCGTAAAACAAGTCAGTCCAGATTCAGAAGTAATTGAGGCCCAAACCGGCATTCAGGGACTTCAGATCTTTCGCACGCAAAAGCTCGACATGATCATTTTGGACATCGTGATGCCTGAGATGAATGGTATCAAGGCTGCCCAAGAGATATGGGCAGAAAATCCCACAACTAAAATACTGTTCTGGTCGCAATTTCAGCGCGAGTCCTATGTACGTGAGCTGGGAAAAATCGTTCCAGACCAGGCAATTCATGGTTACGCGCTAAAGACTGAGAGCGATAGCAAGTTGGCCGAAGCTGTAAGACTCGTTTTATTGTTAGATCAGCCGTATATCGATCCGATAATTCGCAGCGTGCAACGAAGCATCAAAATCGGAACCCAGGCGGTGAGCGACTCCGAATATGAAATACTATTGGACCTATTGCTGGGGCTAACCGACAAGGCCATAGCCATGCGACAGCACATAAGCGTGCGCGGTGCGCAAAACAAAATTTTCAGCATCTCCAACAAATTGTTGGGAGGCGTCGATCAACATCTGACCGAGACAGCGGGACTGGAAATCTACAACACTCGAGTGAGAATTGTTCTGGAA
>JADYXS010000128.1 GCA_021772155.1 Candidatus Obscuribacter sp.
ATTTCCTGCGTGTAAATTGATGACAAGAAGTTAGGCAATCAGTTCTTGGCCACTTTTAATTGCGCAGATATTGACCGTTGCAAGCCTTACGGGACTATGAGAGAGCAGCAATGAAGCAAAGACTAAATATCCTTCAGCAAACAAGAACTACATGCGGTAATAATGGTCGGGACATATAGTGAGCAGATATATACTTTAGTTCAGCTTGGCAGTAGCCAAGCGTCAGGAGTCAAAAGATATGCGCTGTCCCCATTGCGCTGAGAGAAACTCAGTAGCGGCAAGGAAATGCGAGTTCTGCGGTAGCAACTTCAAGAAAAAGAAGCCGCTACCAATCGGGCTTAAGCTAGGAATCGGCGGAATCGCCATCGCAATAACTGCATCAATTGCAGCATCCTATGTGGTGCCACATTTTGTGGATCCTGAGCAAAACCTTGGTCGCGTAGCTAAACGTCTGGCATCCGGTCCCACATCGGTAGAGCAGGCTGGCACAATCAAGAAAGAGTTTGCTGAGGCAGTCAAAGCTTATCTCAAAACATCTGGTGGCAATAAAGTCGCGGATCTGACTAAATCCCTGCAAAAGGTTCTTCCGGACAGCGCGTTCGAAGTGCACATTGTAGAGTTGCCGCGTGGACTTCGCGTTGTTGAAATCGACACAGTGCTCCAAGCGACCGACTTCCTTGTAATGAAAACGAACTCTGGACTCAAAGTGTTCGACCTTCCCGGTTTCGAAGTATTCGATGACGCTCGCATTCTGAATGACACTGCCGGTCCCGTGTTGGCGCTCCTTGGTCACACGGGGGGACAACTTCCTCACCGTCCGATTTTGCGCTGCTACGCATTAATGCCGGACTACATACACGATGAGTCCGAGAAGCTGGTACCACCGCTTAAGATTGATGGCACAGCAAAATTCGCAAAGAACAATCAGGACGTTCACTTCGAACTCAACTTGCCTAGTAAATCGCGACAAAAGAAATCTACAGAACGCCTTGCTTACGGAACACTTAAGTGGAAGGATGCAAAATACTCTTCCGACTTTGGCGCGTCCGCCGCACTGATTGCTGCAAAGCAAGTCAAAGAGGCCGTAAAAACTGCTAACGCACGAATGACTTCGCAAGCGATGCCGGTCACAGCACCACTTGTGGTAGCTCAAACACCAGCACCAGTAGCGGCACCACAAGTAATACCAGTCCCAGTGGTAGTGAATCCAGCGGAAAAAATCGTGGTCCGCAGCTTCACTGGTGCCGACGCAGCAAGAACGCGTTTGCAAAATGCCACCAACGCACAAGCAGCCGCAGCAAGAGAAACTGCGCAAGTAGGCAGGTCGAACGACTCCGTACTAGCGGCTGTGCCGGCTATTAGCGGGCTCAAAGACACGTACCGTTCCATCAAAGAGTCGGTGGAGTCAAGCAAACGCAGTGAGCCCAGTGCCAGCATCCGTTCAAAGCAATCTTCACAGACCAGGTCCGGCCAAACTACCGCCCAACGCGTAGAAACGGCGAAGCGTCCGGCCGAGACTGGTGGTTCTACATCGCGAAGTGCCGGTGAAGTAATCGCCGCCGGAGCCACATTGCGTGCCAATCCGACTCGTGGTGCCGCAGCGATGAACAGTTTCGGCAAAGGCACGGAAGTTGCCGTCCTCGGCAAAGACCAGGATTGGTATAAAGTCCGCGTGAACGGTCAGGAAGGGTATATCCACTCCAGCCTGCTTCAAGTCGGAAGCACGCCGGAAGTAGTTGCAGCTGCACCTGCTCCTGCGTCAGGACAGTCCTCGCGCCGTCGTCGCAGACAACGGACAGAAGAGCGCACACTGATTGCAGAGGCATCACCTCGCAAACAGCCGCGCTCTCGCCGAGAACACCAAGTTGCAACGGAACCTATTCTCGTTCCTTAGGACCGAATCACTCACCGAACATTTTTTCGTAGTGCGAATACCAATCGCTGCGGAACACACGCTTGGGGTCGTATTTTCGCTTGAGCCTTAAAAACTCAGGGAACTCCGGATAACAGGCTAAGACTTGTTCTTTAGTGGCAAAACGATGATATGTCAGATAATATCTGCCACCATATTTGATTGCATAATCAATCAATCGTCGACAGGTATCTGCGGTCCTTGCACTCGATTCATCATCGAGCTCTGTATGTATGTTGAATATGATGCAGGCGGAAAGAGCCCGCGCCCAAGGCAGAAAGCTTTCATCGTCACGCTCGATAAAGCGAATAGTGCTGTATATGATGTTCACTTTATTTGCGAGCGCATCTTTACGAACATCTTCCATAAACGCATGGACATCTTTCAGCGGAACATACGTTTCTGTAAGCACCTCGGACCCCGGAGCCCGCATTAAGCGCTGGTCGACAATGGCGTGGTAGCCGTCCACATAGCGACTGCTTTGCCAATACTCCGCGGAATCAACGCTGCCAGATGTTGCAAGTATTCGATCGCTAAAAACTTTGAAGGCGGCAGTTTTATCCTGATGTGCCAACTGAACTAGAGAAATCCATTGGTCATCTCGCATCGGCGTCAAAGCTGACAGCGGCACGCTAACTTCAATTGGAAAGTATGCAGAAAATATTCCATCTCTAAGAAAACCGGGCGAGGCCTCATCGATGCTGCATTGAAAGTCGCCGTAAACAGCCCCTTTCCGCACCACGTCATCGTATCGTTTCGGTATTTCACTAACCGCGCACTGCACGGCAAGTCGCTTGTAATTCAGCTTCTTGGTGAGCTTCAGTGTCACGGAAGTAATCAATCCAAAATTTCCGTAACCACCGATCACCAATCCGAACAGCTCGCGGTTTTCTGTCCGCGAACAGATCTTATGAGTGCCATCGGGCAAGAGTAGTTGGAACGATTCAACATCCTGGATGATTGGCTTGAACTGAAGGCCTTGTCCGTGAGCGTTGGCAGACAAAGTGCCACCGATGGTGAGGTTGTCGTTCCCTGTCTGTTTCTGCCTAAAAGTCCATGCGGACCGGGCGTCAGCCAACCACTGCAACATCTTGGGCCATGTGATACCTGGCTGGACCGTGATGAGCCCATTTGTCTCATCGAGGTCTAACATCTTGGAAAACTGGCGCGTCTCAATCAGGGGCGCGCCAGTGGCGAACTGTTGCCCACCCCCTGCGTGCATTGCACCGCAGACAGCCAGGTGCCCATCAGGTCTCTTTCCAATCTCGCTAACAGCCGACCGGGCCTGTTGCAGTGACCGCACGAAGCGGTACTCAGAGACCTGACAAGCATTAAGTAGGGAATGACGGTCCACAACCGCCCGACTCTTAGCGATCCGTGCCAACGCCGGGGCAGGCCCTATCACTAGCCCTATGAGAGCTTTCAGGAATAAGCGGCGGCTGTAATGAAAATCCAATGGCATAGCGTAGCGTCCGTGGCTTTATCTTATGCTGCCATAAGGCATTGTTCCAGCCATGGGCTAAAAATGATCTGGTCAGTCAGATCCGATGTCCGGCAACGGCAGGTCGCAGCCCGTCACTTCACTTAACGGGGAACTGCCTAAGCGCTATGCCGCCGCCTGCGGGCCTCAACAGACCGTTACCAAGAGAATCTGGTCCCCCTCACAGGGACGGTCCGCATTTGACCGCGACACTTCCATGCTAATATGGGGGCCGGGACGTAGCGCAGCTTGGTAGCGCGGTTGCTTTGGGAGCAATAGGTCGCAGGTTCAAATCCTGTCGTCCCGACCATTTCAGAACACTAAAAGCAGCATGATCCCCTTTTGATCCCCCTTGTAAATCCAAGGGTAATAAAGGCATATCATCTCTATGCAGTGCGTCCGAAACTGAGCAATCTCAGAGAGACTCAGCTTGATTTGCTCACGCATAGAATTGAGAAATGAAGCATGTACAGCTATCAGGTTGAATGGCATTATTTGCTGATTATTCGAACGAATTCATTCGGTAGTCCAGTAGTCTCGATGCAACATGCGCTCCAAGGATCACTGCGCCTTTTCCCGCCCAGTGCAACCTAGATAGAACTATGGACGAGGAAACGTAATCAATCGCGCCGGTGCGAAATGAGATCGGTGTTCCCTCGAAGAATTCTCGGTCAATGACCTTGCCTGCGACATGAGCCGCGAGCATCGTGCCAAATCCTCGCCGGGCGTTCGAAATGGCTTGCCTGTCTGCAAGTTCGGCGGCCGTAAGTTCTCGCCTGGCAGCATCAAGCAGCGTGTTGTGTCGATTCTGCAGGTTAAAGCCGTTTTGCGTTCGGAACACACTTTCATTAGCGTTCGGAAACATAGAAAGACGATGTACGTTTCGGTCTAGAGCTGCATCTAAGGCTGTCAGCCTGACCAATTCTTGCTCTGCTTGCCTTAAATTTCTTACAAGAGAGGCCTCGCGTGGATTTAGCGCGCCGTTCTCCAATGCTGTGTTTAGCTCCGACCGGAACACCGTTTTCGTTTGATTGAAGGAGTTGGGTGCAGCAAAGAGACGTCCATGTCTATCGCGCCACAGATCGCTATCTCTGGGCAGGCCCTCCTTTCCGAAGATCTGACCGTTGTACGCTAGCAGATGGCGATTTCGTGGCGTGATCCAGGGCTCACCGACCTGCCATCCGAGTCTGGTCATTCCTTGCTCGGCAGGAATCACCACGCTTTGTATAAGGTTCAAGCGCATTTCGGTGATGCTGTTTCTCAATTGTGATACGGATTGCTGACTGAGACTGTGCTCGGGCGCTGCATGCGGCAGCGCGCGGTTCATCGTGATGTACGCCGAGATGTACGTAGAAGTCACGCCCGCCGCAATAGCAAGAACGTCGGCGGTATGAGTAAGAAAGACGTATTCTGGTCTCGTCTCAAAATCCGTCACCGATTTCGGGTGTTCGGTCGGCTGATGCTCCCGGGGTGGTTTGAAAGCGGGTTCAGGGCCGGTTTTCCATGACTCGCCCGGGACCGGAGTTGCTGGAACCAGATAGGGAGCGGAGGCTGGTGCTTCGCGAGTCTGAATTTGGTGCCCCCGGGGCCGTATGGCAGCAGGTTCGGGACTGATTTTCACAGGAATGAATGGATTTGTCGCAGGCCGAAAGTATTCCGGTTGTGGCTCGTGCGTCTGAATTTGGTGCTCGTATAACAAACGACTGGCCCGCACAGAATCCGACATTTCGGCTCCCGAGAACTTAAAAGGTCCGCCATCATTTTGCAGCAGGTCTTCGAACGACATGTAGAGCTTCTCCTTCGTGACAACAATGAATTTAGTCGAGAAGGTGTTTCATGGGTGTAACACGTCGATCGATGAATTTCGACCTCATAATTAGTATGTGACTCAGGGTGTGCACGGCTGCTCAGATTCTTCCGGAGACCGCTAGTGGCTGGTTGAGGTGGTCATGGTTCGCGTCACCGGCGATGCTGCAGACTCCTCTCAACGATAACGCGGCATTAACTGGATTGGTTTTTGTCCTCAACTTCTACTTCACATCATTCTCGGAGTGGTGGCATTGCGCCGCCAACAACAAGCAATTGCCGTCACTTCATCGGGCACCGCCAAAAGAGTCTCGACAACAATGTTGCGCAAAACGGTATACACCTCAGCCTCGCTAAGCATTTTGTTGCGCTGGGCTAGGCTCCCATAGTTCCAAGTTACAATCTGGTCCACCAGCATCCGCAATATGCAGCACGATGCCGGAATGCAATTTGCTTTCGACGACCGGCAAATTCATTGACCCGTATGCGAAATGCGCAGCAAGCGATGTCCGACCGGCTTGCAAAACTACCCATCAAGGATATGGATACGAAATGCATCCGCATCTCAATCCGCACGAAAACTATGATTAAAATCGTGAATGTTGCCTTGTTTCGACCATTTCTCCGTGCCAGTATGAATGTAGCCCAAAAGCAGAATTGCCACTACGCATGTCAGCCTTAGCTCGACACATTCGATTGCAGATACGACTATCTCAAGGAGCTTCAAATGGAAAATTACGATACAAACAGCATAATTGCCATAGTGATAACTTTCGTAGCAACAATCTATTTCGGCGCTAAGTTTGTTGTCAATCGCAACAAGAAGAAGACCGATTCCCAAACGCAAACGACCAGTGGCGCCTCCACTTCTATTCCGTCCGGCAGGGACAGTAATATCAAGGATACTGACATCAAGTAATAAGTGATCAAGAACAGCACCAAACTGTCGAAGCTGAATCGAGTGCTGTCCAGAGTGGGCGTGATTCGATTATTGTGCACAACGATTTTAGCGCCGAGCAGTTAATGGGAATCTTGAAGCTAATATGCCCTCAGGGACCATCTATTGCTAACGAAAAACGCAATGAGCGCATACTTGTTTTGTTAGAAATGCCAATCGACGGTTATGTCGCAAGGTGAATTCATTATCCACCTTACGCCCCAAGTGCCTCGCAAGCTTTCTGCGTCCATGGTGCGTAAGCTCCAGGATATCAAAACACCGCGTCGTCGTTATCCGTAATTGCATACGTGGACCGTACGGCGCTTTGTGTTGATCAGATTTTCCGGCATCAAGATCGCATTGATTTAGCCAGCGATTCCAATTTTTCAGCTTCGGTCGTTCTATTCAGTTTTCGCAGAACACCCGCATATTGTTCCAAAACGCGAGCCGTGTCTGGATGATTCGGGCGCAGTGACATCTCCCTAATTCTTACTGAGCGTGCCAGTAGTGGTGCGGCCGCAACATAGTTACCTTGCAATGCACGGAGTTCTGCCAAATTATCCAGCACCACTGCCGTATTAGGATGATTTGGACCGCAGGTCGTTTCCATGATTGCCAATGACCGCACAATAAGAGGCTCAGCCTTCGTATTCTTGCCTTGCAAGTGATATAGCGCGGCGAGGCTATTAAGACCTGCCGCTACATCTGGATGTGACGGACCCAACTTCGTTTCGGCAAGAGCGAGCGAGCGCCTTATTAGACGTTCAGCGTCGGCGTGTCTTCCCTGGGCTTGATAAACGGATGCAAGGCTCAACAAAGTTCGACACACATCAGGGTGATTCACTCCAAGCGCAGCATCGTAAATTGACAAAGCTTTTTCAAATAAAGGCTGAGCTTTGGCGTACTTGCCTTGAGATGCATACAGTTCCGCCAAATTGCTTAAGCTCGGAGCGACGCTTAGAGAATTCGGCCCCTTTGACGCTTCTAAAATTGTCAATGACCGTTTCAGTAATGGCTCAGCCTCAGAATACTTTGCCTGTGATTGGTACAGACTGGCCAGATTATTCAACGTAAACGCTAAATCTGGGTCCTTTGCCTTCTCTTGGAGTGCGATAGCTCGCTTGAAGAGCCCCGCGGCGTCATTGTATTTTCCTTGGTCTTGACGCAGCCCAGCTAAGTTGTTCAGAAGCAGCGCAATGTTTTTTTCCTTTGCACCTGGCGATCGTTCTGTCATTAATAGGGCTCTTTGAGCCAGTGCTGCTGACTGCGCAAATTTACCTTGAGCTTTGTAGAGCTGCGACAAATTGGAGAGGCTGACGGCAACCCGAGCATCTGACGGTCCGAATTGTTGGGCTTCTTTAAGTGCTGTGGAAAAAAAACTTCTCAGCATCAGAATAACGAGCCTTGCTGAGCGCCGATTTGCCCGCATTATTATGACTTTCCCAAGACGCGTTATCAGCATGAGCCGGATCTGCTGCCCAAAAGTACAGAACCATCAAGATTCCGAACGCAGCTACCGGACGTGTTCTGATCATTTACAAGCTCCTCGAAAACTCACTTGCTACAAATTGCCTCAGTTCTCGCAACGCGCCTCGGTATCTGCAACCGCAGCCTCTGCTGCGCGTACCTCTTCGTTCGACTGATCCGCATCTGTACCCATGAGTACAAAATACCCCGACAAAACTGTTGCCAATCCCAGAGCCACGTAATCCAGCTTGATGCCTTAGCCAGCTGTTAACTGGCGAGGTAATGCGTATTTTCCGCAGAGCAGTTTACAACTTAGAAATGTTTGATACCTAAGCTGATGAAACTTTCCCTTGTGGAGTTTCTCAAAATGGGTTCTGACAAAATAATCGCAAGTCGCGAAGACGACGCTGAGAACAATCCCCCAAACGCGTTGTGTGAGTTCGCACGTGCGGCGTTCTATTCGGCCATTCAGGCGCCTGCCAACTCTGTAGGACAGCTCGTCAATGAGGTTTGCGGTGATAAGACAGTAGGCAAGTTGAACCTGGTTGATGATCCCGCACGCTACAGTATGACGTCATCTGCCTGGTATTCCCAACAACTGGGCAATGCTGTCGGAATGTTGGTGCCGTTTTCGATCTCCCAAAAGTTTGTCAGAAAAGGTATGTCCTCAATGACTCAGAAACTGGGTCTCGCCGAAAGCACAAGACTGGCTCAATTTGCGAAAACACCTCGCGGAATGAATTCTCTGACTATTGGTGAGGCAGCAGCAGCGGGATTTACTTGCGACTTTCTCTTCAGCCCGAGCGAGCCAGGAAAGGACGTTTTAACCGGGCACCTGAAAAACGGCACAGCAGGCGCATTGACATTCGGCTCACTAAGCGCCTTCAACCTCGGTTTGACCTCGGCAAGTAAACGCGCGTTCAGTAACTCCGCGCCATGGTTGATACATTCTACGAAGCAAGACATTGCTCGGCACATGCTGTCAGGAGCTGGTGCAGGCATCGTGTCTGCCAACGCGCATTCGCTCATGGATGGAAAGATAGCTTCGACGAAAGATATGCTGGAAGGCGCCTTTACGATGGCAGCCCTAGGCGGGCTGATGCGGGGCAAGCAAGAATTCTCTTCGAGGAAGCAAGGGACGACATCTTTAAGTGATGCTGTCGCGAAAAACCCGGAGATGCAGAAACAAATCCAGTCAGATCCAATGGCTCAGAAGATTCTGACGGACCACGGGAAGATCAAAATCGACGCCAAAACACCAGCTACTGATTTTTACAAGCTGGTCGAGGCAAGTGTACCGAAGGAGGCAGGTGGGCGCTCGCCAGTCCATCTAACAGAATCCAAAGTGACCGTGCTCAAAGATGGCAGCCATGAGGTCTCAAGCGGCATCCATTTTGTTGAAGGAAGTGCCAAGGTGAACGCCACGGGCGATGCAATTCTTTTGTGTCGTGGAGGCACCATTGAAATAGGCGATCGCGTCCATGCAAGGGTAAGCGATGGCGAAGTAAAAGCAAAAGGGAACAGTTACGTCGATGCACGCGGCACCACAAAGGTCGAGGCGCATGATGCTGCCATGATTGCAGCTCGAGAAAACAGCACCGTACACGCATTAGATAGGACGACTGTCGCTGCTGAGGGTCAAAGTGTGGTGCATTTATACGGCGACGCCAAGGCGACCGCAAGGGATTCTGCAGGCGTTACCTTGTACCACAAATCGTCAGTGGTGGCTCGCGATCAGTCGTCAGTCACGGCGAATCATCAGTCCACGGTAGAAGCCAGCGGACAAGCATCTGTGGGCGCAGTGGACCAGGCAAAAGTGAAAGTCTCCGGTGAATGCAAAGTTTATGCATTCGACGAAGCTAGCGTCAAGGCAACTGGAAATTCCAAAGTAGAAGCCACTAACAACGTAAACGTCGTGTGCTCGGATAGCACTACGGTCACATTGTCTGGCAAAAGTACTGTCGAAGCACATGGTAATGCCAAAGTTTCAGCATTCGACGAAACGTCCGTAATCGCAATGGGCAAAAGTCGAATTGAGGCCCAAGGCAACTGTAGCGTCGGCCTATTCGATTCCAGTTCAGTCACCTGCAAAGGCACCACAAAGATCATTGCCCGCCATGACAGTTCCGTGGCCGCTAGTGAGAATTCAACCGTCTCTGCATATAATCGAGCTCGCGTCGAATTGATGGGGCGCGCAGAAGCGACACTTTTCAACGAATCAACCGGTGTGGCGCGCGGTGAGTCAAAGGCAACCTTGAACGATGCTTCGTCAGTTGCTGCGCTCGATAGAGCGGATGTGACAGCGCTTGGTTCGTCCAGGTGCGAAGCTTTCGACAGTACCCATGTCCGGGCGCAAGATTCCTCTAAGGTAACTGTCCAAGATTCAGCATCCCTACGCATTACCGACAATGCAACTGGAGTCGCGCTGGGTAACTCGACAGCGAAGGCGTATGGAAAAGCACAAGTAACGGCCAAGGACCAAACCACAGTTCACGCTAACGAGGAATCCAACGTTTACGCGAGGGGTTCGTCGCGTGTTGTTGCCGCAGATACTTCGGTTGTCGCCGCTTCGGAAAACGCGAGGGTTCTGGCATCCGGGCATGCCACCGTCCAATGCACTGATAACGTAAAAGTCAAAGCTGTACAGGACTCGACCGTAATTGTGGAAGGAGCCGGACTCACTCCGATAGACAAACAACACGGAACGCATTGGCATGGAGAAATTTTGAAAGGCTCCGCTGCCAGTCACACGGGAGAGCCATACTCGGCCCACGGCGTGACCGTAATTGGACTTGATCGGACAACAATAATCGGTAGGAAAGGGGAGATTATCGCCAAGGACGATTGTACGGTCCGCGCTGAGAATAGTTCCATTGTCGCGTCCAACAATGCAAAAGTGACAGCCTACAAACTCTCACATGTCCGCGCCTCGGACAACGTGAACGTTCATCTAAAAGATGGCGCCTCAGCCAATGCCACGGGAAACGCTAAGGTGATAGCAGATGGAAACGGAGGCTTCGTTATCGCCACTGATAAAGTGCAGGTGCAAGCGCGTGGAGCATCAATG
>JADYXS010000129.1 GCA_021772155.1 Candidatus Obscuribacter sp.
GAAGGATTTCTACAGTGACCTGCGCAATGAGCTGTTCACTTCGAAGTTCGCCATAATCCATCGTAGATTCAGCACAAACACCATGCCGCGTTGGCGTCTGGCCCAGCCCTTTCGCCTGCTCGGGCACAACGGCGAAATCAATACTTTGGCAGGTAACCGCAAAGCAGTGCTCGCTCGCACTCGACTGTTCGAATCGGTTGCCTTCATGAATCAGAGCGCCGCAGGCTGGCCGGTAGTGCATCGCACCGGTTCGGATTCAGCCAACCTCGACAATTTGATGGAATTCTTGGTCTGCGCCGGGTTGTCGACAGAAGAAGCCCTCATGCGCTTGATCCCTGAAGCCTCCGGCGAAAACGGCGAATTGTCTGAACCAAGCGTGGCCTCATTTTATGAGTATCATGCAGCGAATCAAGAGCCTTGGGATGGACCAGCCCTCATAGTCTATTCAGACGGGCGCACGGCCGGCGCATTGCTGGATAAAAATGGGCTGCGTCCAGCTCGCTACACAATTTTGAAAGACGGCACTTTATTTCTTTGCTCCGAGGCCGGTGCATTTCCTCTGCCACTGGATATGGTGGCAAACAATGGGCGGCTAGGTCCCGGCGAAATTATTTCCGTAGATTTAAATAGCGGTGCTATCAGCTTCAATGACGAAGTACGTCGGGCATGCGCCACACTGCATCAATATGATTCATGGCTGCAAGAAGAAAGAGTGCAACTGAATCCACAGCCATTCAATGACACACCGCAACTTTCGCTTCAGTCTCTTACCCAGCAAGCAGTGGCAGTAGGCATTGGAGCAGAAGAGATTGGGGTGATTCGGTCCATGGCCGAAGACAGCAAAGAGCCCTTGTTCTCAATGGGTGACGATGCTGCTTTGGCGATTCTTTCAAAGAAGCCTCGCAGCTTATTCGACTATTTTAAACAGCGCTTCGCGCAAGTAACCAATCCGCCGATCGATCACCTGCGTGAGCGGATCGTCATGTCGCTATGCACTTACCTTGGCGCAAAGAGCCAATCGGTACTTCCGTCGCGGGCCGGCGCGCGCCTGATCAAATGCTTGACACCAATACTGAACGATGCTGAGCTGGATTCGTTATCTCAACACTCACCGAACTTTTCCATTCAAACAATTTCATTGCTTACAGCCAAAACAGGATTCAATCTGCAAATTGCATTGAACCGGCTCTGCGCGGAAGTAACGGAAGCTGTCCGCAAGGGGCAGAACATTATTGTCCTGTCAGATAGGTTCATTGACTCGGACAGCGTAGCAATTCCAGTCCTGGCTGCTGTTGGGGCTGTACACAATCATCTAATTCACGAGCGCCTGCGCACATGCTGTTCCATAGTTGCAGATACTGCGCAGTGTTGGAGCCCGCATCACTTCGCTTGCCTGTTCGGATATGGTGCAGAGGCAGTATCACCCTATTTGATGTGGGAGTTGATCAAACAGCCCTCGCTGGGTTCGAGTACACCAGCCAATGATGTGGTCACAACTCAGCGCAGTTTCAGAATCGCCATAGAAGATGCTCTGCTTAAGACGCTAGCAAAGATGGGCATCACCACCCTTTCTAGTTACATTGGCGGACAACTTTTCGAGAACATCGGTCTGTCTCACGAGGTGGTCGGACTATGTTTTCAGGGAACGCCAACGCACCTGCCGGGTCTGGGATTTGCTGGACTGCAGAGTGAAACCCTGTTATTCCATTCGCTCGGTTTCGATTCCAACCCGCCGTCGTTGCCAGATCATGGATTACTGAAGAATCGAGTCAATGGAGAGTTTCACGGAAACAATCCGGATACCGTCAAGACGCTTCATGCAGCCCTGGGCCTCAAGGACCAGAGCATTGATGTAAATCAACGCCAAGAGACCTTTCGCGCGTATTCTGCATTGATTCGAAATAGGCCACCATCTGCAGTGCGCGATTTGTTGACTCACGTTTCTGATCGCAAACCAATCGCACTTGACCAAGTTGAGTCCGCAGAACGCATCGTAAAACGATTCTGCACCGGAGGAATGTCACTCGGCGCCCTGTCGCGAGAGGTGCATGAGGTCCTCGCCATAGCGATGAATCGACTCGGGGGCAAATCGAATTCCGGCGAAGGCGGCGAAGATCCGGCGCGATATCGTTCAAACATAAATGCATCAGGAGAAAACGCGTCAGTTTCACCACTGGTTCGAGGACTGCGAAACGGTGACAATTCCGCCTCTGCAATCCGTCAAATTGCTTCAGCTCGATTTGGTGTTACCACCGACTACGTCGCAAGCGCCAGACAGCTTGAAATCAAAATCGCGCAGGGGGCCAAGCCTGGCGAAGGCGGGCAGCTTCCGGCCCACAAGGTGTCTGAGTATATCGGCAAGTTGCGCCGCGCCAAACATGGCATGACGCTGATCTCCCCGCCGCCTCACCACGACATCTATTCAATCGAGGACTTAGCTCAGCTCATCTTCGATCTGCGACAGGTAAATCCAAGGGCATCTATTTCTGTAAAACTGGTGGCATCCGCTGGCATCGGCACGATTGCCGCAGGTGTGGCCAAAGCCAATGCTGATGTTATCCAAGTTTCCGGGCATGACGGTGGGACTGGTGCTGCAGCCGTCAGCTCAATCAAGAATGCCGGTATCCCCTGGGAATTCGGACTATCGGAAGTGCATCAAGTTCTGCTCGCCAGCAAACTGCGCGACCGTGTGCTGTTGCGGGTGGACGGAGGAATTCGCACGGGCTGGGACGTCGTAACTGCTGCGCTACTTGGGGCGCAAGAGTATGGCTTCGGCACGATTGCTCTAATTGCCGCAGGCTGCATTATGGCTCGAGTTTGTCACACAAACAATTGTCCAGTCGGCATCACCAGTCAAAAGCAAGCTCTGCGTGAGAAGTTCACTGCCACACCGGAACAGATCGAACATTTCTTTCTCCACATCGCGGAAGAAGTTCGGCATATTTTGGCCGAGCTTGGCTATTCAAGCCTCGATGAGATAGTTGGTCGCACCGATCTTCTGGGTGCTCGGACCGATGTCACACTAAATAAATGCTCCGAATTGGATTTTTCCAACTTGTTGAAACACACTCCGGGATGGCGTCCTGGTGCAAATCATGTCCACACAAATGGTCTTGTGTTGGATGACTTAATTTTGGTCGAACCCGAGGTCAAGCAAGCGTTAGAGCACCATGAATCCGTCTCAAAGTCCTACCCAATCAGCAATACTGACCGGTCCGTCGGTGCGCGCATAGCTGGTTGGATTGCACATCGGCACGGCGACGGCGAGTTCCGCGGTCAAGTACGCCTAGATTTCACCGGCACCGCCGGACAAAGTTTCGGCGCTTTCAATGTCACCGGTCTTAGTTTGTCTTTGCTCGGTGCCGCCAATGATTTCGTCGGCAAGGGCATGAATGGCGGACAGATTGTCGTTCGCGCGGCTGGAAACGCAAATGCATCCGAAGCAAAGCCCCATTTGGACCAGGCTCTGCAAGAACCGTTGAACGCCAATGTGACAGTTGGAAATGCCTGTTTATATGGCGCCACCGGCGGTGCACTCTTCGTTGACGGATGCGCCGGTGAACGATTCGCAGTTCGCAATTCCGGGGCCAGCGCTGTCATCGAAGGCGCTGGGGACCACTGCTGCGAATACATGACTGGCGGAACAGTAGTTGTGCTGGGAAAAGTTGGACGAAACTTCGGCGCTGGCATGACCGGTGGAGTAGCTTATCTGCTTGAGTGCGGCACAAATTTGGCCGCTCACATCAACCTCGACATGGGCAAACAAATGCGTCGAGCTGCCGGCACCGACACGACCGAACTTCGTCGATTAATCGACGAGCATTACCAGCTGACCGGAAGCAGTGCATCTAAAACCGTTTTGGATAACTGGGAAGTGGCAATCTTAAAATTCTGGCAATTGTTTGTATTTGCTCCTGCCACTTCAACCAGCAATGACGCTCTTCAAGCCCCTGTGGTCTTGCCGGCGGTTCGCTAAAGCATCTAAACGAAAGTTGCTGACATCGAGAAGTCCTCAAGTGACGTTTCTGACACGTCCACTGCCGGACAGGCTCGGACGTTCGAGTGCCATCGGTATAATGAATGGCTATGCAAATCGTCAACATCGCTGCCTATAAGTTCGTCGGCATCTCCGACTTGGAGCCGTGGCGCGAATTGCTCAAGGAGCGCTGCGACTACCTCGAGTTAAAAGGGACGATTGTGCTTGCCCCGGAAGGAATCAATTTATTCCTGGCAGCTGAAAGCACTGCCATTAGCGCTTTTCTAAGCTTTCTGCGGCACGATGAGCTCTTCGGTCAGCGTTTTACCGATCTTGATGTCAAAGACAGTCACTCGGCAAAGCAGCCATTTCGCCGCATGGTGGTTCGGATCGCGAAGGAAATCATCACAATGCGCCACCCGATGATTCGGCCGGCTGAACACCGTGCGCCAGCCATAGATCCACAAACATTGAAATTATGGCTGGATCGCGGACATGACGACGAAGGGCGCAAAGTCGTACTTCTGGACACTCGCAACGCGTTCGAGGTTGAAATTGGCACATTCGAAGGTGCTGTAGATTTCGGTATAGAGCGCTTCAGCGAATTCCCGGAAAAGATTCGCAGGTCCGCCAACAGCGATCAAAGCGACTTTAAAGATAAAACGATCGTCTCTTTTTGTACTGGCGGCATAAGGTGTGAAAAAGCGGCGCTTTTTATGAGAGAGCTTGATCTTCCACACGTGTTTCAATTGGATGGCGGCATTCTGCGCTATTTTGAACAAGTAGGCGGCGCCCATTGGCGCGGCGAATGCTTTGTGTTTGACGACCGGGTCGCTGTCGATCCCGAGCTGCGTCAAACAACACAATCGTATGAAGGCAGAACCGGCTGCGACTAAACCAGGCGGCGCATGGCAGCCGCCCCTACATCCCAAAAATAGGGCGGCGCATGACGCGCCGCCCCTACAGAAGATTGGGATACGTGGGGCGCGTAAGCATGCCCCGCAAAGTAAAACGGTTAAAGCGATTAGCGATTGTACTTAAGCAATCCCGGCTCAACCATTTCTATCTTGGAAAGACGAGTCTTCGCTTGGTCGACTTGAGTGAAATCGATAATTTCAATCAAAACTTTTCTTTCACGGGTGTCGTATAAACGAGCGTCTTTTGGTTCGCCTGTCCGCCGGTGTCGATCTGCGGACAAAAATCTCCGCGGTGAACCTTTTAGGCTGTGATCGATCACCTCGACAGTAAAATTGCCATAGGGGGCAAGAAGTGATCTCACATTTTGAATTTCCATTTTTTTAGATCCTGCGGCGCGACAGTTAACTGATCAGACACAAACAATCAAGTTCAGACTGAGTCTCTCTAGCTACATACCCATATACTCTCATTCGAAAGCCACTCTTTTACTTTCGTTGTAAAGGGATCAGGCGCTTGTACTCTGCATTCCGAATGCAGGACGACTCGCGGTAGAGCCACCATATTTAGTGCCTAGTCCCAGTTTACATCATTGCGCCCGAAGTGACCAACTAGATATCGAACGGCGCCCCAAAAGAAATATGGCTGTGATTCTCATCGTAATTTTATGTCCGCCTTATCATTATGCTAATCACTTGCCAAGGCTGTCTGTGATATTTTGCCGTCTACCACTGAGGATCGTCACTTGAGAAAATTTAGCCTGGCACTTCTCATCACCTCTTCGCTCTGTACAGCAACAATCTTGCCAAGCGCTGCTGAGGATTCCGACACCGTCGGCAAAAAACTGGCAGCGATTCCACTGCGCACAGCGGGCTGCTTCTGGGCACTGATGGTTGGCACGCCGATCGCGATAACCCGGCTCAGCGCCAAGCGATACCACGAGCACATGGACGACGTTGCGGACCTGGAAGGCTCGTCCAGCGGCGGCGTTGTGTACGCCCTTCCGATGGGATTTGGTGAAGGTTTGGCAAGTGGGCTCTACTATGGTCCCAAAAATGCTTTTGCCAACTTCGACAAACCCTTCAGTAAAGAATCCGTCAGCCTGGGAACGATTGGGCCAGTCAACAATCCATAGACTACCGGTAGCTAGGAGCAGACTCATGGTTGAGAAGAAGTTTTTCAAAGCAGCAGAAGACATGAAAGAAGTCGCGCCCGATTACGGTGCGTGTTTTGCCACGGACCTCATAACTGTGGACGGTCATCCGGTTGGGTTCATGTACCGCGAAGATCCGGACAATGAAATTGACAGCGGCTGGCGCTTCTTAGCCGGATTCGAATCAGAAGAATACATGGATGATGACGCAAACATGGGCATCTACGACGTGAATACAATCGCGAATTACGATCCGGCAATCATCGACTTACTTGATTCCGCGGTCGGTACGGCCTTCGAACGCGCGGCAGACTCAGACTCTTTCGTCAAAGTAACTTACGCGTTCGACGAAGCTTAGGCTGGCATTACCGGCAGCCGTTGCTCACACCTTTTGGATCGGAACATGGAATTTTGATTGCCTTCGGGCAAGGATCGCCCGGTGTAGGTAGTGGACAAACCAGCCTGGGCGGAAGAATCACGTTGACGATGATTTTCGGCTCAGTCGGAACCACAGGACATACAGGTCGCTGGGTGTCGTCGACACACACACTATCGGGTGGCAGATAGCCATCGCCACCGCCGTTGTAGCCTGGAGGGCAAGGACTACCGCCATAGCCAGGATCTGGCAGGCACGGTGCGCCACCACTGCCAGGTGGGCAGTATCCTCCGCCGTAACCGCCAGGCGGGCAATATCCGCCGCCATAACCGCCACCGATTGGTGGGAAGTATCCACCGCCGCCGCCGCCAGGTGGGCAATATCCACCGCCACCGCCGCCAGGTGGGCAATATCCACCGCCACCGCCGCCAGGTGGGCAATATCCACCGCC
>JADYXS010000130.1 GCA_021772155.1 Candidatus Obscuribacter sp.
GGAGTCACCACAGGGGGTGGCACGGCAGCGTCGCCGAAGACCTTTGACTCCAGGCGCCCAAGGCGCTGATAAACATCTTCCAGAGTGCCGGGCACTGCTGGTGTCGTTGGCTCTTTCATGATCTTCTCCGAACGGAGTAAGGCAGTTAACGCAGCAGCCTTGCTGCAGAAACTACGTGAGTGACATTGATTAGGCTATAGGAATGACGAAGCGGGATGGTGCCTCGACAAACTGTTCAGCAACTGTATCTCCTATGACACAGTAAAAAACGAAAAGGCAATTTCAACTTACGAAAGAGAGCCTGCTCGGCGCGAGCGAAAATTACGTATATAACGGTCGATTAAAGAAATTTCCCACAAGACAAAGGCTTATGCCCGTTTAAGGGAGGAATCGATTTTTTCCATGGCCTCAAAAGATATACAGTTCTGAAGCGCCTACATTTGCCTGTTTCGCGGATCCCGGGCGGTTCAATGGGCCAGTAAATTGCTGCGACCGTACGTTTTAAGTTCCAAATTAGTTAATAGATGCTGCGCTAACCAGAAGCAGTGGCAAGTGCCTTACTTATTACTTGTGTCCGTGGACAAAGTAGGGTCTTTTCCGAGCCAGTTCTTATTAACCAGCAATGGCGTTTGCAATTCGCCGCGGTCGCGCAAAACCTCCGATTCCACCAGAATCTTCAACTGCTTGTAAGCGTTAAATATGGTCGTCTGATCCTTATTGCTCAATAAGGCCTCCATCAAGCGCCGTGTGAACACACTATTTTCGTAGTTTCGTGATTCCCAGGACACCTGGTCGGCCTGGCTGGAGCAGATAATCATCTGTCCATCGCCCATCTTGAGCACTCGCGGATCAATGCCGGCTGTGCGCGTCAGCGATTTGCGCCCTTCACCAGCGGCCCCGCTGTGACAAACGTCCAACAGCAGCACCACCCGATTCGAATGAACTTGGTCCGAGACGATTTTCGTCAGCCACTGCATCGGAATGCCGGTGGCAAGAAGACTGTTCTTGTTGGTGTCATAAGCAACCAGGAAATTCGCTCCACCAGCTTCGGCCGTAGCGGAACTACCGTGACTGGAAACGTAAACAACAACGAGATCGTCATCTTTAACATGACTGCCGAGCCATTTTTCGCCCATCATGCCGATGATATTGTCGCGCGTGGCGGATTCGTCCGTCAAAAGTTTTACGTGGTCCGGTCGGAACTTTTGTGTGTTGATCAAAAAGTTTTTGAAATCAGTTGCATCTTTGGCGGCGTACTTTAGATTAATCGATGAGTCTTTGAAGTTGCTGATGCCAATAACAAGCGCCCATTTGTCGGTGATTGGACGATCGCTGGTAGTGTTTGTTGTTAGCGTCGGTGTCTCGTCTGGCACTGCATTTCCGCCCGCCAGAACGTTCTTGATCTCGGCTGCTCGTTTCAAAAGTGGCGCGGCCTTATCGCTTTGGCTTTGCAGTCCATAGGCAGTGGCCAGAGAAATTAAGTCTGCTGCGATTTGTGGTGCCTTGTCGCCATATAGCTTCTCGTCGATCGTTAGCGCTTTTTGCAGATAACTTTGCGCTTCGGCATACTGCTTCTGTTTCATGTATAACGTCCCGAGGTCTCGGGCACCATTGGCGGTGACAACGTTGTCCAGACCAAGGGCATTTTCGGACAATTCCAAAGCCTTCTTCAAAAGCGGTTCAGCATCGGCAAACCGCTCGTCCCGCAAGTACGCGTGCGCCAGAGCGTTGATTGCCTCGGCCCGCTCTGGATGCTCGGAGCCCGTTTGCTTTTCGATGATCGAAAGTGATGACTTTAGTAAAGCCTCCGCTTGTGGATAGTTTGCCTGGTCCTCTTGTACCATTGCCAGATGTCGCATGGTTGTTGCTACTTCGACATTGTCCGCGCCAAGAACATGCCTTTTCATTTCCAGCGCTTGGTCTAACATCTGCTGTGCTTCTTGATAGCGACCGTATTGTCGGTAAATGTTTCCAAGGCAATCTTTGGCTCTGGCAACAAAGAGATTATCTGTACTTCCGAACGCCGCCTCTTCCGTCTTCAAAGCATCCTGTACCAGCTCGCGAGCCTGCGCGTACTTTCCTTGGTCAGACAGGACTCTTGCCAGGTGTACCTTCGTTTCTGCAATATCAGGGTGCTCACTGGAATATTGTCCTTCGTAGATTTTCAACACGCGCTGCAAGGTGCTCTCGGCGTCTTGATAGCGACTTTGTTTTCGATAAAGGTCGGCCAGTCCCGTGAGGGTGACGCCGCAGTACGGATGCAAGGCCCCATATATCTTTGTGCAACTTGCAATTGCCAGGTTGTACTGCGCTTCGGCTTCCTTGTACAAACCTTTTTGCTCGTTCAACTGCGCCAGGTTGTACTGCCAGTAAGGCAGTGCAAGCGTGGTCGGATAACGCTTGGCCATTTCCCGGCATTTCTCAACGTACTGGACTTCCTCCGGCAATTTACCCCAGATATAATAGTGGCGAGCCAGATTGCCAATCGGGAAGGCTCGCATTGCACTGCCTTTAGGCGCGGAATCTTCGCTTTGCTTCCAGAGTCCTTCAGCTTCGGTGAACCGGCCTTGGCTCTGATAGAGCAATGCCATGCTATTGAAAAGGTAAACATAACTGCGCTGGCGGACCGGCAGCGAGTCCGTCACAGTCACAGCTTCCTTGAATACCGGCTCAGCTTGTTGCAGTTGCCCACTTGCCCGTAAAGCCTCTGCCAGCGAATA
>JADYXS010000131.1 GCA_021772155.1 Candidatus Obscuribacter sp.
GATCCAAGTCGTTTTCAGTAGGGCTATGGCAAGCACCACATCGGAAAAAGCTGTGAGTTGCCACGGCAGCCATCCTAAGCGCCAGAGCCATGGATTCTCAGCGATGTATCCGATGCGCACCGTGTCGTTCGGGCTAGTCCCGCCGGACATGCCAGGCAGCAGCAGAAGTGCCATGGATAGCATTGCCAAACCATGGACGATGAAAGTAAAAAGCAGTGCCCGCTCTAACCACAGACTGGCGCGGATTGGGGTATCAGTGTTGTTCATTCAATCCGCAAATCAAGCCCGCTATAGCTAAATGTTATTGTTTTGAAGTGAGGCGCCTTGTTACTTCTACTAGCCTAGTAACCACTTCTTTAACGGCGAGTTCTGGCTTCTCTCCGGTTCTGTGACCTGTGGTCATGTGGATTCAAAACTGTTAGGTGTAGTTTCGAATGAATAGTTCCGAACCAACTTTGCTCAGATTGTCCTTGCCGCAATTGTTCATTCCGTATTGAAGTTGCCACTGTGTGATCTTCGCCCATTTGTAAAACTTGCGAATTTCCGGGCAATCATCGTAAGTGATTAGAAATTGATGGTCAGTTTTCTTTAGGCTGGCTGCCAGTTTCTCATGGTCGAAAGCATGTAGGCTACCGTTGCGGCCATAAAGCTTTTGCGCGGTGTAATAGGGCGGGTCGAGAAAGACGAAGACATTTTTTCCTGGTGTCTCTATAACGCTAAGGCAATCCGTATTGGTGATTTCAATTCCCTTCAGTGCCTCCGGAAGATTCGCGAGCCTCTCGATGGATGATGCAGTAAATCTTGCTGTGCTTGCCGACGATGAAAAACCTCCGGCGCGAGTCGTGCCGGAAAAAGTCACACGATTGAAGAAGAAGAACAACAGCGCGGTCCGATAATCACTTTTAGAATTTTCGTCCCGAGCTTTTAGAAAATATTCTTTGATTTCCACTGAGGATGCAAATGATGTGCGTAACTGTTCCAGTTCCCGCATCAGTTTTTTGCAGGTAGTCGGATTTTGCACTGCTCGCCAGAAGGCAATCAATTCCTTGAACTGGTCATTGGCCCAATACTTCTTTGCAAAGGAAATGCTACGAGCATGGAAGAGGACACTGCCGCCGCCAACCATTGGCTCCCGATATTCATCTGCACACGCGGGAAACATCTTCGCTATCTGACCAATGGCCTTTTGCTTGCCCCCCGGGTATCTAAGGGGTGATCTATAGGCTGGCTGTTGTATTACGACTGGATGCGCTGTCGCATTCGCTGCCATAGCTGTGTCCTCGCTGAACTATCCATCTTATCGAGACTCTCTGCTATAAGAAAGTGAATTTACTGGAAAGCGGCATGCGGACCGGGAATGGATATTAGCTATACTCACATTCTATATACTCCGTTGACATCGAAAAGTTCACAGAATACCAGCGGTCGCGCATTCGAGTATGCAGTGCTGCTGTCAATGATAGACAGTGCCGAAAGAAGCGCCTGTCGGACAACAGTTATGGAGTCAAAGGCGTTGGTCCAGGCCAGGCAGTCTTTTGAACAGTTCGATCTATGTATGCAAAAGGAGTTACTCCACGCAGCCAACGCTGGTGTCCTATCACTGGCGCTCCTTGAACCGCGGCTTTTCGCTCAACAAACAATCGTAGATGAACTCTTTCTACAGCTTTCAGAAGATCGGGCCGGGCAGTTAGGCGATGTTCGAGACATTGTTGCAAAGCGTCCGATGCAAGATTGGGAAGTGGGGCTATCAGCGAAGCATAATCACAAAGCGCTCAAAAGCCCAAGGCTCAGCAACGCTGCTAGCTTTGGTCGCGCGTGGTTGCAGGTGGATTGTTCCGATGAATACAGAACCACCGTTACCGAAATCTTCGCTCCGATTTTGGAGCTTGCCGGAAAGTCGACATGGCGCGATTTTGGAGAGTCCAACAAACTAGCTATGTATGCTGCGCTGCTATCGGCATTCAAGGAAGAACTGGAACGGCAGGCCGCTAATCATGGCTCGATGGTGCCGGAAAATCTGCTTCGATTTTTACTGGGCAATCAAGACTTTTATAAGTTGATGAGAATGGGTGCCACCACCCAATTGCAGCCATTCAACATCTACGGCACGCTCGGGAAGGGAATCGGATCGAATCGTCCCGTCACTGCTGTACGCCGTTTACCACTGCCGACCGAGTTCTTAAAAATAGCAATTGTTAGTGGTACCACAATGCACTTGTACTGCGACAAGGGCTGGCAGATTTCATTGAGAGTACACAACAAAGACAGCTTCATCCAGCCTTCACTGGCTTTCGATGTCAATTTAATTGGTCAACCTTCCGAGCTTTTTACGTTGCTGATGCCGTTCACATCGGGGTAAACCTGAGAGCGCCGGTGTCCGGCCGGCTTGGCAGTGGTCTTCGGGAGCAGCGCGAGACTTCAGCGCAGCTGAACTGCCTACCCATCACTGTAATGGGTATAAAGGCACTATGCCAGTTCCCTGCCATGAAGAATATTCAATTCATCCAATCCGGGCGGCACTGAGTCCGCGTTGGCTATTTGTGTTGATCGGCTCGCTTCCATGTTTCATGTTGTGCTTGGGTTTCTTCCAGGAAACCGCTCATCCGGCGTTCTTGCTACTGCGGCTACTGCTGGTTTCCAGCATAGTATTCTGGATCGTGCTGCTAGCTCATGTCTGGACAAATCGACGACGGGCCCATCGTGTTCGAGTAACGGAACGAGGAATTAACATTTCAGCGGGTGTGTCGCAAAAGGAGGTAGCGTGGGGGCAGATCTTGGAAGTTAGTCAACCTAGGTCCTTAGGAGCGCTCGTTGTCGACACGGAACTTGGAGTGTTTGAGATTGGAGACGATCTACCCGGATTCGAATTACTGAAGAACCGGTTTGAGCAGAATTCGGAGTATTTTCTCAAGAGAAACTCAGTTACCCGGCCTGATTCCCCTCTTCAGGTTTCAGCAGTGGAATTGCAGCCAGAGGATGAACCGAGCATCATTGGTTTGTACAAACGTCAAGAGCCCTAGATAGACTGGTGGACGGCCGAAGGTGTAGTCGGATTATTGTCGTTGGGGAGTATTGAACATGAGCGTTGCACGCTTACCACATAGGGCCCTTGGTAATGGTGGACTTAAAGTGTCGGCAATTGGACTTGGCTGCATGGGTATGTCCGAGTTTTACAGAGGTGGGGCTGATGACCAGGAAGGTATTGCCACAGTTCATCGAGCGCTAGATCTCGGTGTGGATTTTCTAGACACTGCGGATATCTACGGACCATTCACCAACGAAGTTTTAGTTGGTAAGGCAATTAAAGGTCGCCGAGACGTAGTGGTTTTAGCGACGAAGTTCGGCAACATGCGCGACTCGGAAGGAAAATTCTTAGGAGTTAATGGACGTCCGGAGTATGTTTTGGAGTGCTGCGACGCATCGTTGATGCGGTTAGGTGTTGACCACATTGATCTCTATTATCAACATCGCGTCGATCCAAAAGTACCAATTGAAGAAACCGTTGGTGCCATGGCCAGTCTGGTCAAGCAGGGCAAAGTTCGTTATCTCGGATTATCCGAAGCCGCTCCTGATAGCATTCGCCGAGCCAGTAAGACACATCCGATTGCTGCTTTGCAGACGGAGTATTCGCTTTGGACTCGCGATCCGGAAGATGAGATTTTGGAGACAGTGCGCGAACTGGGCATCGGCTTTGTCGCGTATAGTCCACTTGGTAGAGGTTTTCTGACTGGAATGTTTAGGAAATTTGAGGATCTGGAACCAGGTGATTATCGCCGCACCTCTCCGCGCTTCCAAGGTGAGAACTTCGGAAAAAACCTGGAACTGGTCAAGCAAGTAGAAGAGCTCGCGCGCGAGAAAGGCTGTACGCCTTCTCAGATTGCTCTGGCCTGGCTACTTTACCAAGGCGCAGATATAGTGCCGATTCCTGGCACCAAACGCATTAAGTATCTGGAAGAAAATGTGGCCGCCCTGAAGATCACACTAACGGCAGATGACCTTGCCCGCATCGATGAAATAGCACCCAAAGGCGCAACATCCGGCGCGCGATATCCGGACATGAGTACTGTGAACAGATAGTTATCGGCGAGCATAATGCGCTGAAATTCAGTCAGTCCAGCAGGACAATTTACTTGCGCATACCTTCGCTACGAGGTGGAATGACGCGGCTGTATGTCTGCCTGGGAAGCCTGTGATTTTGTTTCATCGCAGCCTGCATTCCAACCTCGCTGGCAATCCACCGGGTTATTGTTGCTACGACGTTTTCATCAATCTGGCTTGATTCGACAATTAGATGTCCAGTTTTGTGGAGCAGAACGAGCTGTTTGTCCGGAACTGGAATATGCTTAAAAACTCTTTTGGTGGCGTTTACGCTGCATAGCTTATCTTCTTTCCCATGAATCACAAGCACTGCAATTCGCGGACTCAGTTGCTTGGTGTACTTTAGCCCACGGTAGTTGAGCGCAAGGCTTTGCCATAGTTCTTTCGGCGTTTGCAGGTCCCGCCGCATCGGATCTTTGAAGTATTCTAAGACCACGTTTGGGTCGCTGGCGAGTCTCTTTTTGAAGTACGGCGACATATCGAGAGGCGATTTGGGTTTGACTATGGCATGTGCAATATCGCACACCAGTTTCGGTGAAATGAAAAGCTTTGGACCAAAAGCCGGGCTCACCAGAACTACGCCTTCTGAAAGATCGGACATCTCGGTAGCAACGATCACTGCTGCATTGGCACCTAGGCTTTCGCCCAGGCAGTAGATCGGCACACCGGGATAACTAGACCGTAGCTTGGTAAGCAGCATCCGAACGTCGCCCAATGTTCTTCGGTAATTGAATGTGCGGTCTCCGGCTGTTCCGAACTGGCAATGATGCCATTTTCCATAGCCTCTCATGTCGAACGAGACAAACATCCAATCGTGTTTGACTAGCCGTGCTGCAAGCGGTTGGAAGGCTCGCCCATGCAGGCAGCCGCCGTGAAAGCCGACAATGATTGCCTGAGGATTGGATTCAGGTTTGGACCATACATAAGTAGGTATACCGATTTGTGACATTAATGGATGTCGATCATTGGCGCTCACTGCCAGGTCTTTTGCCAGTGCAGTGCATCCGAGGAAGCATATGGATACCATCCAAGCCACCACTGTTCGGTAGATAATTCTTGCGCAAGTCTCCAGGTTCATCTTCGTCCTTTGAATCGTCAGCTTGGGTCTGCAATGAACGAGACTCTAAATTCAGATGTGAGTTCCGGCTGAGCCTGCCTCCACGGTAAGGTGTTGCCATGAAATCTTCACCATCGAACTGCCTTGAGCATAGATTTGGATCTTTGCGATGCATCCTGCGAATTGCCGCAGCGTAGATCGCTTGTAGCCGTCAGTTATTTCTGATGAAAATCGTTGTTGCTACAGAATTCAACAGTTTTTCTCACTAGCATTGGGGATTGCCGCAATTAACACAATTAAAGAAAGCGCCCTAGAGCGTTTTTAAAACGCACAATGAAATCACTCCCCGGGCTGGGAAGCGGAGTAAGGCGATTTTATGGATGAGTCTAGAGACGTACCCTGTGGTACGCCGCTTGAGTGTTACCCTTCAAGCCCACCAAAAGACAGTGTCGTTACCGATGCTTTATCCAACGCCTTCGCGGCGGTGAACAAATTTCAGTCGGAAGCCTTTACTTCTTTGCTCGGGTACAGAGAACTCATTCCTGCTGTGTCTCAACATGCGGAACGCTCTTTAAAGCAACTGGCGTTGCCGGAGCCGCCGAAGGCAATTCCCGTAGATTGGGTTTTTGCTATTGATATTGCAACGAGGGACTTTGGCAAAGGCGATAACATTGAGCGAAGACTCGGTGAGCTGCATGCGCTTGCTCCCAAAACGAAAGGGAAACCGGTTGCGATTTCTGTTCAAGTGGCGGTTCAAGACCTGAAAAATGACTCGAACACCCCGGCTTCGCTGTACAAGTTTTTTGTCCCAACCCCGTATCACATTGACCGATATGTCATACATGACGGCGAAATGAAAAAGGTAGACAGCGTCAATTCTGCCGGCTATGGCGGAGACGTTAAGAACTTACTGTCGTTTACTTCGACAAGGTTCAGTCCAGAAAAGTCGGGCATGCTCGTAGATTCCCATGGCAATGGCAATCTGGGACTTTCTGGTGACATCGGAAAGGTTACCATTCCGCATTTTACTTCTTCGATCAAGGAAGGATGGAAGGGATCTAAACAACTTGATCTGATCGATTTGGATAGTTGCTTGATGGCTCAAGTTGGAGTGCTCGATTCGCTTCGCGGTGTCACACGACACGTGGTGGCGTCGGCCGAAACAGAACGTGCGCTGGGACAGGATTTGACTCAAACACTAAATGCAATCATCGATAATCCTAAGATTTCTCCAAGCGAACTCGGTGAATTGATTGTTGAAAACGCCAGAATGCAGCGTTTGCCGCGAGTCGCGCCGGCAGTGGCAAGGCCTACTAACTTTTATGAGCTAATCGACTCGCTTAAGCCGATACCCAAAGACAAGGTCCCGGAATGCATTCAAGTGCGAACGCTGGCACATTTTGACCTGGCTAACTTTGATCGCTATGGCAAAGAGTTAGACAAGCTCGGCGACGCATTGGTCGAAGCCATCAAAGATCCGAAAAACCGTCGATTCATAGACAGTCTGATTGAAGATGCACCTTCGTATGGAGACTGGTTTGGTGAGCCAGGTGAAGCCAAGGACATGAAGGTTTTCGTCGATCGCATATTTAAAGCGATTGCTGATAAAGAGATGACCGATCCCCAAGGAGATCTGCGAATTCACGGCGGTCGCCTGGCAGATGCGCATAAGAAGCTGGTGGAATCCTTTTCCGGATTCGACCAATACGGTGCCCGCGGTGGCTTGTCTGCTTACTTGCCCGAACGGTATTTCCTGGACTTTCATAAGAGGGCAAAGAATAATCTGGTGGCGACAGATTTTGTGGATGACTGCAATGATGTCCGCGCTCTGTCGAAGGACAAAGCTAAGTATCTCGAGAGACTGAATAAAACTTTAAAAGCCGTGGATAAAGAAATTGAAGCGGCGAAGGACAAGGACGATACAAGTGATACTGAAATTGATCAAGTTAGCCGAATTCGGAAATCGGCAGGCGTAGCTGTTGATACTCTAAACAATGCCTCTGGTTTGAAAGAAACATTGACGGCAATGGATCAGTTAAAGACCGTAGCTAGTGATCTGTTTTGGACGAAGTTCTACCAACGAAAACTAGGGGAAAAAGAAATTAAATCGAAGAAAGACATTGACGAAGCGTTTGCGGCGCAGCTTGTAGATTCGAATAGCGGCTGGGGTAGATTTCGGATCGCTTTGCGGCGTCTTGACTGAATTGCCGTATCAGTTCAATCGGCGGGACTGACAGCCGATTTCGCACACCGAGCAGATTGCTCTTTACAGAGTTGGCTTCAATGGCAGTTCGAACCAGAAGGTGCTGCCTTTGCCTAACTCAGATATAACTCCGATGGTTCCAGAGTGCTGCTCGATCAAGGCTTTGCAAATCGCTAATCCTAAACCACTCCCTTCCATGCGGAGTTTTGAAGGTTGCGATAGTTGTTCGAATCGTTCAAACACTCGTGGTTGATCTTCAGGCTTGATTCCTGGTCCCTCATCCACTACTTCAAATCTTATGGATTCTCCCGGTGTAGATACTTTCAACAACATGCTGCTACCTCTTGGGGAGAACTTCAAGGCATTCGATAGCAAGTTGACTAGGACTTGAATCACTCGATCAGAATCACAGGAGATAACAAGTTCTTCTGGAAAGTCTGTCGAGATTTTTATCTGTTTGACTTCGGCAAGACCGTAGACAGCGTTCAGCGATAGGTCAACGATCGAAGCGACAAAATGTTCGTCGATACTCAGGTCTACCTTCTGTGCTTCTATCTTTTCGACATCCAGAAGAGAATTCGACAAGCGCACAAGTCTGATAATTTCCGAGTTGCTCCTCTTCAATAACCGTTCCATTTTTGGTGGCAACTCACCATATACTCCTTCTAGACCAAGCTCCAGTCCAGCGTGCAATGAGGTGAGAGGAGCTCGCAGGTCGTGGCTGACCATGGACATTATCGAGCGCCTTACCTCTTCGGCTCGATTACGCGCTTCGGCTATTTCTCGAAACCGCTCATCAAGTTGGGCGATTTCATCTACCCCTACAATCGGCTGTAAGTCCTGCTGTCCTAACGAAAATTTCTTGATGTTCGCCATCAACTGATCGAGTCTAGCAACAGTTTGCCGTCCAAATGACATCGCAAGGAACAAGGCAATAAGCGCGTTGATAGCTACTCCGATGGCGATGACCATTTGCAATTGTTTTCTAGCTTGTGCGGCCTTGGGCTGAAACTCTTCCACGATTGGAGAATAGTGGACGTTTATGTTCTGGGCCTGAGTCGTCATTGCCAGAAGATGGAACGAAACATCTTCCATATACTCTTGCTCGGTGGCAAATTGCGTGTAAGTGCGTTGTCCACCGGCTTCATAGGACTCCGCTGCCTCTTGGAGTAGATCAAGAATTCGTTCGGTAGATTTGACATACTCGTCAACGTACCCGCCAGCAATCTTGTCGTCTTTAACAAGCGCCGTCAGCTCGCTCAGTCGTTTCTGAAAACTTTCTCGCACCGCAGTCAGCGCCGAATCGTTGCTGTTACCGATGACCCGTGACGACGCTACGGACATGTACGCGGACAGGATTCTGAGACGCAGTTGATCACAACTAGCAATGACTCGCTTGGCGTGGGCTTCCTTACTGGCTGCATTTTCCAGACCAAATACAACTGAACTCAAGGCCGCTACAAAGATGAGCTGCGATATCAGCGGAATTCCGACCAGAATAATCCCTTGATAGCGCAATTTCACGCCTGTTCAACCAACCTTGCAAAGCAAATCTTGAGAGTAACAATATCGACTTATCGGCTCACAGTCAGTTCGGCGGAGGCAAAATTAATCAAAATTGACTGCAGATGTGGAATATTAAAAGGGGTCTGAAGCTGAATTTGACTGCGCGAGAGGGCGACCATTGCCCAAAATTCTCATAATCGAAGATGATCCGGTGGTGGCGCAGTCGATATTAGATTGGGCTGAATCTCAGCATCATACCGCTGAACTAGTAGAAACCGGGCCTGATGGACTTGATCGGCTTAAGTTTTACTCCTACGACATGGCCATCTTGGATTGGGGGCTGCCCGGCATGAGCGGCCTGGAGGTGCTGGCATCCTATCGAAATGCGGGCGGAATTCAGGTGCCCATTCTCATGTTGACCGGCAGAGGTTCGCTCAGCGACAAGGAGATCGGGCTCGATTCCGGGGCCGACGATTATTTGACCAAACCGTTCGACATTCGTGAACTGGCGGCCCGCATCCGAGCGCTTCTACGCAGACCGACAGATATTGCGCCGACTGTGAATGGAAATCCCAGATTCGGACTTGATCATCATACCTATAGCTTAGTGCGCAACGGCGAGAAAATAAAGTTGCTGCCCAAAGAGTTTGCCATCGTCGAATTCTTAATGAGGCACCAGGGGCAGTTCTTTGCGCCAGAACAAATTCTCAACCATGTCTGGGAGTCCAATTCGGAATCTACGGTTAGCGCGCTGAGAACCTGCATCAAGCGTCTTCGACAAAGAATTGAGCGTGATAACGAAGCCCCGGTCATAGTTACTTCCCGCGGCTATGGCTACAAATTGGATCTCCCAAAAGATGATGGCTCATAGGGCGCTTGGGCTTTCGCTGCTTTTGCTACTGTTGTTTGCAGGTGAGAGCCGCGCGGAAAAGACTCCCTTGGAGCTGCGCCAGGTATCCAAGGCCGCTTATATCGCGTACACCAACCGAGACTTCGAGATGTCGGCCCAGAACTACCGGAAGGCGCTTACCCTGATTCCTTCCACCGCGACGCCTCAACGTAAAATAGACACGCATTTAAATCTTGCTGCAGCGCTGATCGGAATGAAACGGTGGCAAACTGCCCAAGCGGAATTAACTCAGGCCGAGCGTCTGATCAAACAGAACAGTCTTGGATCAACTGCGATCGAGTTGCGCCTGCAACGCAGAAAAACGCAGTTACTGGAAAGTAGCGGAAGCTATAAGGAAGCACTTGCCGCGCACCTGCAACTATTGAAATTACGCAAGGCAATGTTGGGAGTGGATTCTTCGTATCAGAAGGAACTCTTCCACCTGCAGGAGCTTCAGTCGAAAACCGGTGCGAAAGACAACGCCGTGGAGACTGGAGAAACATCGATCTCGTCTTGGTCGCCGCATAGAAGAAAAAGCTGGTCATGGTACCTGATCAATATGTCTACGGCGGATCTGCTTCAGGATAAGAATCCGAAGCAAGCTCTCGTGTATAGATTGAACGCCTATGAATACAAAATAGCTGTGCACGACAATGCCGGGCTCGAAGCCTTCAGAGTTTCCGATTGTTATTCGCGTTTGACTGATCGAGCAAACGCTGCGAAATGGGCAACTAAAGCTCTTGAATTTATTGAGTCCGGTCCCAAGCCTACCCATGCAGATGGAGAAGAACTTCTGGCCTATAACAGCAACCAATGCTGCAGAACCATTCTTGATGAAGCTATTTTCGCCAACCACTCAATAAGCAAATCTATAGTATCAAAAGCGAAGAAACTGCTGGCACAGTATCAACGCAAGCAAAAGAGAAACGAGGAAGACTATGTTCTTGAAGGATGGCTTAGAGATCGCCTCTGCTGCTACTACATTGTAAGAGATGATCTGCAATCGGCTTCTCAGGTTCTTGCGCCGTGGCATTTCCCTCGCGGGATGTGTACGAGCCTGGGTTCAATGTGGTCAATTAGCGCTTCACATACACTCGTTGCCGAAGCATACCGAAAACACGGCAATTATGCGCTGTCCAAAAAATATTACAAGGATCTGTTAACGTGCTATTCACAGCAGATGCAGGTGGGCAAAGATGTTGCTGGGTTCAGGGGTGGGGCGATCGGGCTGCTGGACAGCGTCGAGAAGCGAACCTCCGTCTACACGGCCCACGTCGTAAATCTAGTTGGCGCTGTCTTGGGTTCATCAAATTGGCTCTACTTTGAAGAGTTGCATGAGTGGCAAGTGGAGCACTTGGATGAGAACCAATACACTAAATCCATTGAAGATGGCACTAAGTTACTGGATAAAATGCGCGGAGCACGATTTAACGACAAGTCTGAATTGTGGGCAGGCACCGCCCTTGCTTTGGGGATCGCATCCTTGAAATCCAAGAACGAGAACGCTGCAAAAAAATATCTGTTACAGGCCAGGGAGTTTGGTGCAAGAAATCACCAGCTGCAAATCGTCACCCTTGCGAATGATTGGCTGCACTCAATTTGAGCGACGACCAGCTTTGAGTCAGCTATCCGAATGAGGCTATTTTCAGTGCTCCATGGCAATTTTGGCATACCCGCGCATGGCGCGGACATTTTTCAGGTTATCTGGCTCGCCGATAATTTGTGCTGCGTGCTCAGCCCGATCTATAAAGTTCCAACAAATTGAATTGTGCTGTTTTGCCAGGTGAAACCCTTTGAGCGCGAGTAACTGAAATGTGGCTGTGTCTGGTGCGTTGTATTTTTGTGCGATTTGGAGCGCTTCCTCAGTGACCTTGTACGATTTCGCCGTTTCATATTCATGTTCCAAAATTGCGCCAAGTGTGGCGCTGGCATCGCAGAATCTTCGAATGTTCTGTTGGGGAGAGGTGAGAGCGACGATCTTACGTGCGCATCTTTCGGCTCCGGCCAGTTGATTCTTTTCCTGAAAGCCATAAATCTGACACATGTATATGTAGTCTAGATCCGGTTTACTGCCTTCGTATTGGCGCGATTGCAATATGTTTGCCAATTTCTCCAATTCATCCGTGTTGATTACTGGCGTATAGATTCTTGCACTCAGGAGGTCGGCGGCAGCTCGCGTGGCCCCGTGCACAAGTGATTCGGAGTTGGATTTCTTGACGACATCCATGAATTCCTTTGCGGCGTCAGCGGGAGGAGCCGACTTCATAAGCGAAGCACCGTGAAGGAACTGTACCAAACATGGGTAATCGGTATTTTCGTAATGGTTGAGTTTTAGCTTTTCAATCACAATTGCATAGAGTGGTGCCAGGTGCGATGCTTGGTAGAAATATCCTTCTTCATTACAAAGAACCTTCAGAACTTCTTTTAACTCATTGTTGGTTAGAGCAGTTTTTTCGATCCAGGGGTAGCTGATGGACAGCAGGCGTTCGGAATAAGTGTGCTTCGGGGCGCGATGACGACGGTTTGCCTCGGCGATTAAACTTCCATATAGTCCACGAAGTTCCGGTGCCAGTCTCTGGCTTCTGTGCAGCATGGGCATCTGCTCATTCACAAGTTTGACAATCGGCCCGTACTGTTGTGCATTTTCCAGTCGAATAATATTTGCCAACAGGTCGCAGAACAGCTCCACATTTGTTAATGGGATAGCATTCAATCTAATGTTTCGCCACCTTGCCCACTGGTCGTACATGTGGTTGCACAAAAGCATATCTTCGACATGATTTTGTGCGTTGATCAACTCATAGTTTTTCTGCAAGTCTTTTTGCGCAGTCGCAGCGAAGTGCCTGTCGGTCGCAAGTGCACTAACGATGGTTTCGGCATCTTGATGGGAAATAGGTGTCGCGATCTTTAAAGCAAACAAGCATCCCGTGCTTTGTCTGAACAAGGGTGATGCAGACGCGACATAACCCTGCTCGAGCATCGCCCTCATCAATTTGTCGAGCTGTCTGATCAGCTTTACCGGATTGCCGGCTGGCAATCGCGTCGCTTCGGCGTAGAGCGGAACCGCAGACTCTTTACGACCAAGATTTTCCAGAGTGTCTGCCCATGACTCAAGATAACTTGCCCGGTGCTCTGCGGGGATCATATTTGCACAAATGAGCAACGATTGCGATAGCATACTATTTGAAATGAGAACCGCTGCTGAAAACGTGATCAGCGCAATCACGGCTGCCATCATGATGATCTGACGCGATCCGGGGCGGTTGCCTATTCGTCTTTCTGATTCCATCTGGACTGGGTTCGCGCATGGTGGCACTCCAACGAAGTCTTTGTCGGTTACAGCGTTGCGAAGATCAGTTCCGAAGGACAGCGCATCGGAGTACCTTTCGTCTGGTGCTTTGTTCATCGCTTTGAAAAGGACATTGTTTACTTTGGCAGGTATGGTACCGTCAGCGGTGATCAGCGATTGAGGATATTCGGTCAGATGGAGATACAATAGTCCCATCGGATTGTCGGACAGTAATGGGGGACGATCGGCGATACATTCGTAGAGTACACAGCCGAGCGAATAGATGTCTGACGATGCAGTCGCTGGTTTGCCGGTGGCTTGTTCTGGACTCATGTACATCGCGGTGCCGACAAGGTACCCGGTTGCGGTCAATCGTTGATCACCTATTCGCGACAAACCAAAATCGAGAAGCTTGACTGTGTCATCCTCTGTGAGGAATATATTTGCTGGCTTGATATCGCGATGCACAACGCCTGCTGCGTGCGCATGAGCAAGGGCGCTGCACAAGTCTACTCCGATTGAAAAAGTGCGTTGCCAGGACAGTGGCCCAACTTTGGCCAGGGTTTGTTGAAGGGTCGTCCCATGCAAGAGTTCAAGGACCAGATACGGAACTTTGCCACCCCAGAGACCGTAAGCGTAACAAGGAACTATGTTTCTATGATTAAGTCCGGCGATGATTTGGGCTTCGCGCTCGAATCTGGCCAACGCTTTGGGGTCTTGCCAGAGGTCGACGTTGAGAAACTTGATTGCAACCTCACGTTCAAATCCTAGTTGTCGTGCGACATAAAGCGAACCGAATTCACCTGAGTTGAGCTCAGACGTTATCAGAAACCGTTCGTCTATAACCTGCCCGATAGGGGCCAGCTCCGCCATGAAACCGCAAGCTCCTTACTGCTAGCGTTATACCCGCCCACTATTGATAGCCGGAAAGCCGTGACAACTAAGTGTCATCTTCGACCGCTAATGTCAGCGGAAACTCACAGCAGGTCGGCAGTTTTAAGCCCTAGAACGAAGCACCCGCCAGAAGCTGTGAAGTTCCGCGTAACGCTGTTTCTTGGTGGAGATTGGCAATGGTTGGTAAAAGTGAAGTTGATTGTTTCGAAGGCGACGAAGACCACGATCTGAACCCTAATCCGGTTAAGGATTGCAGTGAGACCCTCGCTGCCGTTCTTTTCGAGGACGTGATACCTCCGTCGGGCGGACCGTCGTCGAAGGTTGCCCCAATTCAGAAGCCTGTTGAGGCTGAGCATCAAATTGCTGCAGTTCACCTCATCGGATTCCCATTTCTCAAGATTGAGAATCTCCTCACAGCGGATCAGAAAACTTCGTTTAAGAACGCGGTGGAGATCGAAAGGTTAGAAACTAAGTTCGCAGCGCTGCTGCGGGGGGCACAGGCAAAGGAGAATAAGGATGACGCGGATAGAGCTATTTTGGCACAAGGGCTGATCGTAGACCTTCTGAATTGGAAGAAGTCGCACATTGGCGCAGGAGTGGCGACAACTCCAGATCTCCAGGCTGTCAGGTCCATGGTGCAGAAGTCCGGTAAACAACATGATGAAGCGATGAAGTCGCTTTGCCAGTCTCCAACGGCGTTAAAACTTGCTGTCATGCTCGATGCCACCGAACAGAACGGCGGTTACGGATCAGTGAGCAAGTGCGCATGGGTCGATGCCGCGAACGCTTTCAACAAGCGTGCTTTGGAATCTAATTATGCAGCTATCGAATTGGGCCTACCGAGTCGAACCGGCGGGCCTGTACCGGTGCTGCCAGACCAGGCTGAAGACCCGACGAATTTGTCTGGATCTGGCGCCGCGCATAAAAGCGCGTTCATTGCCATGATGACCATGAACAACGGCAAGGGTGTCGAGTCCGCAATAAAGCAGCTTCGGGAGCTGGAGAATAAATCTGCAAAGTCTTCAGATAGACAACCAGGCGAGAGAGTTTTCTCCACTGGATTACTGCTCACTGAAGATATGCCAAGTCCCGATGAGAACTTACGGTTCCAGAATACTAAGAATTGGCTGGAAGGAGTCGAGCCTGAGATCGCTGAGAAGAGAAACAGAGTGCATGCTGACATTGTGTTCAAACATCTGTGCACTGAGTTCCAAATCAATGCTAAAGGCTGGGCGCCTCCTCAGAATCCGTCCGAAGTATCTGGCTATATTGTTCGCGCCACAGAGACCATGAACTTGATGAAAGAGGCCGCGAACTACGCGGAGATAATCAAGGGAATTGAGCAAGTTGGTAAAGAACCTGGTTTCCTTGGTAATAAAAATGATTTCAAAACCAATCTTCTCGACAGGTTTCCCGGGAGGGAAATCTGGGATCCAACAGAGAAGAAATTCACAGAACTGGCATTGGAGCTGCCGGAGGATTTGAGCCTTAAAGACTGGAACGATCAGACAAAGCTACAAACGCTGCGCGATTGGGTGAAAGACTGCCACCGCGAGCTTGACCCGGTGATTGCACAGATTCAGCGGGGTGCCCAAAAATATGGTGTATTTCAAGAGAAAGGTTTTGTCAGACGTAACGATGCAGGAAACGTTACCGAGATTTGCCTTGAAAATGGCGATCGAATCGCTATTCACAGTAAAGATGGATGGATGATGCGTGGACTCGATGGCGCCTTCTACTTACCTAAGGGCGATAAGGACGAGCGCCGGCTAAAGGAAGATATCGAGAAGGAGCTGCCTGCTCCGAATAAGAATCCGCCAGCTGAAAAGGACAAGTTTTCCTACATCAGATATGACTACGACATCAGTACCAAGGGTGATGGCAAAGAGATCACCTTCACGTCGATCATGAAGTTGGAACAGGATCACTTTTTAAATAAAAATCATTGGTTTGGAAATAACATTCATGAGCTGAAATCGGAGCGCAAGTATCACGGTGACATGACAGTTCCAGTGGCTTTGCCTGGAGAGTTTCATCTGGTTAAGGGAGCAAACCTAGAATCATTTTTGATCGGCAAGGTGGCAAAGCTGCGGGCGGGCGAAGGCATCGCCTTAGCGGTTGAAGGCGGCATGTTTGTGTCAGGCGTCGGCGGATTTTTTGCCAAGGCTGCCCAATCAGGAATAAGGCTAGGGGCGGTAGCTTCTGCCGGCCGAGGAACTATTGGTGTTGTAAGCTTGATGGATCCAGTTTCGAGGCAAATGGGCGAATCTGGCAAAACTGTTCAAGACATCACTCACAAAGCGATCATGCTCGACATTACGCAAGGTTTGCTGCGTGGCGGAGTGAAGAAACTATTCGGACGAGCCTCGTTAACAGAGGCTGAAATTGCGGCTGAGGCTCAAGTACTTAAGACATTCATGGGGCGGATGGAGCGGACCGCGCATGGTTTTATGGGAGCAACCAACATCCCATTCCTGGGAATGTATGCGCCGGAGTTTGTGGACAAGTTAGCGCACCCAGTGGCAGTTGACCCAACAACAATGATTGATGAAGCTTCAAAGGTCTGGGGACAAAAGCCGCGGGAGCGTGGATTTACTGGCAGCAACAAAGCCAGTGAATCGGAATCGAGATCTGCCGTCATCAAGGTCTATCGAGATCTCTTGCCTGCCGATGGTAAGGCTCATGAATTGTTGGACAGGGTTAATAGTGTCGTTGGCACCACTCAGTCAATCGACGCGAAACTAAGAGATGATTTGGCCGATCAGCTGTTACCGAGTGCCAATAATTTGTTGCGGGAAAAGCAGAAGCATGCCCACTGCATTCCTCTGAATTTGTTGAGTGGCGCTCATCCTTCAGGTAGCTGGGAGGAAAAAGTGGCTGCCTCCATTGGTGTGCTCAATCTGGCACTGGGTAAAGACGGGCGGCTTCCGAAAGATGGAAACATCATCACCAGGCAAGTGCCTGTTGCGCCATACACTGCAAAGCCAATTGTCGGGATGGCGTCCGTGACACCGGGCCGTCTCATCGGCTCCGAGCAAGTGGACCAGAAGCTCGTGACACCGGGGCGTCTCATCGGCTCCGAACAAGTGGACCAGAAGCTGTCAATTGAAGATGTTATTGGAATTCTTCAGACCGCAACTACACAAGCTGACCGACCAGAGACGAGAATCGTTGCCGCTGACGCGCTATACAGGCTGGGGGCTATGGGTAGCGGTCAGTATGCAGCGCTCATATTGCACTGCCTCGATAAATCCGATAAAACACAAGTCGATTTCCGCACGAAGCTGCTTCGGCAATTTGCTGACCTTGTGGAGTTCTCCGACCTTTCCGAGCGTTTTTCCGGTCTGAGGGGAAATGAATGGCTTAAGATGCGGTCTCAGAACTACGGTGTTTCACCGGAGCAATTAATGCTTTCCCTGGAACGTGCTGCCACCAAGGAAAGTGATGGCGATTTTCGTGCTCTCATGTTAGCCGTCGTCCACAGTCGCAATTATAGCCAGGAATCGCCGCACAAGCCCGCTCCTGGTGCCGAAGGAACTGATACCTGGCAGCAAGTTTCGGATAAGTACTTCCAGTCATACTCGGATTTGAAAGGCAAACCCGGTGAATTCAACAACCAGTTCTTCGTTGAACTGAAAAGTGATCTAAAAGCAGATCTATCCGCGAAGTCTAAAGAGAAACTTGATCAGGCCGTCGAGTCGAGATTGAAGGCCGCCACTACGCTTACGAAAGTGCAAGAGCTGGCAACAGAGAAGGAACAGTTCACACAGCTGGTGCACAGCTCAATGATGCAGTGCTTAGATGCCTCTGGAAAACGTTCTATATTTAAGCAAAAGGCAGACGAGCGCCTCCATCTCAGCAAACTCATTCGTGTCATCGATGCAATTGGACAAGACAAGAATATGACTGCAACTGAGCGCACAGCTGTTGCGGAAACCGCGCTGGGCATTTTGCGAATTCCGTGTCCAGATACAATCCAAGCTGCACGTGAACCGTATATGGCAAAAATGGCCGTACTTGCCCGTAGCAAGAGCATTTTCAGCGGAACTAAACAAAGCAATGGATTGGAAGACGAACTACAGACGTTATTACAGACGAACAGCGACGGCGATTTCAAAGGCTGGTCCGAGTTCTCAGAGTTGCGGGCCGCTGCCATCAATACGTTCAAAGCAATGGGATCAGTAAATCCGAAAGTCATAGAATTGATTGCTGACAGAATAAAATTGAACCTGGAGACAACTGATCAACTACGGCCTTTCAAGGAACCTATAGCCGAGGTTCGCGCAGCGGCTCTTGAAGCATTGGTGCGTCTGGATCCTGGTGTGCTGAGAGATCCGGAAAAACACTCCAGCCCGAAGCGGGCAAATGAGCCGGCTGCCAAAGTAGCTCCCACAGCATATATGGATAAACTGCGTAGGCATGAGACCGACCCGGCTGTCGCACAATTGCTATTCCAAATCCGGGAGGATAAGGGAATCTTGCACTTCAATTCTGCAGATTACCAGAAATTGAAGCAAGAAGTGGACGTCAGTATAAATGACGCCAAGCAGTTGAAGCCACCTTCTTCAGAAGAAATCTATCAGTATTTGGTAAGTAGCAATGCCACGTCGCTACTTACTAAAGATTTCAACAGTCAAGTTGAACTCAAAGCAGATCAAGCCTACAAGAATCCTCATGAGGGCATAGGAAATGGGATTCAAGCCTTAATTCGAGACGATAAAGACAATACTCAAATGGACAAGAATGCCCATAGTGATGCCCATGAGAAAGCCTTACAAGAGCTAACGGGGCAGCGCGACCTGGCGAGGAAGAAATTTACGGATCTCTACGGTCGGAATGCGGACATGACGGTTCGCATTCTACTGAAGGTGCTGATGGGATCCCAGGAAGGACTGTTTGACCCGGTCCTCAGTAATGCGATGACAATTGCTTCCGACAATTTATTGAAACTATGTGAGAGCAATGTGATTGAGAACAAGTACATGCTGGCCATGGCGGTGCGTCATTACGTGAATAACCCTCCGGCTGGGTTTCCACCGGAAATCAGGTTCAACATGCTGCGGTGTATCTCTGCGTTGACTGTGAAGGACGGCGAACCCAAGGCCGATCGACCGTTTTCTAAGTTTGAGGCTTGCACTCTCATTCCGAAGATGCTGATGACCGAAGTTGGTCGTCTGCAATCAGTTGATGCAGAGAAGCGCGCTAGTGCAAATCTTATAAAGATACTGTCCGATGAATTCTATCAATCCGAAATCAGAGCAAGAGAGTATATTCTGGATTCGATGGCTAACAACGCCGACTTCAAAGAGTACCTGCCAGAGGAGGCTAAGTTCGCGGAATCTGTACTTCAGGAGCTGCGGCACGGAGTGGCGCACATTTATCTTGCCGTCAAACCCAACGAGATTAAAGGTACGTCCTCCGGTCCGGCTGCATACATGCTCAATGCTCTGAATAGCAGCGAGCCTGGCTTTGAAACTGAGGCGTGTACAGCGATATTTAGAGCGTGCAAAAACAATCCTATCGTAAGCGAAAGTGATGAACGAATCGCTGCGCTTCGTCACGCAATGCAGTCCGGCAAGCTGACGGATTCGGGCGCGACTAAGGTGAGGCTGGCCGCAGCGCTCATCGCAGCAGATAGTAGTGTTGATCACCTATTTGCCGCTGCATGCCAATGCCTAGGAGATATTGCCGTTAATTCACCGAAGGAGTGTCAGCGGCGTTACGCCATGGACGTTCTCAAAGGGATCATTGATCGGGGGCAACCAGTCGAACAAAACACTGCTTACCAGTCATGGAAGAGATTTCACGAACCATACTTGCAGTCTCGACGTAACGGCGATAAATCTGCACCATTGCCTTTGCTTGATTCTCCCGTATCCACTACCGATGGCGTGCGTCAGGTCAAAGCGGACGTGCCGAAGGATTTGGTTCAAGCACGTTCTTCCAATGGTGTTAGCTCCGATTTCGATTCCATAATCAAAGAGTTCAAGTCCAAGAAATTATCCCAAACCGACTCAGGCAGCGATCTGCCCAAGCTTACGAGGGTCGTTCGGAGCCCCAATCCTTTACTTGAGCTAAAATCCCCGCCCAGCGATCCCGCGGACCAGCCGCTGCCGCCCTCCAAATTTAAATTCAATCCAGGGAGGCTGAGTATTAGTTGCGTTGAAGGACATCATGGCAAAACTCAGCATCTATCGGACGAGTCCGGAGATTTCAAAATATTGTTGAATTACAGGAAAGAGGTTGATCCCTTCTCACCTGAAGCCATTCAAGCGCGCGTCGCGAATGAACTATCGATGCGTGCCAGCGACATCTCCAATGACGTTGACAAAGTCAACTGGGGCGGTGCTAGGCAACGTGCGGCGATTGTCGCTGAACAGCAACTTGCGAAGCGCAATTGTGATGTGGCCGCTAACATACTCACCGCTCGACTTGAATCTGCGACCTCTGATCCAGACAAAGTGCACGCATTACGTGCGTGCTGCCAAACTACTCCCATATCGTCCAATAGCGATGCTCGCGTTCGCGATGTGCTTTCGCTGTTGAAGCCGGGCGAATCTCGCTACGTTATGTTTGAGGCGGCAGCGATCATTCTTAGACATGATAATGGAAGGCCCTTCCACAAAGGCTTTTCCGACGATCAACGCAAAGAGGCGCTCTCGGCGCTGGTGGGAAGTAGATCTGCGCTGCTCAATTTGTCATTGTGCCATTCTGACGGCGAGGCACGCTCCCAGATGCAATCTTCGGTGAAGACTCTTCTTGCCACGAGCGAAACTGCCGCTAAAACTCAGGCAGAAGTGACGCAGTACATGATGCACAAGCGACCGAAGTGGGAGCAGGCGAGCATTCATTTGCCTGCTGATTTGGCTGTCAATCCTCTAATCGATAACTTGCCCGGTGGGCGCATCAGGGTTACACGGCAGATCGCTCAGGGATATGTGTTTGCTGAAAGGCAACCTGATGGTGAGATAAGTAAAGTCGTGGCGCCAGAAGGAGTCCGGTACGCCGATGTCTTGTCGAAGGAGTTGAAGTCCAGCAAGTTGTCGGCTGAGCAGAAACTTCAGAACTGCATGGACATGTTTCAGAAGCAGTCTGAAGCTTCCGGAGAAGAGAAACTGCAGGCCTTCGCCCAACTATGCATCTTGGCCGGCGCCAAATACGAAACAGCTAAGGGGTTCACTCAAATTGATGTGGCCCCATCTACTCGATTGGCAGCGATCAAAATGATATTTGAGAACAGGGCAGAGGGTGCTACTGTACGGCAGGTCAATGCAGCAACGGCTTCCCTGGTCGAGCTGGCTGTAAATAACTCTGACGGGCTCACTTTGCTCATGAGCCTTGAGGACGAACTTGTGCCATCGGCCATATTCAGATTGGCAGATCACGTAATGGAAATCGACCCCCGCAAGAATCCTTCCGAGAGCGGAAAGCGTCTTGACCTAGTGCTCCGATGCGCCGATAAGTGGATCGAGAATCCGATTATGGAATCGGCTGTCTATCAAATATACTTCCCCGCTAGGATAATCAATAGCTCCGTGCCCACGGCGGACGAGCAAAGGCTGCAGAAGATTCATACGCTAGTCAACCGCGTTGACGAAAATCCGAGACTGACGTCAATCAACGCTACCGATTCGAGGCGCAAGGAAGCAATGATGACGGCTATAACTACTGAGTATAGCGGCAATGACGAAATTTCTCTTAGCGCTGCAATTGGTCTGTTAGGCAAGCAGGGCGTCGCGCTGACCAAGCAAGAAGCAACAGCGGCAAGAACCCGCATCCATTCATTTATGGTGTCTGAACTGGGTGAAATTAGAAGGCTGGAAAATCAGCCCAATCCCGACAAGGATGCGATTCGGCTTAACTGGGCGAAAATTGAGAAAGTCATGGATCGAATTGGTTGCCCGCCAGATCAGTTGGTGCGAGTGTTTGCCAAATTGGAAGGTCGCACTTTTGATAAGCAACAAGATCAAGGTGATCTATACGCTAAGTTGGCAAAACATTTCGATACCGGATCTAATTTGAGCACCGCGGAATTCTATCGCCAGAAGGCGCAAGACCTGCGTATAGGACAACTGGATAAAGCGCGCGTGATGGATGACCACGCAACAGATAAAATGCGCCGCAGAGTCGAGTCACTTGTAAACACCATTGAACGTGCCACTTCTGGGTCGCAGACGGGGCAGCAGAGTGAACACAGCGATCCGAACAATAAAGAATATTCTATGGATCAGAACACACTGATGAAGCTTATTGATGAAAAGGTCACTGCCGTGGCACTAACTGATGTTCTTACCAAAGAAGTGATGCAAGATTCGGAGCGATTGTTGCTTGCGCAGAAGAAAATATTTGGTGAGAAGTCTCCGGAGTGTGCCGAAGCTAGTGCTTGGTACGGCAAGCTTTTGGTTCGTTGTCGGCGTCCAGATCTGGCCGAACCACATCTGCGCTCGGCAATGACCATCATGGAAAAAGACCTTGGGCAAGCCAACGTGTCTAGCTATCAATCGGTCGTTCAATGCCTGATAGCCATACATGGGCCTTCCCGCCAGAAAGAATCTGTGGAACTCATCAATGGCGCAGTCAGGAAAATGCAATCTGAATCTGCGCGGATCGCCCCAGAGCAGATCGCATCGTATCTCGATTCATTGTCTAACATGATGGCCATTCCCGGGGGCGGTCCAGGAATGAACCTCTCAAAGGACCTGCACCGCACAGCATCTGATTTGCGCGAACGACAGTTGTTCATGCCACTAACAGTGCCCTGCAACGATCCGCACATTCACTTTCACCCTGTCCCTATGCGGTAGTTTCGTTTACGAAGATCCGTGTTGCGAAGGACAACAGCATGACGTGCCAGACTTTCCGCCTCGGCGGGATAACTGGCACATTATGCTGTCTTCTGTTCTCAATTGCATCTGAGCCCGAAGCTAAAACCAATCCATAACCCAACGTCGCATAACGCAGAATTGCGCTATGCGACGTTATTTCTATGAACGATCTCTATCGGTTGCCTTTATGGCTTGGATGCTTGTTTCGTTGGGGTCACCGGATGATACTGCTGATTGCTTGTAGAGTTGGGTTTGATCAGGATGTAACCAGCGACAATGAGGACACCCGCGAGTGTTCCGGCCTTTGCACTTACCCCTAGACCGGAGGTCTTGGCCGATTCCTTTGCTGCGGCCTTTGAACGGGCGATAAAATCCTTGCAATATGAGTCTTTGTCTGGAGACTGCGTGTACTCCAGATATTCAGCCTGCAAGACCTTCATCTCATTCACCAGTTCGTCTCTACTAGTCTTGTCGGTGCTGTTATCTAAATCCACCTGCAGAAGTTTTATCCGTTTTGCCAGATCGTTCTCAAAAAAGTCTTTGGCCTTTTCAACGGTAAGCATAGAGACATCTGCTACGAGGGTTCGTGCGAATCCTCCAGGTCCTTTAACGATTTCGATGACCGGTTGTGCTGGAGGATTGGGTTTTTGAAATTCAGGAGTGAAATTTGGTGAAGTTTCTCTATTTGCCTTCGTTAAAGGAGGAGCTCCTGTAGAAGGAGGCGTCGTGATCGTTGTTGGTCCCTTATCAACGTTAGATGTAGCGACAATCTGTGCTGCCAACATTTCGTGCAGCTTTGTTACTGCTTTTGCGTCGTTTTGCTTATACGCATCTACACTCAATTTGAGCGCGTCTTTGGTGGACTGGTCCATTGAGCTATCTTCCAGAATCTCCGTCAAGATGATCTCAATGTCCTGGTTGTGGCCTTTCTGAGATTGTAGCCATTGTTTTGCGGCCGGAGACAGTTTCTTGATCACTTGATCGAAAAAGTTGTTTTCGGCAGTGCTGGGGCTCGATGACTGATGTGTTGAAGGCTTCTCGAAAGCGTTTGGCTGCTGGGAATTATTTGTCATCGAATTGACCACGGCTTCAGCGTGTTTGCCAGCGGCAAACGTATCGAGCTCGTGAAACTTGTTTTTGTATAGATCGTCGACAC
>JADYXS010000132.1 GCA_021772155.1 Candidatus Obscuribacter sp.
CGCCGTGCGGTTTTCTCCCGTCCGATCACCTACACTCTTAGTTCAGATTCCTGACATTTGAATGTCAACTCATCATAAGAGCGCTGGCGTCCCGCCGGCACTGATTGTACGGGCGGCGCCATGCGCCGCCCTCTCACCCATACCAACACCCCCCTAAAACTGGGTATAGACCTCATAATCTCCTCCGGTCTATCTCATTGGCAAAAATCCTCCTAATTGAAGATGATCAACCTCTGGCGGAATCCCTGTCGGATATGCTGGAATTGGACGGCCACAGAACCGAAATCATCGCCAACGGCGCAGATGGACTAGATTGCCTGAAATCGTTCGGCTACGACTTGGCTATCATCGACTGGCAGTTACCCGGACTTGGCGGAGACGATATCTGCCGCCGTTATCGCGCCACTGGCGGTAAAATGCCAATCATGATGCTGACGACACGTTCGACTGAAACTGACAAAGCCACGGGTTTGGACGCCGGAGCTGACGACTATCTCCCAAAACCCTTTGGTGCAACTGAACTCAAAGCTCGTGTTCGGGCCCTGCTCCGCCGTTCATCAGGCTTTTTCGAAACCGCCCTTTTTGCCGGCCAAGCAAAATTAGACGCCGCTGCATGCGCGGTCACAATCAACGACCGCACCGTTAAACTCCAACCTACGGAGTATGCGCTTTTGGAATTCTTGATGCGTCATCCACAGAACTACTTTTCCTCTGAGCAGCTACTCCGGCATGTGTGGAGAGATTCAGCCGAAGTGAGCTCCGAGGCTCTTCGCACCTGTATCAAACGCATTCGCCAAAAACTCGATACTCCGGGACAACCATCAATTATCGAAACCAATAAGGGATGGGGATACAAGCTGTCCGACATCCTGTTGACTGAAAGTTCAGATAATTCCGATTGAAAAGCCCCAAGCCAAACGTCCGCTATACAGTTCTTGGATTGACAAGGACAATCGGAAAAGCAGCAGGATATTATTTGTTCGAAGGTGGCTCCTCGCTTGGACAGGCTGATAGTGCGGAACGACCCGGCCTGGTATATCCGATTGAAGACGCTCAACTCGGGGTTGGTGAGATTGCAGATCTGCGCCTTCGGAGAGTTCGATCCATTGTGCCGCGGCAAGGGCAACAGAAGTTTCATCGCGGCTAATTTGTGGGTAGATTCCTTGTGGAACCATGGGTTTACCAAATTGAGGCTCTTAATGCTCAAACCCGTAGCGATTGCACTTTCCCTGCTTTTTGTTGTGTCGAGTACTGCAGCCAGCGGCGAGGACCAGACGCGGCTTCCCGCAGGCCATTACATCTATTTAGGATCAGACGCAAACACCAGCTCACCAAAAGCATTCACTATTACTTCCGGGGGCTCCGTAAGCTGGCAGGGTGATTCGGCCGCTACTGCCCCGCCCAATGCGAACAGCGTGGACATGATCTTTAAGGGCGAGTCGCTCAATAATGTCGAGCCCACTGGTGGAAGCGCGAAAATCGGCCTGCCTGCACGAGCCGATGTCCAGCGGAGCAAGCCAGAGCAACGTGCGCTGGCTCCCAAGATGGATCCGGGAGCCTCTCAGGCAGCGGCGGCAATCCAACCGAGAATGGAAAACATAGAGAAAGTCGACTGGCCGGTTATCAAATTCTCCCCAAAGCAGATACCTGGTTCTCAGGACGGATTTGCGCAGCTAACTACGACGCTGGAAATCGGCACCAACCCGTATCAGGGAGTGGTCAAATATAAACTTATCCTCCTTCGTGCCGAACCCGAGTACTTGACCCTTCAACTTCTCGATGCAAATGGATTCATGTTGCATGAGTTCGCAGTCTCTTCGACTAATTTTCAACCAATGAGTGGGACTGCTCTTTTAGCAGCGCGAGGATCGTTCGCATTGAAAGTAGCGGAATACGACAGAGCGAGGGACTTTTCCCTGACGACGCGAGTCAAGCCAATGGGCTACTCACGCCCTTCGCTGTCGTTTCCATCATCGCGCTGATGAATCATCACCTACGATTGATGGTGCTTCCTGCAATTGCTTGTTTGGCGATCAACAGCGGTTGCACTACGAATGGTGCCTTAGGACAATTTGTCTTGGAAATGGCAGAGCCAGCTTCGACAACGCAGCAAGAACCGACGACTAAAGATCAGCCAAGTGCACGTCCGACGACTCCATTACTTCGTGGTGGAGCAATAGAACAAAGTAGTCCCCTCCTCATCATCCAACGTAGTCAAAAATCTATCCAATTTGAAGCCGAGTTGAGAAAGCGTTCTTCAATGATTGATTCGTCCGTGTATCGAGAAATGCAAGGTCAGATCGACCGTAGCGCTCCCTTACAGGCAGAATTGAACGCTACGAATTGGCTTCTCCCTCGTAACCCGCGTGACAGCCGGTACCTGCAGGGGGAGCTGGATTCCGATGATCGATATAACATTCCAAGACTGAATTTCCTCCAGCCTCAGTTGGACCCTAATTTGCAAAGACAACCTGTTCTTGGCCTACGCTCACCTTCATTATCGCCACACAAGTCAAATCAAGTAAGTGGCGAAATAGAGTCGGAGCTTGCACGAAACAAACCTGTTGGAATTCGATATGGTGAGCCTACTTTCCGAACAAGTCCCACGATTGAACGCCAGTTTGATATACCAGTCGCTAATTATGGACCAAGTGCAGCATCTACCAGCATTGAAGCAAATTTACGCAATCAGGCAACGCGTTCCTCGGCAGAAATCTCCGGTCAACTTAAAGGCGCAACCAGACCGACGGCTGTTCCTGATATTGAAGGGGAGCTGAGAGCGCAACAGGCAATTGCAAAACCGATGTTAGATAAACAAAGGGCAATTGCCTCAACCCAAATCACCGCTGTGTTCAGGCGAATGCCGCAGCCGCAAGCTGACCTTGAAACTGATGCGAGGCTTCTTCTGAACCGAGATTCAGAAAGCGCAATAAATTGGGACGCCTGGTATGCACGCGTAGCTAAACTAAGTGAGCCTTTGCTCGTCAGTGCCGTAGAAGGCAGCAGAGGACCGGAGGGCGCAAATACAGTGTCGATTACCGTTAAGGCGAATCATCATTTATCAGTTAGTTTGATTGATGGTGGCAACGCAGCTTTCAATGCTGCAATCATGCGCGCTTATCGCGGTCTGGATGGAAACCCGGGTCTGGCTTTCCCTGCTGGATCTCACCGTGCAGAAGTCACTTTCTTTGCCGATAACGACCACATTGCTCCCGGTAATGTATCGGGCGTAAGCACTCAAAGTTGCATCGGCGATACTGAGGTTCCACGCAAAAGATAGTTTTTCTGAAACGACTCATGCAGTCTTGTCAGTCGCCATAGAACGGGAGGGGACAAGCCCCTCCCCTCTACGCGGTAAGTCCATCCCCTACACGTTTACCCCCGCCCCTACAATCAGGTCGTTGGAAACGGGCAGGATGCCCGCGCTCCCGGGCAAACGCAGGCCGTCCGCGAGCTACGGCGGCCCCTCCCCTACACGGATCGAATGAATTGAATGAGATTTACAATCGCGTGTGGCTAATTAAGCCAGCTTTCGAAAACGAACTCCAAGAATTCAGCAACTAAATCGTCTTGATTCCGCTGCTCTACATATTCCTCGCTGTCTTCATCGCTCTCCGCCCGCATGTCCGCTTCGTGATTGTCACAGATTTCCTGGAACTCCATTCTCAGAGTCTGAATCAACCGATGACGACTGGTAAGCAATGATCGAACAGGTGCCAACCACGTTATCTGCTGCTCCATGAACGCCAGATTTTTGTTGAGCTGCTTTAACGCTGTTTTTGAACTGATGGTATGGCTATCCCATGCGGCGACGATTTGTCTAATCGATGGAGCTATCCTGTCATGCACTATTTGATCTTCTCTGGACTCCACGCTGGAAGCGCCAAGCAGTGGGTAGGCGTGGAGAAATTTCACTAGTTGCACACGACTGCGAAACCACAAGAACTCGCCACCGTTCCTATTGCCGCAGTCGGCAATGGACATGAACATCACCCAGCCATCGATTGCAGGACCGCGATTCATAGCCTCTTCGAATGCATGGGCAATTTCGAATTCGTCAGGGTACGAGACGAAGACTTCGTTCTCTGGCATCATATTTTTAGTCCGCCATTTTGCTCGATACGAGCGCCGGTCACCTTGATGTGCCGCCGTCGGGGAAGAAATGCAATTTTGAGATTGACGTGATACTAGATCGAAACATGACGGCTGGCTAGAGAGGATCGAAGTAGCCGGTTCCTATCATTCGATGCATTGCGTTGTAATAATATCGGCTGCGGATATCGATATAGACTTGTCACTAAATGGGGTACGCCAGCCGTTTTCAAGCTCGCATATTAAATCCAAAATCACTTCAGAGCCGAGAGGTATATGCAAAGCGTATGCGAGACTGCGTGTTTTTGGTGCCTTCGATTAAAGAAGTGCCGTGGAGACGCCCATGTCAACGCGGTACAATCAGTGCCTTCGGAAAGAGCCACCCAATGGAAGTTAGGGCATTACGTGAGTACGTCAACTTTCACCGCATTCGATTTCGAAACTGCTAACGAGGGAAGGGGCAGTCCTTGTTCTCTTGGGTTAGTGGTTGTGGAAAATGGAATCATCAAAGAGAAGCGATCGTGGTTGATACGCCCGAAAGAACTTCGGTTCAATTCGATGAACATTGGCATACATGGAATTTACGAAAAAGACGTGGCGGATCAGCCCGAGTTTGACGTGCTTTGGAAGAACGAGATCGCCAGCTATTTTGAAAATAAGTTGGTTGTCGCGCACAACGCATCATTTGATACAAGCGTGCTGCGAACTACGTTGGCGCTTTACGGCTTGCCATTTCCAAGCCTTACCTACACATGCACCTTACTGCTTTCCCGGGTGGTCTGGCCTGGCTTGCTGTCGTATAAATTAGGCACCCTGGCAGAACGCTTCCAAATCAAATTCAAACATCATGACGCTGAAGATGACGCCTTTGCGTGTGCCGAGATCGCGTTGCGAGCGTTGGAGCGGGGGCAGGCAACGGAGCTCCAGGAGTTATCAAATAAGTTCGGATTGGTGCTTGGCAGGTTGCATCTCGGCGGATATAAGCCAGCCAAGGCAAAGCCCAAGACTCCCAGCAAGTTGAGTCCAGTGAAGAAGACATTCGGAGCGAATCCACGCTAAACCATTTAGAGTGACGCCATTGGTGTGCGCCGCGGCTAATAGGGGTTGTCAGCTTTTTCGTTTGCGAATTACCGAGACTATCTAAGGCTGGCTGGAACGCACCATCCCTTTCTGTGGAACGTCCCGACTTTCAATCGTCAGCCCGATTTCGCTCGCATGTGTCTCGACGAAACGGCCGCAAACAACAAGCTTGTCAAAGTCGAACGGCTCGTCGTTGATCTGTCCGATTTCGGCTGTAATGCACATTGCTGCGATATCTTCTTCGCTGTCAGCATAAAAGAAGCTTTGGTGACGACTGTTTCCGCGCCGGCTCTCCCGGGACGGACACCACAAGTGGTTAGCCTCTCTCTGCCATACCAGCTACTATTGTTCAGAGGTTGTTTTGAATGGATCTTTTCTTGCCGTGACTACATGCAATGCAGCTGCTGTTTTCATCACCTGATCGAGAGTTCCTTTCGCCTCAGGTGTATCCAAGCGGCGCAGCAATCGCCATGATTCGAGATTGCTCATCGCTGAGATCATGGCGAAGTCCGAGAGGTATGCGGTGATACCATCGCCAACTTCAAATTTTTCAATGTCGCGATAACCGACGTCGTCAATGGGGTTGATTGCGTTGAAATTGTCTTGTGCTGAACGCGTTAGAACTACTTGCTGTCCTGGTCGGAGTGCGATTGTCCGATCTCCTGTTTGAACCCGGATCGGTCTTGTTACTCCGTCGGCAAAGTCATAAACAGCAACGTCATTTCCGGTTTCGTAAACGAAGGCGACGGATCCGGCCGGAATGAAGACTGTGCCCTCATTCACCTTCACGACCAGGTCGGAATTCGACGAAAACAAAATACTTCCTTTGTTGAGGTTCAGCAAATTATTGCTTGAGCCCCCTCCCACGATGATGCCGTTCTGGCTCAGACCGCCTAGCGTGTCAGCATTGAAGCTGTCACCGAGGAATATGGCATGCCCCACACGCTGCTCGGGATCGCCGGCGCTGGCGACGAACCCTTGAAGCACAGTGGATGCCTGCTGGTTCACATCAGCTTGAACAAATTGCAGAACTGGTGTTTTATCCGTGGGAATCAGCGTCGTTCCACTTAATGGCGTCGGCAAATTCACGCTGACTGGCTCGAGCCGCGGAATGGGCGTCGTCGAAACAACCAGAGTTTGAATAACGGGGATCACTATACGCGGAGCAGGTGGTGGCGTCCGCTGCGTGAACGAGCTACTCCCTTGAGAACCGGCGGCACCGCTCGCGCCTAGAGTGCCAGTGCTGCCAACAGCACCGCCAGCACCAGCAGTACCGAAGGTACCACTAACAGGACCAGCACCAGCACCAGCAGGTCCACCATTACCGCCTGAACCGCCAGTACTGCTGTTACCACCAGACCCGCCCAAGGCACCGCTGACATCTATAGTCGGTGGGATGAATACAAAGGCTGTGACTGACATCTGACCGCCGACGCCACCGCTCCCGCCGTCGCCACCGGCACCACCATTACCACCATTACCACCA
>JADYXS010000002.1 GCA_021772155.1 Candidatus Obscuribacter sp.
GTGCGAAGCAGCCGCTGCCAGAACAAAATCAATTCTGGACAAAATCTCCGACGCCTCAGCAAAACACAAAACAGCAAGCGAACAACTGCATTCTTATCAACAGAAGCGCGCCGAACTAGAGGCCGGTTACGAGCAAGCGCTAGGCCAATGTGAAGGCGCCGAAAAGCTTGAACAACTGCGTCAACTGAAAGCTCAAATCAAAGAACTTAACGACGCCATTGCAAAAGCTGAAGCCGCCGATCAACAGTGCAAAGCTATACGCAAACAAGGGGAAGCGATCAAAATTGATCGCGAAACGCTCGACCGCTTGCGGCAGACCGAACGCCAACTAATCCAGTGCGAAGCCCAACTAACTGCGGCAGCAACAAAACTGGAAGTGCGACCAACAGCTGGCAATTCTGCCACTATTGGTGCGGCAATTGTGAATACCAGCAATCCCTTGCTAATCACGGAGAAGACTTGCATCAGTTTGTCCGGCTGGGGCGAGCTGATCATTTCTCCCGGCGGTGGCGGGCTAGAAAAACTAACTTCAGCCTCGGAGAAACTCAGGGCCACGCTCAATGCGGCTTTAGAGCAGCTCGGCGTAAGCACTGTAGAGGAAGCAGAAGAACGCGAACGTATTAAGGGCCAGCTAATCGTCGAATACAAGTCCGCGGCACAAGACGTGCAGAAATACGCTCCAGTCGGTATTCCAGCGCTGCAGGATCAACTGTCCATTTTGACTGGCAAGCTGGAAGAGTTGAGAGCATCTGCTTCTTCGGCTAGCGCCTCGGTCATTCAAGACGACGGCGCGCAAACGGCACTCTTCTCGATTACAGATTCAGCAGACCGCCTGTCTCAAGCAAGGAGCAAACGGGATAAAGCCAAGCAACTGCTGACCCAAAGTAAGACCGGGGCAGAACATTGCGAAGCCCAATTCCGCGATGCAGACCGCCAGTTGCAGTCTCTGTCCGCTCAGCAAACTTCAGCGCAAGATGAGCTTTCACGCAGTAAACTGCGCCTTGAAGCCGACCGTCAAAGCGTCCCTGACGATGTACTGTTCCATGCCACCAAAGAATCGGAAATGCGCCTGCAGACGGCAACGACACTAAGCAAGGATCTGCAGACAAAGCTAGAGACCTTAAATGCCGATCTCATAGACACAGAGATTCAAAGTTCAGAACAAGCAATCCAGCAGTTGACGCACGACCTTCAATCGCTACGTGAATCGCAGAGTAGACTCGAAGGAGCATTGCAGACACTTGGCAAAACTGGTATCACCGAAGAAGTGGAAAGGCTACGCGGCAAGCACGAACAGCTGGAAAAACAATTCCTGCGCGCCTCGCGTAAGGCGAAGGCGATCAAGTTGGTGCACGACACTCTCTTGAATGCGGAAAAAAATTCCAAGCAACAACTGGCTGGACCGCTAATGCGCCGGCTGCAACCTTACATGTCTGAACTTTTCTCTGACAGTAAGTTTGCCCTGGACGATGGGTCATTCTCCATTGCACAGCTTGAGCGGCAAAGTCCAGAACCTTTCCAAAATCTGAGCCTCGGCACCCGTGAACAGATAACTGTGCTCACCCGCCTTGCTTTCGCGGAAATTCTTTCAGACTCCGGCGCCCCGGCAGTGGTCATTCTCGATGACGCACTGGTCTATTCTGATGAAACCAGATTTGAACGCATGCAAGAAGTGCTGAAACGAGCGGCGGAAAAGTTCCAGATCATCATCATGACCTGTCGCGAGCGCGATTATCACAACATGGGTGTACCGATAATCAAACTTGGCGATTGCGTCGGCACATCGAGCTCGACTAGGGCGCTAGAAGATCTGATTTTATCCAATCAAAAATCGAACGAGCAGCTAGTTCTGGCTCAAGCTCGTCCTTCAACGCGTCCGGCGCACCAAGTGGATGATAGTCATCAATAAACGTTAGATGGTCGATGTTCTTGAACAATCGAGCGCGTTTCACATCCAGCATACCCTTAAGGCTAGGGACATTTGCCTGCGTGACGGCCAATCCAGCCATAGCTGCGCTCGGTAAATAAAGACTGCTGGAAACCGGCGCGATACCATCGTTCAGTCCGTAGGTATATCGGGGACCATGAGTATTAGTAGTTGAATTAGAGTTGGTAATCGCCCGGGCAATATGTTGATTCAAAGCCCGTAGAACTGGGTGTTCGCGTCCAAGGTGTTCCGGAAGCAAGGTGACGGTAAATCGATAAGGCACTTTCAGCAGCTTGGTCAACTCGTTCGGACCATCGGCCGTTGCGTAGTCACTAAGCATGTACGCACCATATACAGTGAATTTGGACTTGTCTATCTTGCCTGGCTCATTCCAACCAGCCACCATTTGATTGGTAGTCGAAGCCGGACTTAACACTCCCGATATGGGCATTGGAACGTAAAACTGAAACTTGCCAACGTCGGGAATCATCCTGTCCGAGTCGTCCCAGCGAAGATCGGCAACTAGATTCTTGTGCTTGTTGAAATACAATCTATAAGGTAATGCCGAGTCCAGTCTCGAAACTGGGGTGTGGTAGTGCTTCATCATGCTGTATTCCAACCAGTTAGTTGTGAACAGCGGGGAGCCATGAAATGGTGTCCCTAGAGTGAGCACAGAGTCGATCCGTTTGGAAAAGGCACCATCGCGCATGGCATCCTGCAGCACATTGCCACCAATGCTCAATGCCACCGCTTTCAACGGTTGCCCGCCGAAGGAGTCGCTTACCTTCGCAGCCTCCACCTTAAAGGAGGGCACAATATCCTTTAACAGGGCGTGCGTGTCGTATCGAGCAAGAATTATCTTATAGCGCTTTGAAAAATCCGGGTCACTTAGCAAGTGAGAGATCAACTTGCGCCAGCGAAAACCATCCCAATACTCGCCTAAAAGGCCGTGGACCATTAACAGCGGCGCCCGGTTGCCAATAGGTGACTCGTCAAACTGGTAGATTTCTACTGCAGTCGGACGCTTTTTAAGACGTTTAGCATTTGGCAGCAGCGGCCAATCTGTCTCGGCTGAAACACTTACAACGCCCGGCAGTTGCACCTTTGGTGGCTCGCCGACGGCAAACGACTCCGGCAGAAAAATAAAACTGCCAATGATAAAAGCCATGAAGAGAGTTTGAATTCTGATGCGGTGGTACATTATCTTTGTCGCCCTAATTAGGCGCCGTGCGCAACTCTCGTTTAGAGTAACAGACTCCGCGGGCCCTCGCCCGCTTATGCGGATTTTTTCAAGAATGAGTCAAAATATCTGTATTTATTTTTCTGATACTGGTGGCGGTCATAGAAGTGCTGCCGATGCGCTTGAAGCTGGAATAAGAGAGTTACTGGATCGTTGTCCTGACAAGCCGGACATCACGATCATCAAAGATCCTGTTGCTGAAAAGAGCCATCCAATCAACCGACGCTTTGTCGAGTTGTATAACTATTTACTACGCTATCACCAGCCAATGATGAAGTACTACTATTGGCTACTGCACACCATTCGACCGGAATCTGGATTGAATCTGGCCTTAACATCAAAATTCTTCTGTCATACATTGTTGAAACAAGCACCGTCCGTGGTTATATCGGTGCATCCTATGATTAATCACTGTGTCGCCCAAGCGATGCAGATAACAGGACTGGCAGGCAAGGTGAAGTTAGTTTCAGTCATCACGGATCCCAATGCAGATCTTTGGCGAGCATGGGCCTGCAACGACTGCGATTTGCTCATAGCACCAAACGATGTCGTAAGAGACAAATTGCTCGGCTGGGGTGTGGAAGATCGAAAGATTGAAGTGTTGGGGATGTCGATCAATCCAGCGTTCATCAAACCTCCTACTATTGATCGGCAATCGTTCTTAACGCATCTGGGTTTGTCTTCTGAAGTTCTAACTATCTGTATGAACGCCGGCTGGGCAGGCGGCGGGAATATGCTGAAGATATACAAGTCACTCGCCCAGGTTAAGCGTCCGGTGCAAGTAATTTTCCTTTGCGGGCACAACACCGCACTTTACGAGCAAGCCATGGCCGCAGCCGCCGAATCCGACATCCCTACGGCAGTATTGCCATTTCACGACAAGATGTCAGACCTCATGAGCGCGGTCGATCTCATGATTACTAAAGCAGGTGGCCTGACTACTTTCGAAGCACTCGCTCGACGCCTACCGCTGGCGATAGACATGCTCACTGACCCGATGCCGCAAGAACGGGGCACTGTGGAAATGCTGCTCGAGCAAAAGCTCGCCCGTGGCGTACAAGTTCCTGATGACATTATTGCGATCGTTGAGACCTTGCTCCCTGCTTTGAATCGTGCCGATGTGAAATTGCCTTCGAAGCACAATTTCGATCTCACAGACACAGCTGTCTACATAGCAGCCGAAAAAGTTTTGAACATGTGTGGCGTAAAGGTTCCTCCGGCTCTGCCAGAACAACAGAGCACCAGCGCTGAAGAGATTTACGTAAAGGTGAGCTAGTGCGACTAGTAACCCAGATCTTCGGCGACGAACATCGCGGTAACGACATTGTACTTATTCATGGCACCGGCGCCAAAGCTGAAATGTGGCGGCGCCAGATCGACATGCTCCTACCGCTCGGATTCCGTTGCATCGTGCCGGATCTACGCGGTCACGGGGACTCACATGAACCTTACGAAGACACCGATATTAATGCCCATCTGACCGATGTCATCGAGACGTTGGACGAACTTTGCATCTCCTATCCAGTAGTTTTTGCCGGCCACTCGCTGGGTGCAATCATCGCCCTGGAGTTGGCGGAACGGCGCCCTGAAGTAGTGAAGAAAATTCTTGCCATCGCTATGCCCGGAAGAGTCCCTTTGCTCACAACGGAAGCATTTCGCTGGTTCCTCGGTTGGCCCTACAAGGGTCTGCGCGATACGCAACTGCACCGCACGCTTGGGTGGCGCCCACGAGTCCTGGTCGAAACCAACAGGCACACCTTAGAGCAGATCATGCTCAACTTCTCGACCATCAACTACTGTGACAATCTGCCGAAAATGGACTGCCCTGTACACTTTGTTGTCGGCCGCTTGGACCCAATAGCACCCTACGTGTATGTGCACAAAATGCATCAAGCTCTGCCAAACTCGACTATGCAGATAATTGAGTGGGCCGGTCACAACTGCATGGATAGCCAGCCCAAGGCCTTCGATAAATGGTTCAGCGAAAAGATCAACGCCTAGCGCCACCCCAACATTTAGAGCTTAAACACGCTCTTGAACCAGCTGAAGAATCCGTCCTGCTTCTCAAACAATTCATTGACAGTCGGGTTGGCAGAAGACGGCGAAGCGGCTGGCTGGGCTTTGAGATCAGCCTTAGGCTTGATGATTTTACCTAGCAAAGACAAGTTGTATTGAAGCTCACCTTGAGGCGCAAGCAGTTCAGGACGGCGCTGCCGAGCCACTGCTACGGCATCCCGAGCAACAGCTATCTTGCGACGCACACTGCTTCGGTTGCTCAAGAACATCACCCCTTCTCCCGTCTCTTCCGAGAACATGAAGGCTTCGCCCGGTCCAAGAGACGCCGTACCATGCGTCAGCAGATACTTCATGCGCTTGGTGAACTCATCGTCCGGCGGCGCAGGTGGTTGCACAGGAGCGATCTTCGGTGCAGTGGTAACAGGTTTGCCTTTCACCGCGCCTGACTTAAGCGAATTGAAAACGTACTGCTTGTTGTTTGTCAACGAAGGCGCCATAAACTTGAACCCCTGGTTGGCCAATCGCGCAGCGACCGGATGCGTCGCCGGGGTAAAGCTCTGGCGTGCCGATTGCGGCAACGATACAGGCGCTGGGACATGCGCGGCAGAGGCAGTGGCAACCAAATGCGGCACTTGCACATCGGCTGCAGATATCTCCAGCGGAACAGGTGTCACCCCGACATACTTTCCAGGATTGGCACCAGCCACTAAAGGCGGTGCTCCAGCGGTCAACTCAGATCCTTGCATAGCTTGAGGCATGGGAATTCTGTGCTGACTTGCCACCGCTCCCGGCTGGGGCAATGGCAGCGTCGCCGGCACACGGGCGCCGGTCTGTCCAATTTGCTGTGCCACAGGAGCGGCAGAATATCTGGCGGATTGGACGATGGCAGCTGGTGCTTGCGGCAACGCAGATGATATTCCCACCAC
>JADYXS010000133.1 GCA_021772155.1 Candidatus Obscuribacter sp.
CAAGTGCCATGCCGATAATTTCCGCAACTGATATTTGTTCGCGCCTAAGGCGCCAGGCCTCAGCTTCTAACCGCGAAAGATCGAGAATGTTTCCCACCATCCGATTTAATCGATCGGCTTCCTCCTCTACAGTCTGATAGAGGCCGCGCATCGTATCCGGTGCAAGTGGTGTGCCATCTTGTAACAGCGTCGAGACGGATGCTTTGATCGAAGTAAGCGGGCTTCTGAAATCGTGCGACACCATCGATAGCAAAGCTGTCTTCAAGCGGTCGGCTTGTGCTAAAGCAGCGGCGGCGGACTCCTGTTTCATCCACCTGTCGCGATGAAAAATCACCGCCGAGTGACTGACGAGCGACTCTACAATTTGCCTTTGCTGGGCAGTGAGACCCTGCTTTGTGCCCAGTTCTAGATACACGTATCCGAAGTCCACGTCGTGCATGGTAATGGGCAGAATCATAACTTTGCCGCTGCTTAGCGGACGTGTTACTTCCGACCGTCCACTACTGCCGAGTGACTCGTTGAGCAGTTCTGAAATTTGGGCTTCGATATTGTGCGAATCAGCAGTGGGCGGATGCACGGCCACGATAAAAGGCGGCGTATCTCCTGGATCTCTGGCGAGAATTGCAGCGACCTTTAGATTTACCACGAGGGCAACCTGTTTCAGGACTTCCATAACAGCAGACTTGGTGTCCAGTTGCGAGGCAACGGCCCAACTGGCTTCGGCTAAGGCGGCCGTCTCGCGCTGATGTTGTTGCGCTTCCGAGGCACGCACCTGTAGTGACGCCATAAGCTGTCCAATGATTGTCGCTGTCACAAGAAACACGCACAGCGCCACCCATTCTGCCGGGTCAGACACAGTGAAGGTGTTTTGAGGCTTAACAAAAAACCAATCGAAAAGTAGAAACGATAGGATTGACGCCCATATGGCCGGGGCTCGCCCCAGCAGCAGAGCCGATACGGCAACTACGAGCAGGTAAAGCATCGAAATGTTGGCTGAGTGCGGATCGATTTTGAGGCCGTAAAGAACGGCAGTCAAAGAAGCGACCCCAGCTGTCGCTACAGTAAAGCGCAGAGATGCGGACGCCCCCTTGGTTACCTTTGCTAAATTAATCGAGCACTGATTTTTGTTCATTAAAAACAGCTCGCCAGTCCCGTCATCGCTGATTCTGTCACAAGTCCATAATTCGGTTCGGGCGCCAGGTTGAAGGCTCAGGCAGCAATTGACCGGGCGACGCAGTAATCCGTGGTTCGATTCTGAGCTTTCCTGGCGTCATCGTAAAGTTGACGGTGTTTCATTTTAGTGTCATACGGGCAATATTAAATGGAATCCGGAGCGTTGGCGATGAAGTTTTTTAAGAATGCTAGTCAAAAGGCCACCAACGAGAATACTCTCGCTACGCCGTTATATTGTGCGGTATGTGATACCGAATATGGTGCGAGTCAGCGATTTTGCCCGAAAGACGGCGAACTGCTCGCTCCTAAAGATATTCCCGTTGCCGATAACGTCGTAGGCTCGGTATTCGTAGAGCGATACCAGGTGCAGTCCGTGCTTGGCGAGGGTGGCATGAGCGTGGTCTACAAGGCGCGTCATGCCATGATGGATCGCTTTGTTGCAATCAAAATTCTGAAAAACTTTGAGTCATCGCAAGACAAGATGCTCAAGCGATTTCAGCAAGAGGCCCGCGCCGCTAGCAGTCTTGGCCATCAAAATCTCATCACGCTGCATGACTTTGGCATTTCTCCTGATGGGAAGGCCTACATCGTCATGGACTATCTGGAAGGGCAAAGTCTCGAGGCGCTGATTCAGACCGGTCCGACAGCATCAATCGATAGACTTATCCGGATCTTTTTGCAAATTTGCGATGGGCTTGAACATGCGCACTCGAAGGGAGTCGTGCACAGAGACATCAAACCCAGCAATATCATTGTTTTGAGCACTGCAGACCACGTCGATTGGGTCAAGATTGTCGATTTCGGCATTGCTAAATTGATGCCGGAGGCGAAGAAAGAGACCTTTCACTTAACGCAAGCGGGGCAGGTTTTCGGAAGTCCACTATTCATGAGCCCAGAGCAATGCAAGAATGCTGCGATCGATTTGCGCACGGATATCTATTCTCTTGGTGGCACCTTCTACAATGCTATTGCCGGCCGACCGCCGTTTCAGGGGGGCTCACTTGCCGAAATTGTGTACCAGCAACTGAAAGAAGATCCGCTCCCATTTTCGGAATCGGCGCCGAACGTTGAAGTTCCGGCTGCACTGCAGGCTGTTATTTTTAAGTGCCTTGAGAAGCATCCAGAGGCTCGCTTCCAGTCGATGGCGGAGCTGCGCTGCGACCTCGAACAGATTCAAATTCAGCGCAGAACTGCCGAGCAAGTAAGAACGAAAGTAAAACTGGGCGTCGTTCTTGCGGAAAACAGTGAAGAGGTGCATCGAACAATTGCCGATACTTTGCAGTCGACAGGCGAGTTCACTTTGCTCGGTACGGCAAAAAACGGTGAACAAACAATAGATTGTGTAATGCAGCATCTGCCTCAGATCGCCCTGGTGAATATACAGATGCCGGTTATTTCTGGCACCGAGGCGACCAAACAAATCAAAGCGCAATTCCCGAACATGCGCATTCTTTTGTATAGCCTGAGCGAAGATTACACGGAAATTGTCGCAGCGCTAAATTGCGGTGCAGACGGATTTATTTTTAACGACTTGAGCGCTCCACGGCTTGCGCCAGCCATGAAAGCAATCGTAAACGGCATCCCCTGGGTCGATCCTGAAATCACCAGCCGCGTTCTGCAAGCCTCTGCTCGCTCGCTGAGGGGACAGAAGGCGCCGGATGTGTCAGTAAAGCGAGTAACAAATCCGAATCTTAACCATGCTGGTTTCATTGAATCGTTGGCCGAAATTTATCAAGATGAAGGCAAGTATGATGAAGCAGAAGCTCTATATCACGCAGCTGTAGCGCTTGAGGAAAAGGCAAAAGGAAAGACGCATGCGGATGTGGTGGTACCACTAACCAAGCTAGCAGACTTATATATGTCGCGCAAAAAATCAGCTGCTGCCGAGCAAATGTACCTACGAGCGTTAGAAATCCGGTTTCAGAATCTCGGTCCAGAGCACCTCGACGTCGCAGCTAGTCTGGAATCGCTTGCACTGCTGTTCAAGAGTTCAGGTGGATTGATTGAATCCGAAAGATTCTACGCTTGGGCTTTGCGCATTCGCGAGAAGCTATGCAGCGCAGATGACGCGCAAATTAAACTAACCAGGACCAAGCTGTCCGCGGTTATTGATGAACTAGCGCGGTCGCATTCCTAAGCAGGCGACCTGGTTCAAACTTGTAGGGTCCACGACATGCGGCCTTCGTCCTCGACTGCAGCCAGCGGGAGAGAACAGGCCCCTCCGCTACAAAGACGCCGGCACCAAATGCAGTGCAGATATTTCTACTTTTTGAACCGCTCGTATAGCAGAGACACATTATGTCCGCCAAAACCAAAGCTGTTTGTCATTGCCGCTTTCACGTCAACATGCCGCGCAACTCCCGGTACATAATCGAGATCGCAATCTGGATCTGGGGTGTCAAGGTTGATTGTGGGTGGCACTCGCGAATCGTTTATCGCTAGACAGCACACCGCGGATTCAATAGCACCAGCTGCACCGAGCATGTGTCCGGTCATCGATTTCGTTGAGCTAATTGGCACCGACTTGGCTGAGTTTCCAAAGACCTTTTTGATCGCTATGGTTTCGTAAGCTTCACCAAGTTTGGTTGATGTTCCATGGGCGTTGATGTAGTTGATTTCTTCAGGCAGTAATTTTGCTTCGGCCAATGCTGCTCGCATCGCTGACGCGGCACCTTCGCCATCGGTTCGCGGCATTACAATATCGTGTGCGTCGTTTGTCTGCCCATACCCGGTAAGTTCTGCATAGATGCGTGCCCCGCGTTTTTGGGCGTGCTCCAGAGATTCAAGCACAAGCACTGCAGCTCCTTCGGCGATCACAAAACCGTCGCGGTTGAGATCGAAAGGCCGGCTGGCAGCTTTGGGGTCGTCATTTCTGGCTGACAGAGCCCGAGCGGCAGAGAAACCTGCCATGCCCAAACCGGTTATGCAGGCGTCAGTTCCGCCGGCAAGCATAACATCAGCGTCGCCGCGCTCAAGTAGTCGATATGCATCACCCAAAGCGGTCGCTGAAGTCGCGCAGGCAGTAACGGCGCAGGAGCCCGGACCACGAGCGTTGTTTTTGATCGAGACCCAGCCAGATGCCATGTTCGCGCTAATCATGGGAACCATGAATGGCGAGCAGCGGTCCGGTCCGCGCTTCATTAGAGTATTGAAGTTCTTTTCAACCGTATCGAATCCACCAGCGGCAGAGCCCACCAGCGTGCCCATTCTGGTCGGATCGACGTCATCCGGTCCGATATTGGCATCCTTGCGCGCAAGACCAGCGGCGGCAACGCCTAATTGAATGAATCGATCCATGCGCCGGGCCTGCTTGGGGTCCATGTGCTCAAGGGGATCGAAATCCCGTACCTGTCCGGCTACGTGCGAGTACCCAAGTAGTAGAGGCTGAACGGTTTCAGCCTCTATCGGCGAAACTCCGCTCCGTCCGTTCAGAAGTGCTTGCCAGAACGTTTCCTTGCCGATCCCAACAGGAGAGACTATGCCGATGCCTGTAACGACCACGCGGTGCCGTGGTAGAGGTGTTTTAAATAGTGCCATGGATACCGAACTGCTAATTAGGACCTTGTACAGCAGCATCATACCGAGCATATGGGGCGCGTGTGAACAAACAATGCCCTGTTTGGCGCGGACGGTTGCAAAAGTTCAGCGTAGGCTCCTTAGCTTTATCCAATGATTTGCTTCCCCGACGATGGAACCTATGCCTGAGGTTTACCGTCACCACTCCATGCGGCAAAAAGCCGCAACTGAC
>JADYXS010000134.1 GCA_021772155.1 Candidatus Obscuribacter sp.
GGTCGGGAATCGAAAGATCCTTGTCCGCCTGCTTAGTGGTGGACACGCGAGCATATAAGGCCACAGCCATCGGACTACTCCTTGTCTTCTTCTTGTCGCAGAACGTCCTTTACCAATTCCGGAAGGTGCTTCGCAAGCAAGCGGACCTCTTCGTCCGTGATCGGAATATCCTCGGGCTTCCCATCGGATTCGATGCGCATGGGCTCGACCGATTTACGCCTGCCGTGCGAGCGTATCAACGAAGCGGCGACAATGATCTGAAGAAGAATCATTGACCCAAGCGCATTTGATCCATGCGCTGCTTTACATCGGTATCCCACGTAAGCGGGTCGTGGGTCTTGTAGAGCAAGTCAGCCAGGTGCCTGACCGCTTCGACTTGGCGCACGCGATCATTGCCGTTGAGCAGCCCGTAAATGGCCGCAACGCGTTTCAAGTTCCCATAGGTGCTGATCGCGATACGCATCAAGCGCTCTTGCAGCATCGCCTGTTCATCGACTACACGAATCACGCCCTGAGCGTCGAGCTTGGCGATTTGCGCTTGTAGGTCTCGCCAGAGTGGGTGCAAAGGCCACCGGGAGCGGTTCGAGTCCCCGTTCGGAATGCGAAGCGTATCGTGTTCAGACGAGAGGTAACGCAGGACATCACCTTGCAGCGACATCAGATCATCGAAGGTGCGAATGCCGAAGCGGCGCAGGAGGTCTTTTCGGGTCTGCCACTCGATGCGCCAGACGCTCTCCTCGCATCCCCACAAATCGAAGAACCAGACCTTATGGCTGGCCTCTGCAATTTCTAGCGTTTTATCGTTGACACGCAGTCGTGCATCACCGGTGCCGAACGCAACTCCGGTCATTACCCGGTCGGTGCGATGCTTTGACTCCTTCGACGCCAGCGTGACGAAACTTTCTTCAGCGAAGTCGACGTTCGACAATTGATAGTCAAAAGTGAAGTCAACGCGGCCAAGAACGTGCGGGTTGCGCTCTTCTTCCCGATAGCCCAAGCAATGGGCCCAAGCGAGGAATCGCTCATGCATCCCTAAAGCGGTATTTCGCCAAAGCGCCTCGCTTCGAAACGTGACGAAGAACGGCGGATTGTTGAACTCTCCGCAGCGAATGGTGAAGTCGCGGTTTTCCAGTACGTGGGGATAGCCTGATTTTGTCCCGTACCCTTGCAGCAGGAAATCCGTGCCCCCGAGGTTCACAAGCATCGGGTCTTTGTTCTTGGCGAGCCGGAAGATTTCTTTCTTGAGCGCCAATGCTTCAAAGTCGATTCCGGGTCCTTCTACAGGGAGCAGGTAGTAAGAGCACTCGACCGTATCAAGACCAAACAGAAGGAACTGAAAGGCTGTGGCGCTCATTGGCTACTTGCGCGAACCGGACTTGTTGGATTTCTTGCCAGCAGCCCCTACCGCTGCCCTGCGCGTGCGCGAAAGCTCAACCTGCGTTTGCGCTGCCGATACTTGCGCCCCGCCGAGCGCCTCGGCCAGATGGTCGAAGGCCTCGACCCGCTTTTCCTTTGACGCCGTGGCCGCCGCCGCCATGCTGTTCAGCATTGGGACCATCTCGTCCAGCATCTGAGCAATGAGGCTCGCGGCCGGAACGTTCGACGCCTCGGCAACACTCCGGACAGCCGCCATCGTCTCCGGCTTGACGGTCAACATCACGCGCTCATTTTTTGTAGGCATTGCTTCCTCTGCGTAGCGTTCGTAACTAGGAGTAATCAAGAGCAAGCATACACAGAAGCCGAAGTGCCGAGGGGAAATTTATTGCCTGAACCGGCTATTTCCCTATTTTTCCTTTGATTTCAAAGCCTGCTACTGACTTTTGTTCACTAGGGTTATCCTGTGATGTATCCGTAGGCCCCCGTGTTACCTGAACGGGCAACAACTAAACTTGACTGCAGTCAGTTTGTTTTACGAAGGAGAAACCGGTGAGCGAACTTCGTTACGAGATTTCTTATGGACTCGATGATAGTGCGCTTACAGCATGGCTGATTGACTGCCAAACAAAATTGCCGAGTTTTCGTGCCTCAATAGTTGGGTCTGCTCCAGAGAACAAGGGGGACGGGACATACGTTCGTCAAGTGCTCATAGTCAGTAGTCTTCCAGAAAATGAGGCTGCACAAGAAGTAGAAGCATGGCTTCAACGCAACGGCCTTACCTTTAACAGACTATAGACTGCCTTGAGCGGCCAACCTCTTATGCGTTAAATTGGGTGTACGAGGCGCGAGATGCAAGGACACCAAAAACCCTCTTTCCACAAAAGGAGTATCTGAAATGAAACGGTTTCTATGTTTACTGATGATATTGTTTTTCTCTGGATGTGCCAGTAATCCACAGAAAGATCCACAGAAAGAATCTGCAGACGCTAAATTCAAAGCTAAAGATTGGCGTGGTGCTTATGATGATTATGTCCAATGCTCTGGAAGGCATGTTTCTGGTATCTACGATTCTGATACCATCTGTATGGGTGATGCCGGCGCAGCGGCGTGGAACATGGGAGACAGAGCAGCTGCACAACGCTGGTGGACTCTAGCAGCTAGTCGCGGCAGCAATTATGCAAAAGCACAGCTAACTGCCAAAGGAATGCCGGTCCCACCTGAACCTGCGGCACAGCCATCCTCTCCAACCGTCGTATGTACAAAAATTGGTGCTTCAATGATTTGTAATTAAGACTAGCCGTTTGTTGAAATTGGCCCGTTGGGCGTCTTGAAGGGGTTCTCCTCCGTGATGTACAACTGCTTCAAGTGCAGCAAAGTAATGCCACTGATCGGCACAACCGCAAAGAAGTGTCCCTCGTGTGGGTCGACCAACGGCCAGGTGCTTACAGGCCAAGAGTTCGATGACGGTTTCAAGGCCGGCACCTTCTACAACATCGACTTGAAGACGGGGAAGCCTGCCAAGAAAAAGCGGGGCTGACCCTGATGCGTTGCACGCAGTTTCCGCGTTGACCAACTCACCGGAGCCGAAGCACTAACATTGTGTTCAGCCAATAGCCACAAAATCCGTCTTAACATCGGACCGGCCACAAGAAGAGCTTCGATTCACTGCGTACGTCCCGCGATTTCAGGTGTTAAAGTTTTGGCGCTGCCAGAATTACCGTTATAAACCAGTGCCCAGTTTCGCCCGATTTGGGGACTCAAGCAATACGGGTACAAGATCTTGGTCTTCGGGGACAGGCTGAGCCATCAATTCGGGCGAGCCGCAGCAAACCAAATGCTGCCAATATTCCAAAAAGGTGACCGCCTAGAGCGCGTTACCGGTCGAATTGCTGCCATCGATGAAAAGCCATTTGATCGTTTCTAGCCAGCGATTTCGTTTGCTCTCGAAGCAC
>JADYXS010000135.1 GCA_021772155.1 Candidatus Obscuribacter sp.
CGAACGATAAATACGCATTCGTATTTACGCGGTTTTGTATCAGCCAAGGATAATTCCCCCATGGGCTTCGGACCTGCTCAAAAGCAGGCAAGGGATAAACAGACTGTCCGTAGACAGTCAGACCGAGCATTCTAACACGTCCCCTGAGGCTGTTTGTGCGCCTTTTGAGCCATAACAGGTTGAGCTTTCGTAATCTTCACATAGTCATCTGCGGTCCCTATCCTTACACTAGAGCTCAATGAGATGTTCCATAGGATAGCCAAAATATGTCGATTAGACAGACAGGTGCCGACAATCGGCGCTCACATCGTCTAGCGTTGCCGCTTTTACTGCTGGCCATGTTGCTCAGCGGCGAAACGGCGTTGGCAAGAGATCAATGGAGCACCAATCACGGCGCCAATAATCCGCCGGTTGACCCGCGGTTTGCGCCGGGCGGCGCGCTTTCCGGTTACGTTCCTAAGGTCGGCACCGACTTCTGGAAGGGGCAGTTAGCAAACCGGATTCCGGCAGGCACTGTTCTGACAGTAATTCTTGAAGATAGCTTGTCTTCGGCCAAGAATAATCCCGGTGACGTCTTTGCTATGACCCTGGAAGATGGATATTTCCAGGGCGGACAACTGCTGCTACCGGCCAAGTCCAAAATCATCGGTTCAGTAATGCAGGCGACCTCAGCCAAAAAGCAACGAAACGGTCAGCCCGGAACTATGGAAGTGAGCCTGCAATCACTTGTCTTTCCAGATGGTAGTCACTACCCGATTTATGGCTTCGTTGACGGCAACCCCGGCGCCAAACACACCCAAGCGCCAAAGAAACGCAATCTCGGCGTGAACATTGCCGACTATGGAGACTCGGTGAAGGGCATGGCAATGTCCTTTGTGAGCGGTCCGGGATACATGATGCGAAAGATGAACCGCGGTCTGGATTTTCAGCTGGATAGTGGTGATGCATTACCTATTCGTTTGACGCGCAGCCTTGATGTTAAGCCAACTTCGACTAATCTTGTCACCCAGCCACCGGCAGGTGTAACTCCAAATGCCACACTGCCACTGCCTTATCAGCAACGAGTCCCGGGATTAATCGACCCCAGCGGACCAGTTCAATTTCCCGGATTCGCCCCAACCAGTCAGTCCGCAGCACCATATTCAGTACCAGCAATGGGCACATCTGCACCAGGTGTGGCGCCGCCGTTCAGCCCAGGCAACGTCGGGGATCCCAATGCTGTCTTCAACCAGCCGGTAACGCCGCACAACCTAAATGATTTACCGGACCCATTCTAGAATCGCACCCCGAAGAGCGCCCGGCGTCCCGCCAGCATGTTCCCTATTCTTGCGGTGGCTTTTGCGGTGTGTTGCCGGCTTTGTATTCAGCAAGGTGACGCCAACCCTGGTGCAAGATCAACTGATAAGCGTAGATCTGCTCCAACCAACGTCTTTCATTTTCCGGTAAATCCGGTCGTTCCAAACGGCGCTTGAGATTGGCAGTAATACTGCGGGTCTCTTCAATGGCCTTACGATAGTTGCGAACAGGCGCCTGCCGCTGCATCCCGCTGAGCGGGTTGACGCGCTTGCTGCTGAGCGGTAAAGGTGTTGCCACTTGACCGACATCAGCAGCCGGTCTGTCGCGGTCGCGGTCATTGCGGTCACGATCTCCGCGGTCACGATCTCCGCGGTCGCGATCACCGCGATCACTTCTTTGTTCACGCGGTTCGCGAGGCTCTCTGAATGCACGCCCACCCTCGCGGGCTGGCGGAGTGGCATCAATAGTCCGTTCGGCAACGTATTCGCCACCGTTTTCATCGCCAGCTTCCCGTCGTTGTTGTTTATCTGCAACTTGTTGAGCAAGCGGATGTTGGATGACGTTCTTATGCTTGTCACCACCACGACGACGCTCTTTTCGCTTGGCCCGATAACACTCAAGGCAATCACGCAGACGCGGGTTCATGTGTTCGAATGTCTTGCTGCAAGTTTGGCAAGTGAGGGTGTGCTTGGACTTTCCATCACCGCCAAGATCAACATCGCCATCTTCTTTATCTTCAGAAGATTCTTGCGAAATCATCGGCTCTTGAGCCCGAACGTCCTCATCATCGGCATCATCAACGACCGGCGCGGCCGGAGCTGATTCCTCCTTGCGCATGACTTTGCGCTCAACGCGCTTTGCTACTTCTTTCTTGGCGGGCGGTTCAACAACCTTGGCGGGCGGCTCCACGACCTTCGCGACAGGCTCGGTTAGCCGTCTGGCGGTCTTCTTCGGCTCAGCCTTCGCTTTGCCCGCTTTTTCGGCCGGCGCCTTGGCACGCATCTCTTCGAGATCTTCAAGCACTTTGGGGTTGGTTAAACCGTCTTCCTTCAAACGGCGAATCTCATGGAGTTCAGCCATCGAACGAGCAGGCAACACCTTGATGCCATTCTCGTCAGACGTTGTTTCGATATTGAACTCGGAAATGTAGCGACGAATTGTGACTGAGGTCACATTGAGATCTTTAGCGGCTTGGGCAATCTTCGTGCCCTCGCCTTTGGTTGATTGACGCATCAAATACTCTCGCTGGTTAACTGATCACGTGAGTCAAACTATGGAACCGGAGTAGCTGAAACCTTGGTTATCGGCAGATGCCGGTACTCGACAGGGAAATGTTCGCCTGTTACTTGTTTCAGCGGTCTTACTTCCTCAGAGCCTCCACAAAATGACAGGGGAGATCTCCTTTAAAAAGGTAACCGATCCAAGCAGCAGCCATTTTGCTGCCGCTATTAAATTTAACTTACTTTCGGCAAAAACACCACCGGTGCCTGATCTCACTTTTAAAGAAATTGTCGAGATGTCAGCAGAAATTAAGTAATAGGCGAGTGCAGGTTGGAAACCGGCTGCAAGGTGGAGCACCGCGCCACCGCTTGAACTGCTGTGGTCGAATGCAGGCAGAAACTACTTCCGCAGCGTTTCCGCTTCCTTGCTGAAGGCGTAATCATGAATGCTGAGCTGGGCATTCTCGTAGGCCTTCTTCAAATGTTTGCGACTAATATGCGTGTAAAGCTGCGTGGTAACGATGCTTGAGTGCCCCAACAATTCCTGGACTGCGCGCAAATCAGCGCCATTTTCAAGCAGATGCGTAGCAAAACTGTGCCGAAGCGTGTGCGGTGATAGCGACTTCTTTATCTTGGCTTTGGCTGCTACCCGCTTGACTATCTGCCAGACAACCAGGCGATTGAGCCTATTTCCCGAGCGGTCGGGGAAAAGTGGAACCACACGCTCGATCTGCTTGCGCCTGCCTAAGGCCACCAAAGGTGCACCACGCGTGGTGCTGACGGTCTCGGCAAGGTATGTTCGCACAGCCTCGATAGCTTTGCGACCTATTGGCACCAATCGTTCTTTGGAACCTTTACCGATACAACGTACATAACCGTGATTCAAATTGACGTCTCTGACATCCATATTTGCCAGTTCAGAAACACGTAAGCCAGCGCCGTAAAGAAGCTCAAGGACGGCTCGCTCTCGGGAATTGGCCGCAGCTGCGATCATCAGGCCAACTTCCGCCACCGTGAGAATCTGGGGAAGCTTACGCACGCGCTGCGGATTGAGCAGTCCATCGCTGGGGTTGCTTGGAATATTTCCGGCCGCCTTTTGCCAAGCGAACCAGCCGCGCAAGGTAGCCAAATTCCTTGAAAGTGTCGCTGGCTTATGCCCGGCAGATTTCAAGAAAGTCAGATAACGGGTTACGTGAGTACGATCGACTCGCTCCGTATTTGGTGGCAACCAGAAAATGAAACCGGTCAGATCATTCTTGTATGCTGCTATCGTATTTGGTGACAACCCACGGTCGCGGTTGAGAAAA
>JADYXS010000136.1 GCA_021772155.1 Candidatus Obscuribacter sp.
ATTCTGTAGTATCAAAAGTGATACCAGCAGGGCAGTTGTTGCGCAATCAAGGTCCGGTATTCCTGCGCATCGAAGATGTGACTGCCGTGCCGGCCGTATGAAGGCATCATTTTCGGACTTAGGGGCGGCGCACGGCACCGGTGTAAAGGTCTCAGGTGTAGGGGTGGAGCCATGGGCCGCCCGGGCAGCTCATGGCGCTGCCCCTACGCTACTAGTTGTATCGCTTCTGCTGCCAGGCGTTGCGTTAGCCCAAGATCTCGAAGTCAAAGGCGTGAGCACTTACGGACGTCCGGCGGTGCGGAAACTCTATCAGCAGCCAACGGCGCCACCGGGAGCCGTCGGCAAGTCTGGGCGTGGGCACTCGCGAGGGGCGGGGACGCGCGATTTTACTGACACGATGATGAGCGGCGGCATGCCGCGGCGATATCTGGTGCACGTCCCTACTACTTACAATGCGGCGCGCCCAACACCAATGATTATGGTGTTTCACGGTTTGAAAATGAACGGTCGATTGATGCCGGTTGTAACAGGCATGAACTCTGCTGCCGATAGGCACGGCTTCATAGTTGTCTATCCCGACGGAGCTGGCAATCGCTGGGCGGACGGATATCAACAGAGTTCGGTCGACGATGTTGGTTTTGTCAAAGAGATGATTCAACGACTTTCACAGTCGGTAAACATTGATCAACGGCGAATCTTTGCTTGCGGCTTGTCCAATGGTGGCTTCTTTACCCAACGGCTGGCTTGCGAAATGCCGGGACGCATTGCTGGGATAGCAGTGGTGGCAGCTGGAGCATTTCAACAAGTGTGCAGTACCTGTCGCACAGGTGGCACGCCAGCCATCTTTTTCTTTGGAACCGAAGATCCACTAGTTCCGCGAGATGGGGAAAGCAAGTCTCTGGGCAAGCTGGGAGAACTGGTTGGACTTGGAGATCTGGGAATCGACAGCTTGGGCGGAAATGTGGGCAAGTTTGCTGGATTGCTTTCGCAACAAGAAACTGTCGAATTTTGGGTAAAACAGAATTCAGCAGGATCGCCCACGGCGCAGAATATGCCCGACACCAATCCTCGTGATGGCTGCCGAGTTCTCCGGGAAGTCTATGGTGGAGGTCGTCGTGAGGTGGATGTGTACACGGTCGAAGGGGGCGGGCATGCCTGGCCAGGCGGTCTGAGCATGGGTCAGGTGATGGGCAGAAACACCACCGACATCAACGCAAGTGAGCTGATCTGCCAGTTCTTCCGCTCGCATTAGAGGTATCAAAATGACCGATGGATCGAATGGCGACATTCTCGAATACATAGATGGTTACTGGTCGCGTTTAGTTCGATACAATCACGATGATAAGCAGACTTTGATCGGGTTGCCGAAACCGTATTTGGTGCCTAGCGACGGTGAAATGTTCCAGGAAATGTATTACTGGGATTCGTATTTCATGGCACTAGGTCTCATTGGCACCAGTCATGAGCAACTGATTTTCGATATGACTGAGAACATGGCTTATCTCTTCCAGCGTTTCGGTGTGATACCAAATGCTAGTAGGTATTACTTTCTTTCGCGGAGTCAGCCACCATTTTTCACTACGATGATCATGCTCTGTCACAAACTGATGTGTGAGCGCGAAGAGCCCGGTTCCAATGTTTTCCTTCGCCGAATGATTGAGATTGCAGAGAAAGAATACGAAACGGTGTGGCTTGGCACCATGCAGCCGCACCATCGAATGGTTTACGCTGGGCTGTCGCGATATTTTGACATCAATTATTTGGACATGCTTGCCGCTTGCGAGAGTGGTTGGGACCATTCGACGCGGTTCGAAGATCGAGTGCTTGAGCACCTTCCAGTCGATTTGAACTCAATATTGATGGTCTGTGAAAATGACATTGCAACCGGACATTTCATGCTCGGGGATATAGCTGCGTCCGAGAGGTGGCAAGCTAAAGCGAAGCAGCGCGCAGAGGCGATGACCGAGCTTATGTGGGACGAGGACCTTGGATTTTTCTTTGACTACGATTTCGTCAACAAACGAAGGACCCTGTCCCCATCTCTTGCCGGCTTCTTTCCTTTATGGTCTGGTGCTGCAACAAAAGAGCAAGCAAAGCGGATGGTGGATATCTGGCTGCCGAAATTCGAGAAGGATGGCGGCTTGGTCACTACCTTAGAGATAAAGGCTGGACGCCAATGGGCTTCCCCGAATGGATGGGCTCCGCTTCAATGGCTGGTTTTAGCGGGATTGGAGAAATATGGTTTTACCAATGAAGCTATCCGAATTCGCCGTAAATGGCGAGACTTGTGCTTGAAGATTTTTCAAAGAACCGGCACACTCTGGGAAAAATACAACGTTGTGGATCTCGATCACATTCCAGAAGAAGGGCTCTACGGCTCGGTTTTCGGCTTTGGTTGGACTAACGGGGTTTACGTAGACTTTGACCGCGCACTCAAAGCTAGCGAATCGGCCCAGACCATTTCGTAGCTTTAGACGAGATCTTTATGTGTTCGACCGAGCCGCTTCCATAGGAACCCAGATGGTAGAGAGCCATTAGATGGAAAGAGAAATCTTAGTTCCTACTGCCGGTTTGCCGAATTCGGAGGATGCCGAACCGCCTCTCTGGAAAAACTCCCAAAAGCGGCGTGTATGTCCCGAACTGCCAGGGGCGAAAGCCAAATCGCCTTCCATCACGTTGAAGCTGCCAGCGGCAACTGTGGCGGTTCGTATGATACCGCCAATGGTGACTCGCAGTCGTTGCCCAGGTTTGAGAGATGCCAAAAACGGATCGCCATCACGAAAAGTGGTTTTCAAATTGCCGAATGAATCAATATACCCAACCGACTCCGCTGGTGGTGCAGGCACCACTTCGGATGGATCTAGTTTGTGCCAGAAAAATGAATGGTCTTGATGTGCCAGCTGTCCGATAACACGTGGGAAATTATCTCGCGACCGAAACTGGGAACCGCCGGTGTCAACCTGTACGCTCCAAAGTTCGGTAATCTCGCCACGAACAAAGGACATCGAATAGCCACTGTTTACAGCGAGTACTCCGACGCCGTTTTGCAATCTGGCAAATAAGAGTCCCTCACCTTCATTGTTGTGCCGAGCGTCGCGGAGGTCTTTTCTTGGTGCGAAATTGGCAAAGACGATTAATTCGCTCGGTCTGAGCGGTTCTTCTGCCAGAGCCAATTGAGCCAAGACGAAGCCTGTGGAGATCGTTTCGAATGAGCCCACGCTGGTCGCGTGAGTGCGCCATTCCTTTGGTATGACTGCGCAGACAGCTGACAACACTTCTGCCCAGGCCATGTCGCCGGGAGCATAATCACAAATCAAATGAATGAGAGGCTTCATGGACGGGCTACTGACCTTGCACGGGACCTTGTTGTGGTGCTAATTGGTTTTGCAGGAAGTTGCCGAGGCCGTTCTTTATAAGGCCACCCATTCCACCCTGTCCCTGGCCCTGTTGCTGCTGCAAGAAGCCCTGGCCCTGTTGCGGAAAGATTCCTCCTCCGTTTTGTCCTGGCATCATCTGTGGTGCTTGCTGCCCAGGTCCCGTCAGGAACATTTGCCCGGTCTGGAC
>JADYXS010000137.1 GCA_021772155.1 Candidatus Obscuribacter sp.
AGAGTTTGATGGCAGCACGGTTCTCGACTTTGTTGGGCGTAGCTTTTGATTTTACCCAGTATTGGCTATCGATCAAAGTACTACAGTGATATTATGACCCTCGGTTTATTTGCTCATTTTAATAGAACCGAGCAAATTTACGAATCTGGTTTTCTCTTAATCACCTCGTACGCTTGCTGTTTTTGCAACTAGCTCAACTGATATCGGTTGAGCTTATTTTTGCGCAACCTAAGGAGGAAAGGCTGAAAGTTAAATCAGGGTTGCCAAGGAGTGGGACCAGCACGGTCAGCATGGGTATAACGAAAAGAGTTTATAACCGCACGCAGAAGAAGGTTGGGCAAAATGACCGCATTATCTGAGGAAAAAGTCCTACGCGTAAACTGCCCGGGCTTCGGAGTTTCGTCCATACTCCCATTGGGTGAAGCCAAGCCTCTGGCGATGTACAACGTAATTATCGTGAATCCGACAAGTGTCTTGCACTTGTTCGATAACAAATCTGATGCCGTCAAGCAAATTGAAGTTTTGCAGTCAGACGGCATGACGTCTTATCGTGCTGAGTCAGACGGCGTAATCGAGTCTGTAGCTACCGAACTTGACCTGCGCTCGCAGGAGCTTAGCCAATTCCTCAAGAAGGGCGGGCTGCTGGTGTTCTTCCTGGTTCCGCCATTTACAATTAACGGTCCCAACCAGATGATGGATAACTATTCATGGCTGGGAGAATGGACTCCTGACAAGCCGTCGGGCACTAATCAACGCAATATGAGTGCCACCATTCGCGGAAAGGCCATTGAGACGTCCGCAGATGCCGCCCAGTCGGTCTGGATTCCCTATCTCAAACAGCAAAATGTTGAATGGAGCACGATCATCCGTTCGGAGAACCTTTCTGAAGGATTTGTCCCATTGGCTAACGCCGGACCTAACAAATGTATTGCCGGATATAAGTCCAGTGGCCCGAAAGGCGGGCAGGTGGTCTTTCTCCCGGCTCCGTATGACCAAGCCTTCGACGGAAAACTGAAAGAATGTGTCGAACGCTGGTTTGCCATCCATAGTGATGAAGCCACGCCAATTCCGGCGCTGGCTGATCTTTCGCGTTCATTGTCCAGCCTATTGTCAGACGACGAGCCGGAAGCGGCTTCGGCTGTAGTGGCAGCCCCGGCGCCAATTGTTGAAGCGCCTGTAGCTGCAGTGCCAACTCCAATGGTAGAGGCGGTTTTAGCCGTTGCTGCAGCGCCAATTTTAGAGGCGCCTATCGCGGCTGCTCTGGTTGTAGAGCCAGTTGTCCAACCGGCTATGGAATCAACTCCCGCGCCGGTCCTGGAGCTGCCTCCATCCGCCTGTACGCCTAATCTTGACTTTGAATTGCCAGCTGTCGTTCCGGCACCACATACGATGCCCGAGCCGAAACCCGAGTTCTTCGATCATGGCTCAAACGGTGGTGGAATAGATGTTTCCGCGCAGCCGGAAGCGCAAGATCTGATCAATAAGATGAAGCATGGGATTTCTCGACCGAGCATTCCAGACTGGTGCTCAAGCTTTACGTTTGAGGAACTAGATGGGTTGCGCCAGCAGCATTTTGACCTGAATGAAGAGATTCGTCTGGCTAAATTGAAGGCGCAAGATCTTGAAATCCGTATTGAGACAATGGAAGACCTGAAGAATTCACTGTTGTCCTCTCAAGGCGAGGAATTGATGGCGGCGTGCACCCGCGTGTTCGAACGGCTCGGATGGACGGTGAAAAATGCCATGGGCTCGTCTGCAGAGATGTGGCTGGTGGATGAAGACAAGACCCAAGCCATCGTTCGCTTGAACTTCGCAACTGCTCAACCCAATCGTTCTGAACTTGCCGCTCTGGCAGAATCAGTAATCACCTACTGGGGGGCTCACGAAGTTGAACCGAAGGGGATTCTCGTTGCCAGCACCTGGGCTGACCGGGCCCCACAAGATCGACCCGATGAGGATTTCCCGGATTCGATGAATGATTTTGCCAAACGCAAGAACCTGTGCTTACTGACCACTGCGCAATTGCTTTCGATGTTCCGCGATCTGGACGTAAGTGACACAGATCCCAAGGAAATCCGAGATAACATTCTCACCATTAGTGGGCGTGTTATGGAATACGAATTCAATAAAAAAGGAACTACTGCAGTTCGCTAGAAACGGCGCTGACCGCCAGTTGTCTTGGGTTCACAATCATCGAGAGCGGCTTCTATTGCCGCTCTCGATGGGCTTTGTGGTCTTTATCGAGTTGCAACTCGACGTGCACCCTTATACAATCTTCCTATCAGCTAGAGGATCTCGGTAGATGGCGGTAGTCTCGAACGAAGAGCGCAATCTTAATTACGACAATTTCATCGATAGGCTAGATATCGAACTGCAGCGGGCCAAGCGATATGGTCGGGTAGTTTCGCTACTGATAATTGCGATCGATGGCGTTGAAAAGGCAAAAGATCAGTATCCGAAATCGTTTCTGCGCGAGTTCACCCGGATGGTTCTCGAACAGGCTCGGACCGTCGACATCACTGTCACGATCTCGAGCGAAGAGTTCGCTC
>JADYXS010000138.1 GCA_021772155.1 Candidatus Obscuribacter sp.
CAGGTTAAGAAGCGGACCACCTGAGCTTCCCGGGTTAATCGGCGCATCTGTTTGAATGAATCTGACAGCGCCAGTGCGTGCGCCAAAACTCTTGTCAAAGCCCTTCGCTTCACGCCCCAGCCCGCTTATAAGTCCATGGGTTACGGTGTGCCCCAGGCCGAATTGATTGCCGATAGCAATCACCCAGTCTCCTGTCCGCAACAGGTTAGCGTTGCCAAATCGCACTGTCTGCAAACCGGTCGCCGGGATTTTGATCAACGCCAGGTCGGAGAAACCATCGCGAGCAATAATGGTTCCCTCCAGAGTCCTGTTGTCGTACAAGGTCACAGAGACGCTATTGGCATTTTCCACGACGTGCAGACTCGTAAGAATGTAACCATGGGAATTAACCACGATTCCCGAACCGGTCACTTTGAGATTCTCTGTCTCCATTGGAGGCGCCGAATCCACTCCGTAGTACCGACGAAGCTTGCGACTGGATTCCTCGCGCGTATTACCTTGAGAGCGTATTCTGGCAAGCTGATCGCGACTGACGCTGCTGTTCGCAACCAGATTCACCACCGACGGCGCAACGGCGCTTGCGATGTCGCTGATTGTATCGGGACCGATGAACTGCAGCGTGCCCCAGCGACTTGCGGCCTGAGCAAGGGCAGGTGCCTGAGTGAAGGCGGGCAGGAGGGCGGCGCTTGCCAAGAAGCACAGCGTGACCAGGCGGGCGTAGTTTTGGGAAAACATTCGTATATGCGACTCATATCTCGTGGCTACCCGCGTCTGCGGCGGCGTAATTGCCTTTCGGCATAGCGGTTACAATAGGCGGACTAGCACTGTTTTTTCAAGGGAGCCAACATGCGTTCAAGCGCTTTCTTGCCTGTAATAACAATAACAATATGCGCGTGCGTCGCGTTAAATTCTTGTGCAAAAAATGAAAAGGAAGTTTCGTTCAAGTCCGGAGGTATGACCCATACGTTCGCTGAAGGCTCCGAATCGAAAATAAAAGACTTTCCCTTGCCAATCTATCCAAATGCGCAACCGACCGGATCTGTAACTGCCCAGGGTGACGATCAGGAAAATTCATCCTTCATGATGCTGTCTTCGGCAGACAGTCTCAGTCAGGTCGGTGATTTTTATTCGCAGAAATTGCAAGAAGATGGATGGACGATTCATGCCACCACCAGAATGCCGAAAATGGTGAACATTTCCGCAACTCGCAAGGACATGGAGGCCAATGTAATGGTTGGCCTGGACTCGGAAAAAACAACGATTACTTTAGCTGTGAGCAAAGAGTTGGAAGGTGTGCCGAAAGTAAGTGATGAACCATACACACCTGACAAATTGAATCCACCAACGGATTAAGGCAATGAAAGCTATTGGCGAGGTTCTCTCGTCCTCGATAACAGAACTGGTCGCCGAGTGCTGGCAGCAGCAAAACGACTCAGGCTTTGCACCAGACCTTCCGGAACGTCCTCGCTTCGGAAGTTTCTTGCGTGTGACTTCTGCAGATAACGCGCTCAACATTTTTGCCGTAGTTTGTGATGTCAGCACAGGACCGCACGACAGCACCCATCGCCCGACCGCGCTTAAAATGACTCGTGATCAACTTCGCATGGAGCAACCACATATATTTGCGTTATTGAGAACGGAAATATATGCCACCGTAATTGGTTACAGCAACGGAGCTGTGTATCGAACAGGACTGCCCCCGCATCCTCCGGAAGTCCACGATTTTGTGTACAAAGCAATCGATGAAGAAGTGGCGGCAATCACAGAGGACCTTGATTTTGTGCGCTTGCTCAGTCGAGTTTCACGTGTTCCATCCGATGAACTAATTGCCGCCACCATTCGAGAAGCATGCAGCGCGCGCGGTGGTGACTACGATTTTCTCGTCCAGGCAGGACAGTCTCTGGCGCAAACTTTCCGCGACGATTACGATCGCCTCTCTTCGGTCCTACGAAAAATTCGCCCGGACTAGACAAATCGCCAAGGCTTGGTCAGTCAATTCAGCTAAGAACCAGGACCGAGAGCTTTTAAGATCACGCCAATTGCATGTCCAATGGGCAGCATCACAAGCAGCGGTAACGAGCATATAACGAAACAAATAGCGCATTGAAACAACGTTAACTGGCGATTTACCTGGGGAGTTCTAATAAGCCAGAAGAATCCGCTTAGTTGCAAAAGTGCAGCAGCGCCGAAAAAAACAAAGCCAGGCACTGTGGTGAACAGGGGAATGACAGCGCTGGGAGAGAAACAGAAAGTGAGCAAATATGAGGACACCAGCAGCGCGCCAGTGCCAACGCAAAAACGACGCACAAGTGGACTTTGAGTTGAGTTAGCATCAACTACGTTCGATACCATGCAACGTGGCGTCTCGACGGGAGGCTGCACCTGAAAACGCTGCTCATCAACAGAAGTCTCACTTAGCTCATCCATGGCCAATGTCCCAGGTAAAGAGTCCAATCCTATTCGCTTATACCCGCAACGATAGTGGAAGGCTCCTGTCCAGACAGGGCAATCGCTATACCCGGGTCATTAAGCGCCCAGATTTTGGTTCAACCTCCGGCATTCAAGAATTCAGTCGAACCACTTGACTTGCCGAAGTCTATCCATCAGTCTTGTAAAAGGCTGACTCTGACTTGCAGGTCGCATCTGGCCTTACTTCAACTAAACAGTCGCATTCACGGCTACTATGTAAATTGAAACAGAATGCATTGAGACGAGACGGTTCGCGCAAATTACCAGATAGCGATTAATTCCCATAATTTCGGATAATCAGCACGCGGGCTAACGACGCCAATCTCGGGCGTTGCGGAACTCGACCTCACGCCTTTCTTTAAACCGAACCTCTCCAAGCAACACCTGTGCAGTTGCGCGATGCTGCTACTCAGTACCGCGCTTACGTGGCACTGATGCCTAAGCTCCCAGCCAAGGATCAAGATAAGTTCAGCAAGAAGGCACAAAAGCTCGACACGAAAGCGTCGACGGTTGAAACCAAATCCGTGATTCAGTCGAAGTAGCTGCAGGCACCAGCTCGAAACAATGAACTGTGGCCATCCGGGCAGCTCATGCATCTACAAATTGGCCTTTCTCCGCAACGACCATCAAGTGCCCATACTGCGTATAATGTGAACCTCCTCGCATACGGTCACCAAGGGGGTGCATCTCATGATTGAAGTAATACAAGAAAGCCAGGGACAACTTTTAGGCTTGAAGGCCAGTGGCACCGTTACCGATGCGGACTACAAAAACATTTTGATTCCTCGCCTGGAAGCGATAATCAAAGATCATGGCAAAGCGCGGTTTTTGTTCGATTTCGATGATCAGTTTCACGGATATGAGCCGGCCGCTTTGTGGGACGATACCGTGTTCGGAGTTAAACACAAGAACGATTTCGAGAAGATAGCTCTGGTCGGTGGACCAAAGTGGATCGAATGGGCCTCTCGCATCTCTGCCTCGTTCATGCCTGGCACTGTGAAGACTTTCACTGCACCACAAATTCAAGAGGCTTGGTCGTGGCTTAAGCAGTAGTCGGGGCAAATGGCGAACCGCAAAATGTCAAAAAAGGCTTCCGCCTTCAAAACCTCACTCGTCATAATTTCTGTTATTTGCTTAACGGCTGCTTCTCATGGAATATCGTTCGCGCAGACCCAGGGCACTCGTCCAGACCTGGCAACCGGTCCAGGCAATTTCACATTTATAGACGAGAGAGGGAATGCCGACAGACCAATTACAGTTTGGTACTATCGCCCACAAAAGCTGAGAAAAGATTCGCCCATCCTTTTCGTCATGCATGGTGTGAATCGTGATGCACAGCGCTATTGCAATAACTGGACCAATTACGCTCAAGAACATAATTGTCTTCTTCTTTGTCCTGAATTTAATGCCACAAACTTCCCGACGCGGTCCTACCAGTTGGGCAACATGTACGACGAATCCAACAACCCGATTCCTGAGTCAAAATGGACCTTCACAACGATTGAGCATCTATTTGATTACGTAAGAACTTTAACTGCTAACGTCAGCACAAGTTACTACATCTATGGTCATTCGGCCGGTGCCCAATTTGTGCACAGACTTGTTTTGTTTGTGCCTCGTGCACGATACAGGCGAGCTATAGCCGCGAATGCGGGATGGTACACTTTGCCAAGTTATTCAGATCACAAATTTCCATATGGTTTACGTAGCTCAAACCTATCGGAGAGTAATCTGGCAACAAGCTTTGGCAGAGATTTCGTCCTTCTTCTAGGTGAAGAGGACCTGAATGCTCGAGATGCGGAATTGCGTCAAACTAAGAATGCTGAGGAACAAGGTCCCACTCGCTTTGCTCGAGGACAGAACTTTTTTAGAGCTGCGAAAACCAGAGCTACTGAACTAAACGCTCCATTTGGATGGCAATTGCAAACCGTACCAGGCGCTCATCATTCGGACAGCCAAATGTCTAAGGCCGCGGCCTCCATGTTGTTCGCTCGGTAGCAAGCCAGAGCTCCATTAGCATTTTCCGATTGGTCAGTCAATCTATTATCAGTGGCGCTGAACGTCGCCTTCTCCGTACTTCAAGTAGACCCAGATGCCCACACCAACGAGCGCGAGCAAAATGGTCGAGACAGCCGAGCCGAACGCCCAGTCGTGAACTACAAGAAACTGGTTCTGAATCAAACTTCCGATATACATCGTCTTGGCACCACCCATAAGTTCCGGTGTTATGTAGTCGCCGAGACTTGGGACGAAAACCATAATGATACCGGCTACGATACCGCGGGTGCTCATTGGCACCATCACTCTGCAAAAGGTAGTCCAGCTGTCCGCCCCCAGATCTCGGGACGCTTCCAAAAGACGTCGATCGAGTTTTTCTAGAGTGCTGTATAACGGCAGAATCATGTACGGCAGGTAGTTATAGACCATACCTAACAAAATAGCTCCTTGGTTATAGAGCATCGGTGGAGGGTCAAATCCCATACTGCGAAAGACTGACGGCAATATGCCAGTAGGTCTGAGAATAGTAATCCATGCGTAGATCCGGAGCAAGAACGAAATCCACAGCGGCACCGTCAGCAGTGTCACGAACAATTGTTGCTTCTTCGGAGACACGCTGAATGCCAGCCACATTGCACAAGGGAATCCCAATAAAAGACAAGCGATCGTAGTGGTCGTCGCCAGAGTCAGCGATCGGAACAAAGTGAGTAAATAGGGACCTTCGAAGAAACGCACATAGTTGTCTGGACGAAATGCCAGTACAACGTGTCCAAGACTGTCACGGGATCCAAGACTAAACACAACCAGTATCGCAACTGGTGCCAACATGAAAATTGTCAGCCAAAGTCCAGTTGGCAAAAGCATTAGCAGACCCAGGCGAAACCGCTTAGGCGATTCAATTTTCGGTGAGTCGACTTCCAGCTGTGCTGTCGGCATCTGCAGTTACGAGGCGCCGTAACTTGGCTGCATGTCGACCGGAACTTGCACCGCAGCATCGAGCTGAATTTGCATCGGTGTGCCTGATTGAATCAAAACGTTTTTGCCTCGGCGAAGAAAGACGTCATCTAAAGCACCAATTCCTCCGCCGATAGCGGCTCCGGACCAGGCACCAGTTCCAACGCTGCCATGAGTGATTCCTCCCATCGCCATACCAAGAGCCGCCCCTGCCCCAGCACCAATTCCGCTGCGCAGAGCAAAATTGCCCAGCTTTGCACCCCAGCCTTCGCCATGATAGGTGCCGTCTTTATCCTGATATTTACCGATGTCTCCTAAAACGTGCGCTTGAATCGAAACGCTTTGCCCGCTCGGCAACTGCAGTTTGGTAAATTCAATGCCCAAACTGCCTGAGCGGTTCATCATGCGTCCTGATGTGGCTTCTGTGACCTGACCGGTAATCACCGAACCGGAAGGGATGTACGACAAACCTTGCAGTTGTACATTGGTGCCGATACTTGCCTGCACGAAATCGCCTTCTTTCGCCACCTGTGTCGAAATTGCCGTCTGCAAAGTGACCGGAATCGTCAATCCAGCCGGAGCCGTCGCCACTCGCGGGTGAAGCATCGCGCCTTGGGGTCCGAATTGAGGATATTGGTATGACGGCGCCTGGCTATAGCCGGTATAACCACCCTGACCGCCTCCGAAGTTGTAATTATATGCTGGCGGCTGGCTGTAATAAGGAGATCCGTATTGTTGTCCGCCTTGGGATGGCTGACCATACTGTGGTTCTTGTGGAGTGATTTGCTGAGCCCCATAGGGATACTGAGGCTCTGGCGTGACGAACTGCTGTTGTGGATACCCTTGCTGCCCTTGGTTTGAATCTTGTTGTTGGTAGACCGGTTGTTGCTGCTGTTGATCTGGATATTGTGTTAGATAACCAGGAGCAGACTGTTGATTGCCCGCCGGATCTATTTCCGGCTGCTCTCGAGTTTCCTGACTGTGCACCATGCACGGTGCTGACAATCCCACAAAAAACGAAACCATAGCGCCCACAAGAATATTGCGCTTCATAATCTTCCTCGCCTGGTCAAAAATTCGATTGATACCGTGTCCCAACTCTTCATTATTGACATGCAATATCTCTGACTTCCTGCACCATGTGGGACCTTTTCAAGAACGATGGCAACGTCCATCAGTGAACGAACATAGTATCGTATGTGCGCTCCAAATGGCTCTTACTTGTCGGATGTAAGCAGGCAGATAGCAGCGTTCAATCTCACATTAGTGCGGGCCGAACTGACGGTGCAGCTTAGAAGGACGGACAGCCAGGCCTGGACCGTGCCAATACTTAATTGTGCAGTCTTCGTATATTCCCCACTGACGTAAACCACATATTTTGCAATTATTAGAGAAATAGTCGGACGGACCCGTATCATGTCAGACAAGTTACTCATAACAGAGCCCAACGCGGGCTCCGAATACGCTATGCGCATAGCCACGTCCCATGAAGACGACGCCGACAGCCGTGGCTTCGTGACGGAATTCCTGGAATCGGCAAAGTTCTCCGGAATACAAACGCCGGCTCAAGGATTGACGCAAATCCTCGACCGGGTCTGCGGCACGGACCTGATGCCGACCGTTACTTTCATGAATGCGCCGAAGGAAGCTGCCTCATCCACAGACTGGCACGCTCAGCAAATCGGTGGCGCAGTCGGTATTGCTGGCGATTTTTTTCTAGTGAATCGTTTACTAAAAGGGTTCAAAAATGTCTTCATGGCTCCAGCCAAGGCTGAAGCGGTCTCGGCCATATCATTTACTCAATCAGTTGCTCGAACAGCAAGAACTGGCGGCTTTTACCAGGCGATCTTCACCCCCAGCTCCAACAATGAAAGTCTCGTTCTTGGTCGCTCGAAGAATTACATGGAAGGATTCGCAACTTTTGGCAGCATGGCTGCATCGGCAAGGACGTTGCATGACTTTGGCCTAGTCAAAAATCGCCTCGGCATCGGTGTAATGGCAGGCGTTCCAGCCGGAGTGGTAAGCGCTCAGACACACTCCTTGCTAAATGGAAAAGGATTCGCATCCGTCGACGAAAGCGTCAAATCGGCGTATACGTTTGCCATGACCGGTGGGGTACTTACTGCAGCGCATCTGATCCCCTTGCCCGAGCGTGGGCTGGTGAAAGCGGACAAAGGCAAAGACGTTTCGCCCTCTGCAGTTACTGGCGCAATTGACCCGTCTGTATTCAAAATTGCAAATGAAGCGAGCAGGCAAGCACTTGAAGCATTTCGCACAGGTAAGACCACGACAGCCTGGGCAGACGTTCTTAACGCTGGCGATGTGAAACGCACACTTTTCGTGCAACACGAGGGCACGCCCCACAAACTTGCCACTCGGGCAGATTTCATAGCCATGTGCAATTTACCAGAAGTATCGCCGCTTGCAAAACGGCTTGCGCTGCCTGGTGCTACAGAACGCCCTATATTCATGGACATGCCGGCCCGCGATCTGGTGCGGTTTGCAGCAGAGAAATTGAGTCTTGGCGCTGTAACGTTGAAAACAGCTTTGAGTCCTGAGCTGGCAAAAATTCTCGAGCACAACTTGAAAGCCATGCACATGGAACCAAGCCAAGCTGTGAAAATGCAGGAAGCGTTGGCGAAAAACCAAGTTGAGTTGACGACGATGGATGGAGAATTCTTGCGCTCTCACGGCGTGTATTCTCGAGAAGCAAACCAGACGCGTCCACAGACAATGCGCGAGTTAGGCAATGCCACCAAATATGATCCAATGAAAGCCACGCAGCCGGTCATCGTCGTGCAATTCGACACCCCTGGTCGCCCTCAATATCACGTGATTAATGGAAACAACCGTGTCTATCTATTTGGGTCGGACGTTCTCAATCCGCAAAACCGTGCGTTACCAGTGCTTCTCTTCAAGAGCCCTGAAACTCTGCTTGATATTTTGAATGTCGATCCGTACGTCGGCTTCCCCAAAGCCCGGCGCTTCAACTTCTATTAACCGGCAGGGACGGAACCAGTTCACGCGTTCTGTGCATTCTGAGACCCTTCGTTCCGGCAAGCGTTTAACGGCGTTCGCGGGCTGGAGGATTGGGTGGACGGACAAGTGGATTATCCGGCCATGCGTGTTTTGGATATTGGCGCTTCAACTGCTCTTTCAAGCTCGGATAAGTGTTACTCCAAAACCCTCCTAAGTCTGGAGTTATCTGTTGCACCCTATTGTTCGGGGCGAGAATGTGCAGAAGAACCGGCACGCGACTTTGTGCCACTCGCGGTGTGTTCGATAGTCCGAATAGCTCCTGAACGCGAACAGCCAGGACTGGTGGCTTACCTGGATGATAGTCCAATCTAATTTGGCGACCACCACCGACTTTCAGGCGATCCGGAGCCTCCTTGTCGAGTGCTACCACTTGCGGTGGCGTCAAGAGGAACGTGATGCATGCCACCAAAGCTTCCTGTTGCAAGTCGGCCACGCTGGCGCAACCGGTGCACCATTTGTCTAGAAGCTCATTCCAGGGGTTCGCATCCAGTTCGGGTAACTCCAACTCGGGCAGCCACCCTCTTAAGGATTGCACTCTTGCCAAATAGCGTTTGGGTTCCTCACCGACCAGCGCTTCAACGTCCAGGTGAGCCCGTATACCCTCAGCGAGGATAGCGCCCGGATCAACGTCCTGAGGCAGTTTGGACTGAATCTCATCAATTACAAGATCGTAGTAGCGAACACGTTTAACTGCCATCGTTTTTTGTCTCGGAGCATCGTAGGCAATGTCTATGTTTGTGGTCAAATGGGTTTGTGGAAGCCAGCTGCGATCAACGTATGAAGCTTGACGAACTAGAGTTTCGGCTTTCCCGGAATCATTGAGTTCCACTGCTACAAAGAGATCCGAATCCTCTATTGCTGATTCTTCCGCGATGCGCACCCCGCGGCCGCCGACCATGACAGCGCGCCTGTCCTTTGATTTTCGCCGTTTGCAAATACGATCTGGAAAGGCGGCCGCGATTGCATGCAACAACGCTTTGTCCGAATCAGCGTTTTTGTCCAGCTGACGATTTGCTTTACTGTCGATAGTCTGGCGTTTGCCAGCAACTCCAGTCTGTTGCGATAACTGAGCTGCGTTTCGCAAAATCAGATTGGCTGCACCGGGCACAATGGTGCCACAGACTGAGTCGCGCTGACCGCTGCTTTCAAACTCCTCTAACGCAGAAAGCCTGTCGAGTACGTCAGAACTAGTTCGATGATTTGACGTGAACCTTTTTTCGATGCGTTTAAATGGCTCCCGTTCCGACAGAAAAGCGGCGCACAATGCTGCGCGGTTGCCTTGTCCCAGGCGAGTGCCTTCCAAGATTAACCGCGCCAGACGCGGTGCAATTGGCAGGCGAGCCACGAGTTTGCCAAGATCAGTCAATTTGTTGTCGCAAAGAACATCCAACAAATGCAGAAGCCGTAAGGCGCGATCGACAGAAGCTTGAGGTGGCGCTTCGAACCAAGAAAATTTGTTTACGTCCGGCTCGCCCCACGCGATCAGTTGGAGCAAACATTGCGACAGCTCAACCCGAGCTATTTCGGGTTCATCGAAATCGCGCAATGCCAAATGCTCGCGCTCAGTCCACAGCCTCAAACATTGCCCTGGAGCCGTTCTACCCGCGCGTCCTGCACGCTGGTCTGCCGAGGCCCGCGAAATACGTTCCAGGTCCAATCGATTCAATCCAAGTTGTGAATGGAATCGATTGACGCGCGCCATGCCGGTGTCGATGACTGCGGTGACACCGTTTATGGTAAGCGATGTTTCCGCAACATTGGTGGCAAGAATCACTTTGCGTTGCTTGCTGGGTCGCAGAACCTTTTGCTGTTCCTCCAGCGACATGTCACCGTACAAGGGCACAATAAGCGAATCTTGTCCGGCTTGCCCTTCCAAAATATCTCGCGCTTGCCTGATTTCACCGACGCCAGGAAGGAACACTAGAAGGTGTCCCGATGTGCGCGGTACGACTTTGTTAACTCCTTCGCAGGCCAAATCAGGCAATCGAGCGTTAGAAGTAAAGCTGAGATACTCAATGTCAATTGGATGCATGCGCCCCGGGCTTTCAATGGCAGGGCAATTGCCCAGATAGAGTGCCACCGGACCAACTTGCATGGTCGCTGACATTACCACAATGCGCAAATCTGGACGTACGTCTTGACGCACTTGCCGACAAAGCGCCAGTGAAAGATCGCTATCGATGCTACGTTCGTGAAATTCATCGAAGACAACGACTGAAACATTTTCCAACAACGGGTCATCCTGCAATCGGCGCAGAAAGACCCCTTGTGTGCAAACAAGAATGCGCGTGTTTCGATTCCAGCGGCCTTCGTGGCGAACTTGATAGCCAATCTCATCACCAAGCTCGCTACCTCGTTCATCGGAGATGCGTGCAGCTGCCAATCGAGCCGCAACGCGGCGCGGTTGCAATAAAACAATTTGTCCAGCACTACCGTCAGAAAGGGTTGCTAGTTGTGCATCCAAAATCGCCGGTGCAACTCGAGTAGTTTTTCCAGCGCCAGGATCCGCTTTCAGAACCACCGCGCCGATGGACCGGAGGCTCTCGACGATCTCCGGCAAGACCGCGTCTATTGGCAATAACTCTTTTTGCACGTTACTCCCGAAAGAACACCACTAGCTCAAGGAACGCCAACTCTTTGATATACTCCTCGGGCGCAATTGGGGAGTTTACCATTTTGACCGAGCAAGCCGCGGAAAAACCGATTCGAATAGCATCGATACTTTTTGAACGGCTCGATCAAATAGATCTCACTGGACCGTTTGAAGTATTTTCGAGGCTTACGAATTGTTCCTACGACATTGTCGCCAAAGAGATTCGACCGATGAAAGATGCCAACGGTCTGACAATTACGCCGAACCAATCCTTCGCTGAATGCCAAGACGTGGATGTCTTGCACATTCCCGGAGGACCGGGGCAAGAAGACTTGATGGAAGATGAAGAGACATTGTCATTCATCCGAGACAAGGCTTCCCGGGCAACATTTGTTTTTTCCGTATGCACGGGCGCCTTGGTTTGTGGCGCGGCGGGACTATTACGAGGACGAAAGGCGACAACCCACTGGGGGTTCAAAACACTTTTGCCCCACTTTGGTGCTATTTCAGTGGATAGCCGCGTTGTGATTGATGGTAATTTAATTAGCTGCGCCGGAGTAACCGCCGGAATCGATGGTGCGCTAATGGTAGCTTGCTTGGTGCGGGGACAGGCCGCAGCAGAGCAAATTCAACTCTTGATGGAATACGCACCTGACCCGCCGTTCAACTGTGGTGCGCCGGATGTTGCGCGTGCTGATCTGGTGCAGTCTGCGCGTGAAGCACTTGAGCCATTGCTGTCGAGAAGACTTGCAACAGCTCGCCGTTGCGCAGAGAAACTAGGCATCGTGAGCTGAGCGGGTCTTCAGAGGCTGTCCACCCTACCATTCCTAATTCCCGCGAGTTTGCAACTAGTTAGCCAAGCCCCGGCCCTACACTTCATTCAGTGAGTTTACTGTTGCATGGTGCTCCGTCCAAAATCTCGTCTGTTCCTGTCAACGCGACTTCATCGCCAGGATGTAGATCACCGAACACTTCCACCATGTCATTCATGGTTTGTCCTGATTTGACATAGACCCACTCACTTTTCCCATCTCTGACTCTCACCACGAATGGTTTTTCGAGACTGACTGCCACTGCAGTTGTGGGAACGAACATAGTGTCGTAGGCTCGCCGCATTGGCCAGCGCACTGCTGCAAACATACCTGGATCTATGTCCCGATCTTTGTTCCAGTAATTCAATTCCACCGGCATAGTTCTCGTCTTTACATCAAGCGAGTGAGCTATTCGAGCGACTTTGCCGGAGAATACTCGCCCGGGATACGCGGTAACGGTGAAATCAATTGGTGTGCCAATACGTACATCTGATACGGCGATCTCAGGTACCGGAATAACGATTCGAAGAAGCGAAAGCTCTCTAATTCTCAACATCGAGGGGTAGCCGTTCGCACCAGACGGAGGGTAAGCAAGGCTTCCGTCATGCATATTGCGCTCGGTGATCATGCCATCAAACGGCGCGGTTATTATCAAATAGTCCTTCATATCATGGATCGAATTCAGGGACTCTTCGGCGCCCTTGATAGCCGACCGGGCAGTTGCCACTTCGGCAACTGCGGCACTGACGATTTGCTGCCGGGAGTTGACCATTTGACGGTCCCCTTCCACGCCTTTGGCTAGCACATCGACTTCGTTTTGGGCAATTACCCCCGGGGTTTCAGCTGCTTGTTTCATGCGCCGATAGGTCAAAGAATTCGCATCAAGCTTTGCTTGCGCTTCGAGCTTCTGGGCCTTCGCGCTTTCCACCCGACGAATCGTTTCAGCTAAATTCGACTGCGCCTCCAATACCTTTGCTTTGGCTTCTCGCTCCTGTGCCACAAGTTCCGGTGCCACCATGCGAACTAACACCTGCCCTTTAGACACTCTTGAGCCACGGTCGACACCTATCCACTGGATAAAACCAGTAACCTTCGGATAAATCGGCACGTCCTGAAAAGGCAGGATTTCACCAGGCAAACTCATAGGTCTGTCGAGCTTGCGGTTCACAACCTTCGTGGTGGCAACGTCCGGCAGCTCTGGCGTGACGACGGCAACAGGTTCCGTCTTGGTGCAGGACGACAGCATTACCAGGCCGATGCCAGTCAGCACAACTCCTGTTAAAGCGTTTTTTAAAAGCACCATATTTACGTTCCTTGAACCTGGGTTTCAACTGGAGGCACCACAGCCTCAGGATGGATGGAAGCACTCTTCCGCGGCGAGCGCTGACGCACTAGCGAAAATGCCAGCGGGAGGATGAGCAGAACAGTTGGAGTTGATACCAGCAAGCCTCCTATGACTGCACGAGCAAGCGACGCCTGTGCATCAGCAGACATGGCCATCGGTATCATTCCGGCTATCATCGCAAGACTCGTCATCAAAACCGGACGCAGGCGTTCTTTACCCGCTTCCATGGCAGCGGCAATCGCGGACTCCCCGGTCAATCTATAATCTTCAGCAAAAGTGATGAGCAAGATTGCGTTTGAGACTCCCACACCAATTGCCATAATTCCACCCATGAACGACTGGACGTTCAGAGTGGTCCCAGTCAACATCAGAGCGATAACTTCGCCGGAAATAATTGCCGGCACAATACAGAGAACAACCAGTGCCAGTGGCAAGGACTGAAAGTTCGACGTGAGCATCAACATAATCACAACGATAGCAAGCCCCATTCCAATCTGAAGCCCAAAGAATGTTTGATTCATGGTCGGGATCTGTCCGCGAACATCGACAAAGACTCCACGTGGTGGCGCACCCACTTTCTTCACGGCAGCTTCCACTGCTGTGGCAGCACGACCAAGGTCATTGTCTGCAATGTTTGCAGATATCGTGATCAGGCGTTGTTGATTATAATGATCGATCTCACCAGGCATAATGCCGTAACGAAGCGATGCCACGTCCCGCAGATATGGACCGCCGTCACCATTAGGCATCACCGGGACATTTTCCAGATCGCCAATCGATCCGGTCTTCCATTGCGGCAGTTCAACTTGGACCTGGTAACTTACGCCAGTATCAGGATCTCGCCAATAGTTCTGTTCGATCCAACGACTGGATGATGTTGCTTCCACCAGCGATTTGCCAACCTGATTAATCGTGACACCGAGTTGTCCGGCTCGCTCCCGATCGATGTCGACGGCGACAGTCGGGTAGTCCAAGGGCTGTTCGAACTGCACGTCTCGTAGGCGCGGGATGCGGAGCATCTCCTTAAGGATCTTGTCCGCGTACGTTCGATCCTTGTTTAACTCCATGCCGGAGATGGCAACTTCAATAGGTGTTGGAGAGCCAAAATTCATGATTTTGCTGACTATATCCCCAGCCTCAAATGATATGCGCACACCAGGCACCGCTTGCGGTATCACTTTCCGCAAGCGCTCCTTAAACTTGCTCAGGGGAATATGCGCTCCTTCACGCAGAGCCACTGTAAGAATCGCTTCGTGGGGACCACTTGTAAAAATGTAGATGTTGCTTAGCGCATAAGCCGGAGGCTGGGTTCCAACGTAACCTATTGAGATGTCGATATTGCCCCGACCGGCTTCCTTTTCTATCAGAGCCAACACTTTGCGCGTGATTATCTCGGTCACTTCGAAACGTGTTCCGGTCGCGGCATGCAGGCGGAGTTCAAACTGTCCAGAGTCGACGGTGGGGAATATTTGACGACCAAGTAGCGGGTAGCAAACGCAAATGATTGCAATACCAACCAAACCGTAAGTGGCTAAGACAAAACCGCGCCAATGCAAAAGATTCCCGAGCAGTGAGCCATAGCTTGCTTTGAATTTGCCGAAACCGCCGGCATTTTCGTCCTTATGCTTCAAGCTTGGCTTCAAGAACCAGACAGCAACAACAGGGACCAGGGTCGAAGAAAGAACATAGGAGGCCATCATCGAAAAGCCGACCGCTAACGATAAAGGTATGAAAAGTGATTTGGTGGCACCTTCCATAAAGAAGGAAGGGACAAACACAGAGATAACCGACAACATGGCAAGCAATCGCGGCGTAACCGTCTCTTGACCCGCACTCAAAACAGAAGCCGATAAAGGTTCGCCCCGGGACAGGTGCGTGTGGATATTTTCAATTGTCACAGTTGCTTCGTCGACCAAAATACCAATTGCCAGCGCCAACCCACCCAGAGTCATAATGTTGACGGTTTGTCCGGCAAACCAGAGGCAGGCGATGGCAGTAAGGACTGCCGACGGTATGCTCACCAGAACGATCAAGGCGCTGCGAACATCGCGCAAGAATAGAAGCACCATCAAGCCTGTAAGTAAGGCGCCGTGCCAGCCTTCATTAAAGAGATTCACAATTGCCTTCGTCACGAAGACCGACTGATCGAATTTAAATTCAATAGTTACGTCCTCAGGAACCGCATGCCTCATCATTGGCAGCGCTTTCTTCACTTCCTCAACAACCGACAGCGTCGAAGCAGAGCCTAGCTTGACCACAGGCACATAGATGGTGCGCTTTCCATTAACAAGTGCGTAACCTGTCGGTATGTCAGTGGAATCCGATACCGTTGCCACATCGCGCATGAACACCGTGGGACCGGCCCCGGTGCGCACCGGCAGCAGATTCAAATCAGCAATGTTCTTTACTACAGCGTTAACTGGTGACAGGCGATCGAAATTTCCAATGCGCACATCACCATTTGGCACGATCGTATTGCCTGTCGCAAGGGCTTTAACAACCTCATCACCAGACATATGGTAGGCACGCAACCGCTCCGGATCGGCGGTGATGACGATTGTGCGTTGGTTGCCACCAAAGGCTGGGGCGCCAGATACTCCCGGCAAAGAGGCAAATATTGGGCGAACTCGAGTGATTGCCAGATCCTGAAGCTGCCCCAAGCTGCGCTTTTTGCTATCAATTACCAGATAGCCTGCCGGCACGCTTCCGGCATCGAAGCGCATGACGAAGGGACCAACAGTTCCCGGTGGCATGAAGGCTCGGGCGCGATCGATTTGAGCAACAGTGCTACCCATCGCTTCAGCCATGTTGGTATCAGGTTGAAAGGTAAGCTTGAGCATGGTCACTTGCTCGATGCTCTTAGATTCAACTTCCTTGATTCCATTTATATAGAAGAAATGCGCCTCATAAAAGTCCGTGAGATACCCTTCCATTTGAGTCGGATCCATCCCGCCATAAGGTTGGACGACGTATATGACAGGCAAATTCAAATTCGGGAAGATGTCGACCTTCATCCGGCTCAATGCAAAGACAGCGCACAATGCAACACTCAATACAGCAACTAAAACGCTTATCGGTCGACGTAATGCAAAATCAAGAAGCCACATTATCTCGACCCCGAGTCTGCAGTTAGTTTGATGAAAGGGGTCAGATCGCCGTGCGCCACGGCGGCAGCAAGGTATGCTCGCCATACGGCGATAGAAGCCAGATCGTAAATTACCTGTGCGTCGGTCAACAGCCGTTCCGCCTCGGCAACCTCAACTACGGTCCCCAGACCTACGTTGTACCGTATCTGCGCGCGTTTGACCGTATCCTGCGCCGACTTGAGAAAGAAAGGCGCATTTTGCGCTCGACGTTGGGCGCCAACTATCTCCGCCTTCGCCACGGCATCCTGTCCGGTGAGAATTTGCATGGTTTGAGCAAAGCGTGCTCTGGCCGCCCGTTCATTAGCCCGCTCAATGTTATGCCTGATGCGAATTTCGAAGATATCCATCACCGGAAAGGTTGCCGTTAAGCCAACCATCCAGTTCGGAACGTCAGGAAGAAAACCAGCTTGCGAAAGAGCGCTGCCTCGGTTCACACCACTACCACGTGCTTGCATTGCAGCCAGCCCGGCAACGTGCGGAAACCACTCGCGCGAAATCGCTTTTTCCTTGGCTAGAACAGTATTGATGATCGCAGTGTTTTGAATTACTAAGGGATGAAACTCAAATGAAGGTAAGGTCGGGGCCACAGACAGTTGGGGCAGCACTACAAATGGCTGCTGCACTACCTCTACGGCCGCGCCAGCTAATCCCATCCGCTCAGCGAGCATCGCCTTGCCCACATCACGGCTTTGCTCGGCGCCAATGAACTCATCTTGCGCCCGAGCCACCTCGGCATCGGCGCGAGAAGCGTCCACACCCGGGCGAAGTTCGGCGCCCACCAAGGCATGAACTTGGCTGGCAAACGCTTGCATACGATCGACATTGGCCTTTTCGGCCTTCACCTTCTGTTCGGCACCCAGCAGGGCGAAAAAGGCATCGGCCGTGGCTACCTCGACATCAAACCTGGTCAGTTGCACTCCAGCTACAGCCACGCCGTGTTCGGCTTCCGCCGCCCGCACTCGGGCCCGACGCAGTCCAAAGTCTATTAGCTCCCAGTTGAGAACCGCGCCGGTGGTCCCGGACCAGATACTGCGCCCGAAGTTTTTCGAGCGCACGTCGGTGGAGTTCACCAGTGGCAAATGCAGAACCGGTACATAAATGCTGTTCATTTCACTGGTGCTACCGCGATTTTCTTGCATGACGACGTCTAAGCGCGGTAAATATGCTGTTTTGGCCAGGCTAATGCTGCCCCTCAGTGCTTCCTCGCGAGCGGCAGAGGCAGTTATGGAGGGGAAATTGTCAATAGCTGTTTGCAATGCTTGACTGAAATTGAAGAGCCGCGAACCGACGCTCGCCCCCGTTTCGGGTGCGACAATCGCGGGCTTCAGACCCAGCTGCGCATTAGCACAGGTGCCTGTTAGGACCATCAGGCAGACAGCCGCAAGCAGCTTGACAATCAGGGAGGGCATGCGCTGTATGATAGCCCAGCAGCACCGTCGAGGCGCGGGCAGGTAACTCATGCGCACAACATTGAGCGAAAATTTAGTATTTCCTGATCATCTAGGGGGGCGCCCAACCTTCCTGCTATCGTTACTTAATTGCGCGCCCGGAACTGGCAGCCAGCTTTAAAACCGGCGCTGAACGGTGAAATTGGAATCGAGAGGTCTATAAATGGCAGAAGTAATGACGAAAACATTCAACGGTCTGAAAGTGCCCCAGGGCGAGAAGATCACTTTCTCGAACGGTAAGCCGGTTTCACCAACCAAACCGATTATTCCGTTCATCGAAGGAGATGGTATCGGTCGCGACATCTGGAAAGCATCCAAACGCGTAATCGACGCTGCAGTTGAGAAGTCATACAAAGGCCAAAAATCCATAGCTTGGTTTGAAGTTTTTGCAGGCGAGAAGGCCAATACTGAATTTGGTGAATGGCTGCCCAAAGATACTATTGAAGCAATCAAAGAGTACGGCGTAGCTATCAAGGGACCACTTACCACCCCAGTCGGCGGTGGTATTCGCAGCCTTAACGTAGCTCTGCGTCAAATATTCGACCTGTACTGCTGCATTCGTCCGGTGCGTTACTATCCCGGAGTGCCATCACCTGTAGTATCGCCAGAAAAGCTGGACGTAGTAATCTTCCGTGAAAATACCGAAGATGTTTACGCCGGAATTGAGTACCAAGAAGGTTCCGCAGAAGCTAAAAAGCTGATGGAACTTCTGAAGACTTTTGGTCATGAAGTACGTTCTGACTCAGGACTCGGAATCAAACCCATTTCCCGCACAGGCTCGCAACGCCTCGTTCGCAAAGCCATCGAGTACGCTATTGCACAGAAGAAAAATTCTGTGACATTGGTCCATAAGGGCAACATTCAGAAGTTCACCGAAGGCGCTTTCCGTGACTGGGGCTACCAGCTTGCTGAAAAAGAATTCGGCGAACAAACAGTAAGCGAAGAGAAGCTTTGGGCAGACCTGGAAGGCAAAATGCCTGCCGGTAAAGTGCTGGTCAACGATCGCATCGCAGACAGCATGTTCCAACAGATTCTGACCCGACCGAACGAGTACCAGGTAATTGCCACAACGAACTTGAACGGCGACTACTTGTCTGACGCTTGTGCAGCGCAAGTCGGCGGACTCGGTATCGCTCCTGGTGCAAACATCGGCGACAGCGCTGCCATCTTCGAAGCTACACACGGAACCGCTCCTAAATACGCTGACAAAGATGTCATCAACCCAAGTTCAGTTATCCTGTCGGGCGCGATGATGTTGGAATATCTCGGTTGGACGGAAGCTCAGGAACTGATCCAGAAGGCTTTCGCTGCCACGATCATGCAGAAGAAGGTCACATATGACCTGGAGCGCTTGATGACCGGTGCAACCAAACTGAAGACAAGCGAATTCGCAGACGCGATTATTTCCAACATGTAGTGCCAGGCTAAAATCCTGTGCTATCGTGATCCGCCAATGCGATATAGCCTCTAGTAGACGGAGGGCGCTAAAGTGCCGGAAGCTCAACGAGACAAGACGATCTACCTGAGGCAATGGGTAGGTGAGAAAGTGCTTGCTGTAACTGCAAACCAAAACAATTACACAGGCAAGCTCACCACCATCGCCTTCGATGGAAATCGCTTGATGTATATCTTGCTTGACGACCAGACTTGCTTGAATTTTGACCATGTGGTCGAAATTCGGTTGGAAAAGTAGAGTGCGAATAATCTACTTAGGTACTCCGGAGTTTGCAGTCCCCACTATGGAGAAGCTGCTGACGTGGCCACATGGCGA
>JADYXS010000139.1 GCA_021772155.1 Candidatus Obscuribacter sp.
GCATTTGACCGCGCCCAGTGATCAAGCCATCGTGGAGCAACTCTCCGTAGCTGAGTGCACCAGTTTTTTCTATGGTTCCATTGGCCAGTGAGGAAGCGGCGTGATGGATGATTACATCGCCGCCGGACAATAGTGGACTTTTCCCATCAGCGATATTAAGACGAAAGTTTTCCTGTGGGTAGGCAATGATGACAATCTTTGTCCTCTCTCGGTTGCACGACGATATGCTCCGGGTTTGACGAATGTTGAATTGATTGAACTTGCCGACCGTGGTCACTTCCTGTTGCACATCGAGTTGCCGCAAATTCTCGACACTCTTCTAGCCTGTCCCTAATGAGCTTTCCGTTCCGCTTGGCAACACTTAGCGCGAATTGAAACAGCACTCGTGCCGGAAGCGCCGCAAGCCCCATTCTGTGCCGTTTATACTAAGTTATCCCCGTTGATTTCGACTCAAATGTCAGGCGCATCCGGACAGGTCGCGCGCGCGCGGGCTTTTTTTGATCTTATAGAGAAAGAACTATTCATTCACGGAGGCCCTTGGCAATTTGCTAAGTTGAGGGCCTATTTCCATTTCCTCAAATTTTCTCCGGAGCAAACTCACAAGCAAACACAAACAGACATACCAGCAAAACTGTCCGTGTCATGCGCGAGTGTCCTGGTCCGGCAAGAATCGGAAGTGCGATAACCACCCCCGAATCCAACACAAATTTTTCCCATCCCATGTCCAAAAAGAAAAAGAAACAACCGAAATGGCGCAAGCAAAACGGAATTCTCGTGGCGACCATTCTGTCCGTCCCTCTCGACCAGATTGCCCTTGAGCGCCAGGCCCGTCGGCAGCAAATGAAAGAAGCAGGTGCCCTTGGCACTGCCACCGGAACTGGTGCCCACGGCGGCAGCAAGCGCGACTACCGTCGCCGCAACCGCCGTGACGCAAACGACCAAACACGCAACTTCGATTCCTAACTGCACAGGCAACAAAAAATCCAGATTGAGCATTTAGCCAGCGCTGCCCGAACACCAATCGTGGTGATTCGCGAGCTCTCATAACTCCCCCCTGAGGCGAAAGAAACAACTAAACATTGTCCACTACACCTTAAAAACTATGAGAACAGCCATCAAATCCCTTAGCAGCACAGCCTTCGATGTCGAGGCGCTGCACTCCGCCCGAGAGCGCGAGATAGTCTCTTCTATCAACCGCGTAAGACGCAAAGCCAGAGCCGAAGCCAGCAATAATCTTGCCCGTTGGGACCCGAAACCGCTAAGCGTTATCGCCTTTGGAACAAAGTTTTCCATCGGCCTTGACACTACGCTCCGGTTCCTCGCCGATCAGGTTTGTGCTGCCATGTTGAATACCACGCGGCGACACTACGACGTCGAAGTCACGCGCGGCATCGATGACTTCCAACTAACGTGCATCAGACGGAGGCAACCAGTTATCTCGAAGCGATCCGGAGCACCAGTTGGCTTCGATTTCGACAATGTGTTCCACGCGATTCTGCTGGCGTCGGGCAACAAGTTGAACAATAGCGTCGACAACATGATCCGCTTGGTCAAACAAGAGGCCATCGAACGCATGCCCCGGCCAAATGGACCTTTTCGGGTCGACGTCGGGGGAAGTCCGGCAGTGGCGCGACTCGCTCTCAAACGCTTGAAGCAGGCTCAGAGTAACGGCTGGACTGTCGAACTATCGGACTCTTATGATGCGGACCAAACGTTTCGCTTCGTACCACCGACAAAAAAAATAGCGCCCTCGTTGCAGCGCTGCCAAGGCCGCTAACCGGATAGGAAAACATCTTCTTCTATGTCAACGTCGGCGAACAATACGCCACCTGGCACAACATCTAATCACGAAATACTATGCAACCTGTTTACGTAATGAGTGAAGGCGAGAAAGCCGCCTTGGGATCCTAGTCTTCATCATCCTCGTCATTGGGGGACTTTACTGGGGATTCACCACCCTGTTTCCTTCCGACCAGGCACGACTGACGAAAGCCACTACGGCGGAACACCAGCTTCAGCAAGAGATCGCCGAAATGGACAACGAACTCGTTTTTCTCGAGAGGATCGCTTTGAGTCCGAAAGAGTCAGTTGACCTTGGCTACACCGGTCAAAAGCTTCATAAATTAAAGGAGCTTGCCACGAGCACTGAAAGTGCTTGCAGCGACCTTGAGCATCAAGCCAAGAAACTCCTAAAGTCGAGCAAACTCGATATCCAGCTGCAAGGCGCCGGTCTGAGCAAAGTTGCCGCGACCCAGCGCGAGAAGTTGCCTGCGCTGGCAAAAAGGGCATCCGCTGTCGAACAGAAGTTAAAGCGACTGCTCGAATAATCACAGCAAAATCAGTTTCGCAAATCTACCACCTATCAACCATCCAACCAACAACGTACCGACTCCGTCGGTACGCCGCTCTTCGTCAACTCCACACATCGCCTCGCCTATGAAAGACACATCCTATTTGCTCGCCCAACTGAAGCCTCGGCTTAATCGGGCCACGCAGGAAGAAAAGCCGGAGAACTTCATCACAACTGCATTCCGCTGCTTCATTGTCGCCGCCGTTTTGCTCTACATCTGGCCCGGACTGCTGCCGTTCGGTCTGTTTGACCTGTGGAAAGTGCAGGGCAACTGGACGCAATGGCTTCACACCGCGTGGCCCATCTTTGCTTGGGGCGGTGGTGTCACGGCACTGATTAGCCTGATCACGCGCAACAAAGCAGAGGAAAATGCGGTGGCGGAATCAAACTTCATCAAGGGCTTGAAGGTGAGCGTGCTTGCCGGTCTGCTTGAGGAAGTCGCATTTCGCTGGGCGATCTTCTGCTGCACCTGCATCGGAGTTCAAATCCTCAACTTCATCCTGTTTGGGTTCATGGGATTCGGACTTGTCGAACTGCTGCAAATTTACATCCTCGGTCCGATTGCGAACTTCTTCACGCTCGGACTGTTGAGTGAATACCTGCTCAGCACCTCGAGCTGGTTTATCGGCGCGGGAATTCTGGCTGCCAACGCCAAGTTTCGCGACGGTCACAAATACCTCGGCTGGTTCGGCTACGTGAATAGCTGGTTCATCGGCATGTTCATGTTCTACCTGCTCTTCCGCTACGGTGTGCTTGCAGCCATCGTGGTGCACTTCGTCTACGACGCACTGATCTTCTTCGTGTGTTACCTGGACCAGTGCCTGGAACGCGCTACGAACAGCGGACGCCGCTAAAGTCTGACACCAACGCCCACGGGTTCACACATTGTGTGAACCCGTGGGGCTGCTCAAGAGACAATCCAACCCGAGCAGAACGGCGCAAGACAGACCCTCTCAAAATCGATCAATTCAGCCAACAAAACGCAGAAAACCAATTGAATTTACCATGCAAGACATAAATGAAATGCTGGAAGACGAGCTTTCCACGCTCGTGCACAGTGAGCTTGACCGCGCCGGAATCGACGCTGTAAACCTTGGATACGTAAGCGGACTCGACAGCATCTCCACAATCTTCGGAGTGATGCGTTTCGCAGGCGGCATGACGGCACACTTCGAGCGTAGCGCTCGAGCGTGGCATCTGATTCCCGGAGCTCCTGTGGATCAAAGCATCGTCGATGAAATCAACGACGAGCTGCCATCTGTGATTGTGATCAAGTCCCGGCATCTGGTGATCAAAACCGACAGAGGTTTGAAAATGCTGGCAAAGCTTTTGCGCAAAGGCTATGGAGACACCGTTCCAACCTCCGCGCGAAAGGCGCGCGAGGACCTTGAAGACTTGCTCACGTTGGAGCGGCGCAAGGCAGTAGCGAAATCCTTCGAGGTGCCGACCGGATGGACCACAGGCTCGCTCTTTCGCCACCGCAACGACAGCATCGATGATCGTGAAGGTGCCGATGGCACGCTGCTGGGAGACTGCGTGTTCGTCGATGCTGATGGAGCATGGATGGGCAGCCTGCGCTGGTTTCCGAACGCCGATCACCCCACGGCATATGCAGTGAAGCGCCTGCCGGCAATGGCGGCACCGCAACACTGGCGCCGTTTCGTAAAGGTCGGACAGCTTCCCGTCCTGAGCCCCGAAGAGTTCGCCGACTCGGAGGAGTTGTAAGCGAACGCCAAACCACACATCGCGAGGCGGAGAATGCCGGCTTATAAGCTCGGTGTTCTCCGCCTGCCAGCGCCAATCAAATCCATAACTACGTCCTTACTACCATGATCAAAAACTCAATTCTCATCGCCGCAGCCCTCGTCGGTCTGCTTCTTTGCCTCGCCGGAATCTATCTCATCACCTTCAGCCCTGCCGATGACCAGAGCAAAAAGGGTATCCTCGAAATCGTCGGCGGTCTGTTCACGCTGATGTGCGCCTATTTCGGCAGCCTGCCGCCTGAAAAAGAAGAAGTCGACGAAAACGGTCACCGGTGACGGCGGCGCCGGTCCGACAGCTTCCTGAGCTACGGAGCGTCGGCTGAACCAGGAAACATTTTCGACTATAACAACGGGAGACTAACTGATCAAATAACACAAACCGAGTCGCTTCTTGATGGTGTCAAACGCCATCGAATCGCGCCAATCTACTTCCATGAATGAACCAAATAATGACGGTTTGCAGCTGGGCGCCGATGACTTGAGCCCGAAAACAATTAGACTGCTTCACGAAGCTCGCGTCTGGCAATCGTCGGCCGCGGCTGTTGCGAAAACGTCGGACTTCACGACAGCTCTCTGCTTCTATCGCAATGCGCAGGCCAAGATCGGAGCGCTCACGGTCTGTAATCTGCATGCGGAATTGCATATCAATGCCGGCTGCGTTCTAAGCAAGTTGGGTGACAGTGTTGCGGCCAAAGGTGAGTTCGCCAGCGCGCTGCTCGTTCTGCAACGTCTGCTCGGCCCCAGTGCCAGAGCGGATTTACTGCAGTTGGCGCAATGGAACTACGACCAAACGGGTCGCGAAATCCATGCGGCAAAAGCGCGCAAGCTGCTCCACGAAGCGAATGAGCACCTCTCGCACCGCGCGCACCTGAGTGCCCGCACAATCCTACACGAAGCGCTAACTTACGCCGAGCATGGTGCGCAAGATCCGATCTTGCAAGCCCAGCTGCTTAATCAAATCGCCTGGACTTATGCCGGCGAAGGTGACCACACCCGCGGCATATCGATCCTCCGCGGTGCCCGTCGCCTGCTCAGCAAGCCGGATCTGACAAAAAATGAGGGCGTCGAGAAATTGCTGACGGCGCTGCAGACAAACCTCAAACACTTCCGCACTACGCGCAGACAATGGCCGGTGTGGCAGCTGCTCGAGAAGTCGAAACTGCTGATGTCGCAGGGGTTGTTCGAGCAGGCCGAGGCTGCGGCTACTGAGGCCATGGCCGCTTGCCGTGAACGAGTCGGCGCCGACCATCCAGCGATGGGATATGCCATGCACGACGTCGCGGTTTGCCAGACGATGCTGGGCGAATACGACGGCGCTCAGAGGCATTTCAAATGCGCCAAAGTGCTGATGAGCAAATGGCCACAGCACCACAATGCTCTGGAGTGGATCCTCTAAGAAACCAAACAGCGGCCCGGAAGCTGTCGGAACAAGTTGTTCCGACAGCTCCGGAGCGGTAACGAATCCTGAGCGCTCGCTCCACTTGCTTAGCACTCGATTGACTTGGCTGTTAGTGCTCCTTGGGCTGGACACCGAGTATTGATGAGAACTAAATCGGCAAGTGTGACGTGGGCGGTCACCTCGTCCCGGTTTTTTTCTCTTTGCACGCGCTCTACCATACCGCCCAGTATACGAGCGGCAAGACATTTCCCGAGAGATTCTCTTTTGGGCGTCAAGTCCTTCCGTTGAATTTCCTGTCGGTACGGCGGCCAACCCAGATGCCCTGGACAATGCTTTGAAGTACAAAATGCTGACAGCGGCGAACCCGCCTAAGCCTGCTCGCAAGTAAGCAATACTCCGCGGTCTTGATGGACTGTAGAATGGCTGCATGTGTGGATGTGAGGTGAGCAAGACATGTGAGTGGATCAGCCGGTACCAAATATAGTGTCAGCCTTAATAACCTTCACACATTTGCTGGCCAATGGATGAGCCCGGCGTCGTTGATCGACGAGATAGGCCTTATTTCGATTGCTCCTTTCGCTCGTGCGCACGGCGTTCCGGAAACCATCCGAATCACCTCGTTTATGTCGGCCGCCTCGATAATGGAAAACCCAGCTAGCGGCACTCTCGAACTGGCAAAGACGCCACCTGAAGCTGTCGGTTTGCCGTCCCCAGTGGTCACTGTAGTCACGGTCGTCTGCACCGCCGCCATGAGCACACCCTTCCTTCGCAGTACCTCATCTTGGGCTAACAGCCCAACTTGCTCCTGGCTGGTCAACGCATTCCAATCATCCTCGGCGCCGTAGGCCAAGCACAGATATTTCATCAGTTGTCTCCGTCGTTAGTTTGTAACTATTGTCTCGTATAGAGCCCCGTATCTGGTATCGACGGTAGGTTCGGCAAAGTGAGCCGCACAAGGTTCATACGAAAGAAACTATTTACGTGGCGATCGACGAAAGACCCTAAGCAGAGAAGTTCGTGGTTGTTTGCGCCATATGCTATCGATTGTCCTGCCGGGCTATGATGGCGTTCTCCTAGTCGACGTACCGCGGGGAACAATCATGGGAATGGAAGCAATTTATGTGATGATCAGCGCATCGGAGCTGGATGATGTTTTGATCGGTGGGATGAATAAGGTCGAAACTATCTTCTGGAAGAAGCGAGCAGACAAGGAATGCTGGTTTCTTGGCAGCTCACAAGACGATGATCAACTTTCAGAGGATGAACGAAATGGATTCCTATGGATCGATCTAGGTAAGTTTTACCGTGAGAGGCACTGGTCACTAACCGGTCAACCATTTCCAGAATTCAGCGTGTCCCGCTCTACCCTTTCAGACAAAACGTTTATTAGAAACGAACACTTTGTCAATGCTCAACGTACAAGCGCAGGCGTCCCGCCTGCTTTTTAGCGTCAAGACGAAGCGGGCAGGATGCCCGCGCCACCAGGTCAAAAGCCTAGCGCGGTGTCCGGCAAGGTGGCTGCATGCTCCCCGGTGTTGGCGCTTTGTACTGCGTCGGGACCAAGGGTAGTGCTTTACCAGGAACCGGCAGTGTGCCAGGCGTCGGCACTGTAGCTGGCGGATTCGGCAACCATGCACCAGCGAAGCCCGCCCGAGAAAGCCCGTCTGTGAGCACTTTATTTTTCGCGTTAAGGGACCAGAAAAAACCGGTGCGATAATTCTCCAGCATCATTACGATTGGTCCCTGGTCAATGGCCAATGTCTCAGATCCAATCCAGCCCGACGGCTTCGAGGTATCAAAAGAAGGATTGTAGGCGTCTTTGAAGCCGTGGTCAGACCACAATTCGGGACGCGAAAACGTCCAATGCCGAAGAGTTGGCATCACCAAATCCGGTGCAAATGGCAAAGATGCCGCCACCGCCGTCGGTGCTATCGTACCGTCATCAAAATCCTTGGGCGCGCCACGTGCTCGATATCCGTCGAACGTGACAGATCGTCCAAGAACATCTTTTGTCACAACTCCGGGTCCGTCAGAAGCAGTCAGACCCCAGTTCAGTGCATCGTAACGATGCCATTTAAGGGGATTTCGTATTGCATAATCATGTTGTGCTTGAACTGCGCGCTGAGAATTTTCAAAATAGTTAAAGCCTTGCTTGCGATTAACATCGTCCTTGATATTGCGAAAGTCGATCCAGGCATGCGAATACTGATGTCCAAACATCGGTCCAAAGGCAATGTACGGCTTACCGTCGCTCTTTTGGAAGTCATAGGTATCGGTGTAGGCTTGCCATGCTTTAGGTGAAATTGGATGAGTTGGCGAAGCCAATCCTAACACCAGAAGCAGCATCGCTTCATTGTAGCCACGCCAGTTGTGGTCAATGAAGCCTTTGTCCGGATACCACCCCATCGACATGTGCTCTTTCCCACGCATCGCCCAATTCCAGTCAACTTGCTCATAGAGCTTCTTCGATAGGTCGCGAATCTCCTGTTCTTTCTTTTCGTCCTTGTCGAAATAAACCCCAGAAGAAAGGACGCCGGCCATCAATAGCGCGGTATCAACCGTCGACAGCTCAGAGTCGAGCGCTCTGGTTGCATTCTTGGTGTCGATGAAATGATAGAAAAAACCTTTGTAGCCGGATGTACCAGACTCGGCATCGCCTTGTGGTGCGTTCGCCAACGTGCGAAGAACCTTTAGCGCGTAATCAGCAGATTCGTCTCTGGTGATCCAGCCGCGCTCTACTGCCACCAGATGGGCACTTAAGGAAAATCCAACGCCAGCAATGCTGCTTGGCGAATCAGCATTTGAACGATCGCGCGTCAAGCCTGTGTCCGGGTCCGAAAAGGCTTCGAAATATTTGAAGTGAGACTTTCCAAGCCTGTCGAGCATTGATGAATCGCACGCCTTCACAGCAGCATCAACTATCGGCTGGAAAGATGTTCGACAATCCAGCATGAAGCGACTGGCCTTATTAGGCAAATTGCCGGAATACATCCGCAGAAGGCTATCGGTGCCATAAATTGCACGCGCGTACTGTGCAAGCTTCTCAAATTCAAGGTCGGTGGCAGGTAAGGTTTTCTCACCGACATCAGGCTTCTTCTCGCCTTCCGGTTTTGTCTCAGGTACCTTCAGGACAGCTTCTTGCTTTGCCGTTGGATTGAGGCCGGTTTTCTGATTGTCTGAGCCATCGCTCGGATTACTTCCACCTGCTTGCTTGCTTGCAGTCTCCGGCGCGTTGCATATGAGCTTCTGGTCCGGCGGTTGTAGTTCCACTAGCGATGGCCATCGCCGCTCTGAATCCTCCGGGACGCTTGTCCCAGGCTCTTTTTGTGGATTCAATTCTTCTGCTGCGTCTACAGCGACCATGTTGAGCCGTTTTAGCTAACTTCCGCTTACACGATAAGTGCCCTTACGTCTCCATTCAATGAGGTTTCCACCATTTCAACGTTAATCCCCTTCTTAGATAGAATTAAGAATGGGAATCTGAGATCCCCTTTGAGCGGCTGACTCGGATTCGAATTTAGTATCACGCCACACGACCAACCAAAACAGTTGCTGTCAATCGCTAACGATGCGCCTCTAATCAACATGCAATTTTGAGAAATGTTACTTTGCAATTGCCCATTTATTAGGCAAGTTGGCTAGTAATCAGAAGACTGCGGGAATTACGCTTGACCAGGCTGTTGCTTCAGACCGTTAATGGCTTAGTTGGCGATTGGAATTGCGTCCATGATTCGAAAACTCATTTCGCTAATATCTGTGGCGATCACGCTGGTGCTCTTCGCACCGATCGCTGCGATGTCGGCCGACAGAGACGTACCGCTCGTAATGTGGTCCGTACGCGATCGCCTCCTGCGCGACCGGACGCAGGTGTTGAACCAGCGCGCCGACCTTAACCAACGCATTCTTGCCTTGCGCACAATTCAAACTGATATCGACAAACTTTTGTCCTCCAGCGGGCTTTGTTCCGAACGCTACGCCGAACTCGATTCTGCTCGTGGGCAACTTGCCCTATCGCTGCTCAATCTGCAACGCCGGATCGACACCCTCGAAAGATATTTGATCGAAAACAACAAAGATCTCGCCAATGTGGATTACCACATCCAACGCTACGCCTGCATGCGCTGATTGCCAACAAGGACTGGGCGGCGCACGGCGCCATTATCACCAAACGCACAGTGGTAGAATATCGCCTGCTCATTGAGGCGATCAAATGACCATTTCCGAGAAGACTCTCTGCGACCAGATTGACCACCATGCAGCGAATATCGAAGCAAAAGTAATTGGTTGGCGTCGCGATTTCCATAAGAATCCTGAGCTCTCCAACAGAGAGCACAGAACAGCGAAAATAGTATCTGAGCACCTTCTGGCTTTGGGCATTGAAGTCCAAACTGGCATAGCTCACACCGGTGTGGTGGGAATTCTGCACGGCGGGCATCCCGGCAACGTTGTAGCCCTTCGCGCAGATATGGATGCCCTGCCTGTAAAGGAAGAAGTCGACCTTCCCTTCGCTTCAAAGGTCATCAGCGAGTACAACGGGCAGGACGTCGGCGTGATGCATGCTTGCGGTCACGATGCGCACACCGCGATCCTGATGGGTGTAGCCGAAATTCTTGCGTCAATTAAAGAGCACATTCGCGGCTCGGTGAAATTCATTTTTCAACCAGCGGAAGAAGGGGCTCCAAGAGGTGAAGAGGGCGGCGCCGCCATGATGGTGAGGCTGGGGGTCTTAGAAAACCCACGACCGGATGCAATTTTTGGACTTCACGTCATTGCTGGTATCGAAGTCGGAAAAATAGGTTATCGTGCGGGTCCTGCGCTTGCCAGTGGCGACACTATCAACATTGAGATTTACGGCAAACAAACTCACGCTGCATTCCCCTGGCGTGGCGTCGATCCGGTGGTGCTGGCGTCGCAGGTCGTAATCGGTATGCAAACAATTGCCAGCCGGCAAATGGATGTCACGCTAGAGCCGGTTGTTATAAGCTTTAGCTGTATACATGGTGGCGTGCGATCTAACATCATTCCCGACATGGTCTCGTTGACTGGTACCATGCGAACATTCAATCAGACCATGCGCGACGACGTGAAAGCGCGGATTAAGTCGACCGCCGAGATGATTGCCGGTAGCGGGGGCGGATCAGCCTGTATTCACATATCTGAAGGTTACGACGTTACCTGCAACGATGAAAAATTGACGGCAAAAATGTTGCCGACACTGCAACGCGTGGCAGGGGAAGAAAACACATTTCTTGCTCCGAAAGTTATGGGCACTGAAGACTTTTCGGCATTCCAAGCCGTGGTACCAGGTCTATTTTATTTGTTAGGGATAAGTTCAACTGGTGACAAAGAGCCAGCTCCAAATCACTCGCCGTATTTTTCCATCGATGAAACCGGCATGCTCCTTGGTGTTCGAAGCATGGCAAATCTCGCCCTGGACTTTCTTATGAACGACTAAGGGCAAAGCACGCCCCTTGTTCTCGTCCGTACACTTACAAGCCGGCTGTAAGTGTACGGCGGGTTGGCCGAACACGTTGGCTCTCACCCCTAAAATACTATTGCATATAGCAACATCCACAGCTAGAAAAGAAGGAAGGTCAGAACACGCGTTAAAACGCTTGTCCCGCCTTCCTTCCAGTCGGTGATCATGATCACCTCACAGCGCTGGAGACCCCGGTATAGAAAGCAGTGAATTCCTCCACCGTCATTGTGACGGTCTCGAAATCGGCTCCAGGGTCACGCCACCAAATGCCGGCCGTGACTTTATCCCGCTCTGCGGCGCTCAGACCGGCCTGGTCTCTGATGGTCACAAAACCATACGCGGACGTATGCTTTCCATCGCTAGAAACGGTGCCGCAATGGTAAGCGATGATGCTCGCTTCATGCGTGCCGCCGTACTTGGTCACGGTGGCAGGCAGTCGCTGATCACAGATCGACTTCTTTAGCAAAGCGTGAGTACGAGCCGGATTGCGCTCGGAGTACAACGCCAGCGTCAAAGCCCAGTCTGCCCAGTCGGCAAATTTCTCTGCCACCACTTCTTTCAGGTAGAAGTTGACGAGCGCTTCGATGAGCTGATCATCCATGAGCGGCAGCAATTCAAGGCAATCGTGCAGCCAGGGCGCAGCGTCAGCTGCCGCCTTCAACTGTTCGGGGGTGCTGTGACGCAGCTGCTGCATGCCCTGGACCAGGGCGTCTCCGATTTCGCTCTGCAGCGTGGTCTTATCGAACTTCCAGACAATTCGACTAATTTTGGCTCCAGGAGGGCTCATCATTCGCAGTCCGTCGTTGGACATCGACCCTTCGTTGGTGAGGTCCTCGGGCAGAATCCGTTCATTGAGGTTGAAGAACCAGCGCTGGATGATGCGCACGTAGGGGTGGCGCATCTGGTACATGCCATAAGCGCGCACCAGGACGCTCGACCAGATGCCTGAATCCATGTCGACATCATTGATCAGCACCGCGGCGTCCGTCAGCTCCTCGACGAGGTATTCCTCGCCGGGGGCTCTGATGAATCGGACGCTGAAAGTCCTGATACCACGCGCGTCCAGCCCGTTGTCTGTGATCATCGAGCGAACCTGGTCGACATCGATTACCGAAAGCGAGCCAATGCCGGACAGCAGATAGCAGTTGCCGCGATTGCGCTGGTTTAAAGCGCGCATCTTGTGCAAGCTAACTTCGGGCGTGCCGGCAGGGTACAAGCCGCGGTGCACGATCTTCAAGAAATCGGTAGCAGCAGTCATGCTCGCTTCGACTGCTGCGGCGGTGCTTGCAGGCAGTATGTCGTGGAACGCCTGCAGTTGCGCAATGCCGACCTGCAGTTCACCATTGGCTCCACGAATAGCTAGAGCAGCGAAGTTTTCGCGAAGGGCATACAATGCGGATGCTTCTTCGCCTTTGATTGTGTGGTCGGTAAGAATTGCCTGGTCTACGTCAATTCTTGTGACGTAACCCTTGCCGGTGCGATCGAGTTTCGGCATCAATTTACCGACAATCGGAGCAAACTGTTCGCACAGGCTGCAGTTCACTTTGACCGGAGTTGGGGCCGGGGCCGCGGCCGGAGCGGCAATGGCAATTGGTTCCGGCGGAGGCTGGAAGCCTCGCCAGAGGACCGTGATTGCGACAACCAATAAGACAGGGATGAATGGAAGCAGATACCAACCTCGGTAATGCCTCATGGGTTTCCTCGATTGCGACAGGCGCAGACTGATATGGTTCTGCGCGCAGTCTCAGGAAAACTGATCTATGCCGGGTCTGTGCACCAGAAGTAGTGGCAGAGTTACCCGGTGTGTGCACAATTGCACGGTGCTGATCCCGAGGCACGGAGTGCCAGGTAGGAGCGTCACGTTGAGAAAGCCGCTAAAAAATTCCCGGCTCGTAGAGCGGCAATTCTTTAGCGACTTTCACTTAGCTGAAGTCTTTAGCTTAGGGCGACCAATGTCCGGGTTGAGTCCCAAGAAGAGAGCAAGAATGCCGGCGACGACAAGCAACGTCGCGAAGAAGAACACGACATGATCGAGGCGCCAGAACGATAGGTGAGCTACGATTTGTCCGTCCAGAACTTCGACATCCTCGATTACCATTCGTGCCGCGTTACCCTTCACATCCTTGGGCAGCGTATAGACTGGACTGCGCTCCATGAGCTGTTTGGCGGCAGCCAAAACTACAGCGTCCAATCCCCTTTGCGAGGTCTCGATGACCGCGTACGGAAGCTTGACTCCGTCGACAAAAACCTCATCGAGAACGAGCCTGTCCGGTTCGAAGAAAAACGATGCGCTCTTTGGGTCATACTTCAGCACGCCGGGCACGTGGGCTTTCGCCTCGATCGGATGCTTCAGTTTGTCGACAGTAGCGGTGACGTGGATGGTGATTTTGCCGTTTTGCAGTTGCATTTGTGCAGCAGTTACCTTGACTCCTTTCGGAGTTTGGTGAGGCAACTTGCTGTCAATCTGGCTTTGCAGCGAGGCTTGCTTCAAGGAGAAATCGTACTTTCCGTAGAGCGTCCAAAGAGCGCCCGCCACGGAAACCAATGCAAGCAGCGCAATTGCGCACCAACTGAGTGTTCGACGGTTCATATGTCCGTCCTTTCGGGGTTGGAAAATAGTGATCGACCGGCCAACATAGCCGGGCCCAGTTCCTCGTAGGTAACTCGGTGGACTAAGGTCGTAGCTCGAAACGAGCTCAGCTCAATGTCCAACACAAAACAAGCCGCCCAGAAAGCGGATTGATCTCGTGAAAATATGGAAGGTGACGGGGGTTTCTTTTTCGCGAATAACTTACGGGAGGATTTTAAATATGGGGTCTCACACTAACCAAAGCCTCGCTTTGAAATCGACAATTGAACCAAACATCAGCGGTTCTAAAACGCGGCACAACTTGCCTAGCTATCGCTAGCGTCTTACTCAAAATGTCGCCACGAGCACCTTACAACCTGGCTCAGTTATAGAGTAATGACCTTTTCCAACTGCTTGGAAAATACTTTCGCCACTTGGTCTGCTGCTCCGGGTGAAACTTCGTTCGCGAAATACCTGAGCACACCTGTTAAATCACCATGAAAAGTAAGAACTGAATTAACCGATGTATCGTTTCACCAATGTCGTCACAGAATACTCTATGAACTAGTAGAAATTGTCCAAGGAAAAGAATGCCCGGTCAGCACCTGTGTCCATCAGCAGAAGGCAGTACAAAGACTGCCTTCCGCTGAGCGAACTGCCTCCACAAAAGTGCGCCAGCAAACGTCTGCTCACAATTGCACGGTGAGTTTGGGGTCAAACTCCGGGTTGGGAGTTTTGACGTAGCCGCGCGGATTGCAAATGACTTCGGTGTCCCCGAGCTGATAGCGCCGGCTGGTATGGGTATGGCCGTGAACCCAGAGTCGTGGTTGAAAGCGACCGATGATTCCTTCCAGGTCTGAGGCGTAGGCGGCGTTGAGCGGGTTATTGGCGCCGTACGACGCATCCAACGATCGCGGAGAAGGGGCATGATGAGTCACAATGACGCACTTTGATGGGTCTCTGCTCTCGAGAAACTCGATGATCGACCGTCGCGTAACATAGTGCGCACCCAGCAACTGCTCCGGTCGGATTTCTGGAAACTTTTTTCCCTGCTTGTAGCGGATGCACTCGTAGTCATTCATGTGCTCCAGTGCAGCCACCATAGCAATTGCGCTGTCACCGTATGCCGCAAAGTCCGTCCAGAGCGTCGCTCCGAAGAAATGGTAACCGTCCTTCTCAAGCACCTGATTTTCCAAATACCGAATTCGTGTGCCTTCTGTACGCGCCTGATTTTTCACGGTCTGTCGCGGAAACTTCGCTCCGTAAAACTCGTGATTCCCACCAATCATCAGGACTTCCAACTGAGGGAAGTGTCGCTTAGCCCAAGTGACACCATTGGACTTCCTGTGAGTATCGCCGGCAAGAATTAGCAAATCCTCCGGTCCGAGATCGGCCTGCAACTGATTAGCCAGGGACGTCGCCAGCCGTCCGCAATCAGGGCTGTGGGCCGCCTGCTCGAACTCCAGATGAAGATCGCTTGCGATTCGAATTTTCATTCGTTCGTCCTTTCTAAGTTGTTGACTTCGGCCGGCGGTGAGCCACCACAAGTAGTGACCCACCGCAAAAGCCTCAGTTGGCACAAGGGCGATGAGTCCAGACAGTCCATCCACCGGGCGATAAAGCCCCGCGAGGGTCTGACTGGAAGTTCTATCGCCGTTTGAAGATGTGCGAGACCAGTCCCCACACCACGCCGACCACCACGACTCCACCGACAGCCACTGCTGCCCAGAAAGAAAGAGCGGCGCCGAGCGCGAGCACGCGCAAGATGATGAACACGACCAGGATCGCAAGAGCGCCCAGGCCGAAGATGCGAAGCCAATGTTTTGGTTTCATATTTTTTCTGTTTCTGCTGGCAATAAGCCATTAACGAGAACGTTGAAGGGCGACGCGAATGCGACGCTCCCGAAGAAAGGCACTGAGCAGTATGCTAGTAGTGGCTCTAATTAGCAGTCTTGCGTCAGGAAGTCTGCTTCCGCACGGAAGTTGGCCAGAGCCGCCAAGCCGAAGAGTGCCTGCTGGTGCACTGAGTAGCTCCCTAACTTGCCCAGGCTAAGCCAGGCGCGGCCGGTTTCCCGATGCTCCTGAGCGGCAGTAAGGAGAGCCCGCAATCGGCTCTCACGCTCGTAAGAAGTGACGGCTTGCGGGCTGCAACTGTCGCCATCTGCTGCCTGCAAATCGAGATAGCGAGTTTGCGCTTCCCATATCTGAAAGACCAGAGCAGTGTAAGCGCGACCAGCCTCGCGTCTTTCATTCGGAATCAGGGCGCAGATAACGCCGATCAGGACCAGCACAACAAGAGCCCCCGCCATTCCCAGCAGCAAATGCGCCCAAGAAATATTATCTATCATGAGATTTCCTCCGTAAGAGTTTTTAGTTTGAACGCCCACCGCCGCCACTACCGGCGGTGATTGAAGGACGACACGCCGAGACGGCGACGAACTCTCGCGCCGTCTTGAAGCTGCGGCTTCGCTGCTTACCAGCGGGCTGTCTTCATTCCATCGAAGAACCAGCCCACCACACCGAGCACAACCACGACGGACCAGCTTCCGATGAGAAGCCCGGTACCGACGGACAACGTGCCGAGAGCAACGAGCGCCGTAACGACGAACGTCAACGACGGCACTACCGCACCGACCAGGCTGCGGTACGGGGAAACGCGAGTGAGACCGAAAGCTACCCAACTGAGAGGCAGCAACCAGCCGACAAGTGGGAAGAGCAACGAGAAGACTCCACTGCCGGCCAGGTAGAAAGCCAATTTCGCCAACAATGCCTTGCCGTCCCTGGTGCGCGACTGGATGCGAAGCAGCCCGAGCACCACTGCAAGAGCTAGAAAGAAACCGCCGATGATGAATCCGAATGTTTGCATGGTAA
>JADYXS010000016.1 GCA_021772155.1 Candidatus Obscuribacter sp.
CAGTGGGCTTTCTTTTGGGATATTGTGATGGTGGCGTTAACTCAACTGACTAGATTCATAAATTGCCCTCACCAGATTCAAAACCTGTAACTCCTGATGCCCGGGCGACTCGTCCGGATATCGACGATGGCATGAGCGTTTACGATGAGGATCCACCTCAGCCTCTAGCTGAATCGACAACGGCCATGCACTCAGACGCTCAGGACAGCTATTTTGAGACCAGGGAGCCGGCAGAGCTGGCTTTTTGCATCATTCTTGCGGCTGCTTATGCCGGTCTGGCGCGTTTTTGCTGGGAGCCGCTCGAGGCCAGCAAGCAATGGATCTCCTTCATATCTGTCGAAGGCTTCTTTATCACCATCGCGCTCTTGGCGCTTTTCCTCGGTGTCAGACCGTATGTCAGTCCAAGTAGCCTGCAGATAAGCCAGCATGGCATGAAGTATCGAGGGCCTTACTGGCCTCAACGGAAAACGGTCAATTGGGATCAGGTATTCAGACTTTATCTAAGTCCCGAGCTGATTGTAATTTTCTTTCGCCCGGCAAGTAATCCCAAGGGCTCGCGATTGCTTTTCATTCAGTCGAGCTATCTTTCCGACAGAGACAGCATTATTGCCAGTTTGTCCAAATATGCCCATGTTAAACCGGTGTTTCTCAAGAATCCAGATTGGTACATCAAGGCCGTATTTTTGATTGGCTATCTGGCAATCGTTTGCTGGATCTTGTTGACGCTGCAAGGCGGCTCAATGTAAATGCCAGGGAAAGCACCGTATATGGTGTTATTTCTTGGTTGCGTCTGCTTTGATAGTCTTGTTAAGATCCCGCAGATATCCGACCAGATTCCCAAGCTCCTGATCATTTATCGTGGATTTAGGCTGCGACGGCATTATTCCCTTTCCCACCCGAATGAATTTCTTCAATGACTCATCGGTCGAAAAATGCTCGTCCATGGCTATCAGGCTCGGTCCCATGCCTATTTTTCCTGCCGGATGGCAGGTATTGCAGCTACGAATGAAGAGCTGTTCACCGGTAAGATTGGTGGAGCGGGATTCTTTACTGGCTGCTTGCTGGCGGTTCACTTCTTCGATGCGACGGATCTCCTCGCCCATAGAGCAGCCAGAGAGCCAGACGATCGAGGGCAGAGCAGCGAGCACCACGAAGCAATTGCGTTGCATATACACCGGAGGATCGGGAAAGCGTGTCGAGATTTGCTTGACAAGGCGCTTGTTAATGAAAGTGTATCACCGTGCAGTTATGTTTCGCCGGTCAAAAACTCCTAATGAAGCAAGACCATGCACAGCCAGAAATAAATCAGAGCCACTAGCGGGAACTAATGCGACTTAAATTAGCTCATGGTTAACATGGGGTTTACGTTCCAAGTGTATGTTTATAGCAGAGTTCGCAAAAGCAATTGGGGCCCTTAGTACAACAAATTCGGGATTCTGATTCTGCCGACTGAAGCGAACGTTTTTATCTCTACCACTTGCGGAGACCGGCATGAATACTGAGGCTACAAGACTCGATCCCCCTGTGAAACCGGGGGATGCTCAATCAGAAGAGCGGATCATCATTCACGGCGGCAAGCCACTTAACGGCTCTGTGGTTATCGGCGGAGCGAAGAACGCCGTTTTGAAAATGATGGCGGCAGCGCTGCTTACTAAAGGCGTGTCGGTCTTACGCAACGTGCCTCATCTGACCGATGTCTACACGATGGGCGAGGTTATCAAGTACCTCGGCGCTAAAGTGAAGTTCGCCAACAACGAACTGGAAATTGATGCCAGGGATGTGCACGATATCGAGGCACCATACGAACTGGTCAGCCAGCTAAGAGCTTCTTTCGTTGTATTGGGACCACTGCTGGCACGGTTCGGGCAAGCAAAAGTATCTTTGCCTGGTGGCTGTGCAATCGGCGAGCGCAGAATTGATTTGCACGAGCGCGGTTTGAAATTGATGGGCGCAGAAGTTAGGACGGAGCATGGCTACGTGTACGCCAGTGCAACCAAGTTGGTCGGCAGCCGCATCTACCTCGACCGGCCTTCGAACGGTGCCACAGAAAACATCATGATGGCTGCAGTCCTTGCTGAAGGCCAAACGATAATTGAGAACGCCGCTCAAGATCCCGAAATTGCTAACCTTGCCGATTTCATCAACGCAATGGGCGGAAAGATTCAAGGCGCTGGCACCTATCAAATCACCATAGACGGCGTCAGACCGGACGAAATGCATGGTGGCATATTTGATACCATTCCTGATCGTCTTGAAGCCGGCACATTTATGCTGGCTGTTATGTGCACCACCGGTGAAGTAACAGTCGAGAACGTGAACCCGCATCACCTCTATTCACTGATCAGCAAAATGACCGAAATGGGTGCTGAAGTATCTATCTATGCGCCGAACACGATCAAGGTGAAGTCACCTGGCAGACCACGTGCCACCGATGTGACAACACTGCCATACCCGGCCTTCCCGACCGATCTGCAAGCGCCGATTATGGCTGTATTGGCTACCGCAGACGGCACCTCCATTGTCACGGAAACCATCTACGAAAATCGCTTCATGCAAGCTGGTGAACTTCGTCGGATGGGCGCAGACGTCTCACTGAAGGGCAACGTTGCTGTGGTTAAAGGCGTGCAACGCTTGATGGGTGCCGAGGTTAAGTCCAGTGACTTACGCGCGGCAGCAGCCCTGGTCATG
>JADYXS010000140.1 GCA_021772155.1 Candidatus Obscuribacter sp.
CAACTCGGCGCGCATCATGAGTCTTACCGATGGAAAGCGAAAGATGTCCAAGTCGGATAGCAACGACTTTACGCGCATCAATCTGCTCGACCCGCCAGAACTCATCCGCGCCAAGATCAAGAAAGCGAAAACCGATGCCATCCGCTGTTTGGAGTTCAACAGCCCGGAGCGTCCGGAAGCTCACAACCTGCTTGCGCTCTATGCCACACTGGCGAACAAGTCTGCCGAAGAAGCTTCGGCTGAATGTGCAGACATGCAATATGGAGAGTTCAAACAGCGTCTGGTGGATGCCACAGTCAGTGCGCTCTCGCCTATCCAGGCGCGGTATCACGAACTGATGTCAGACCATCCGACGCTAATGGACACTCTGCGATGTGGAGCTGAACGGGCAGCAAAGGTGGCTGATGCAACGCTTCGCAAAGCGTCAGCAGCGATGGGATTCCTGCAGCCAACGTAATTTCGCCGGCGGCTGCAAGCAGTTAGTCCTTCCAGGACGCTCTTGCAGCCGCTATGAATCAGGCAAAAGCTCGGGAGAACATCCCGCGCTTTTGCTATTGGTGCCGCTTCTCTTATATCCTCTAGTATATGCAAAAACAAAAAAAAGAAGTGGTGCTTGCCATGCCTCGAGTCGACAACGACAGGCCACGTCGGCGGCTGGTTGAGCCGCCGACGTTCACCTGCGATGTAGTTTAACGAGCTGGCTTAGGCGTCCTCGCAACCGGCGCTTTGGGCACCTGGACCAAACGCACACAGACGGCGTCGAGCAGCGTGTGGCGCCGTTTGCGCACACACGACTGCTCGAATTGCGTGTTAGCGCCCGGTCTTGTACCTGAGGTACTCGACCCCAAGCGCGATGCCGCGCACAACGCTATAGCCAAAGAAGGCTGACCATGCCGACGCGGAGCCGATGACGGTAAGGCCTAACAGCACAAGAATGAAGACAACCACGAGCACCACTTCCACAGCGAAACGCAGCATGGGAGTTGTGATGTCGCGGGTATAAACATCTTTGTTTTTGTTCACCAGGGCTTTAGCCAAGGCGATGATGACCGTGAGAGCGAAGCCGATTAAGGCACCAGTAAGGAATGTCATATCGATGAGGGTTTCTTTTAGACCGAGTTGCAGAGCACCGACGTTACTTAAACGCCGAATTGCCGATGAAGAGAAGAGCCAGTCCGCGAACTACGCCGTAGCCAGCCACCATCATGCCGGAAAACACAATTCCGCAGGCAAGCGCCAAGACAACCTCCCTGGTCAGTCCACGAGGGGGTGTCAGATTAGAGTTATCGATGCGCTTGTTCCGATTCAGGAACATGATGAAGAGGGTCAGAACGAGTCCGATGAGGGCTCCAAGGAGAAAATTCATGGGGGGGGATTTGGTGAGATGTTGAATTACGCCTGCTCGACAATTTTGTCGGGAAGCTATTTGGGCATGGATTGCCGGTAGGACTCATAGAGTTCGACGAACTGCCCCGACGGCACCACGCCACCGTTTAGTCTGACAATCCGTTCAAGTTCACGGTAAATCCCGTTCACTACGGCGCTGCTGCCAAACGGGGATTCACTCTCCAAGAGCTCCCGATAGAGCTGCGCAACGGCCAGCGCTCGGCGCATGATCGCGTCGCGCACCGGGTCTGGGAAGCAAACGATCAACAACGGCGTACCTTGCTGCGTGAGCAATCTGGTTCGATTCACCTCCTGCTGGTGTGCCGCAAGCAGCTCTTGATGCGCCTGATCGAAATCGCGAGTCTTGATATAGCACTTCAATGACTCGAGAGTGGAAAAAAGAGTAGCAAAGAAATTGCTCGGTTCTTCGTCCAACACTGCTGCTGGCCGCTGTCGACGTATAACGAGAAAACCGACAATTGCCACGGTGACGATGAAGAAAAAAAACGTGGTCATAGGTGTTTTAGATTTAGTGCTGTTTAATACACATTCGAGGGTCGTCACCACCTGCTGAAGGTAGTGCCCTCACAAAATGCACTTGCGCCAGTTGCAGATAACGACGTGTGCATTTAGTGAAGGCACCCGATCCTCATGCACCACCGGCCCGCTTGCGCGGACCGGTGGGCAATCGAGAAAAGCGCCTTCTGGCTTATTTGCGCATCAGCTTGCTGAGTTCGTCCGCGGAAAGGCGAGCGATGCGGCTCTTTCCGTCTTTGGGAAAGCTCCAGACATTGCTGACTTCGCGCAGAACGGGCATGACAAGGTTGTCCAAGTCGCAGCAGTTGTACAGGGTCTGGCGGGCGCGCGCGCGAAGCGCACGGTTGGCGAGCACCTTGCCAGGCTTGTCGCTGGTGGAACAGTTACCGATGAAGGGCGATTTACGAATGGAACGGCTCATAGTGCGGTCTCTTGTGGAGTCCGCACCGTCGCCCATCTGCACCAGTTTATCCACCAAACTTCTTCGGCGGACTGGTAAGAATCAGAGGGCTAAACAAACGGTGCGGCCTCTCTAGAAGACCGCTCCGCGATTGCAAGGCATGTTTTTCATCATTTCTCAGTTTGGGTTGTCGGACGGCAGGCGCTGTCCGGTTGTTTCTTGTGCCGCTTCCCGTTAGCGGACGGCGACCAACGATCGTCCGTGGCTCACCGACTGGCCGTAGGTCCATGGGAACCGAGGATCCAGCCTCTTCATCATCTCTTCGAAACTCTCCTGGACGAAGTGCACCTGGCGCGCACCGACGAACTGGACGAGCTGCGATTTGAGCCACGGGATGACTCCGGCACCACGAGATTCACTGGCAAGCGTGATGTACGATCCGCACATCCCGCTGGGAGCCTCTGTGATGGCCTCACACTCAATAGTAACTGGCCTTTCCTGGAGGTAGCCCCGGTGAATTTGGTACTGACGCTTGAACGCCGGTAACATCTTGCGACTGAGACGGGAGCGCCCCAGTTCGATCATCACTTCCATGACGTCCTCATTGACGCTGTAACCCTGGCGAATCGGCTTCTTGCCTTTCCGTTGGCGGGTGGCGATGACAGTAATGTCCGAATCCAAGGCACTGCGGCGAATGAAGAGCTCGGTGGCGCTGGAAAACTTTTGCGTCGCCGGAAGGTAGATGGTTTTTTCGCAGCCTTGAGAGCGCAGGCCAGTTTGAAAAGACCGGCGGGCGAGCATGGTGGGGATGATCTCAGCGGCCCAATCGGGAGTAGCTGCGATGAAGAATTTGATGGATTGCATTGTGTATCTTTCGTGAGTGAAAAATGTATTGCACATAGCCTGTCACTCGGCTCGGTCATGTGCATCACGTCGACAAAGCCGCCGTGCTTCCGTCTGTCCTTTTTCAGAGCAGCTTTGCCTAAAAATCTCGATAGATTGACGCTTCTGGCGGGTGGAAGGTCCTCAGGAGGGATAAAACGGAAATACAAATTGACCTTAACGCCGCGCGCGCGAAGAATACAGGGGACGTCAAGCTCATAGCCCCGAACCGTGACAAACTGCACTTGCGGAACAACCGCCGGTCAACGTGTGATAGCTCGCGTCAGCTATTGCAGGGTGTGCAGGGCTTGAAAGAAACCCTGCTGCGGGAGCAGCATCACGCCTTCACCCAGGCGATTAGCTCCCGGCCTTGTACAACCACTGAAATACAACGGTGTTTCCAGCGTAGTCAGCAAATCCTGTGTGCCCGCTTGCGCTCAGGCGGATGCGGAGCACTGAATTCGGTGGCAACGGTTGCACTTTGTACTTGAGAGTCGGCTTTGTCGAATGTTTCTCAGTGAATCGAGTATACGCGCTGTCCGTCTGATCACGATAAGGGTTCATTTCGGCGCCGGCAGGAAAGGCATCGACGATCCAAAATGCCCGAGGTCGTTCGCAAACATCTCGACCTTCATAAACATAATTGACGGCCGTCTGTTTTGCCACCAAATCGATATCAGCACCAACAACCAGCACTGCTGGCGGTGGCACGAAGGATACACTTGTAGTTGCTATGACTTCACCATCACGGCTCTCGAAAACCGCTTGATTGTCGCTCGCCTTGGTTTTGTAGAAACAGTTGAATCCGCAGTCTTTGGCTGGTTTGAGCACAAAATGTTCGGCGTTCAAAAAAGAATACATCGCCGGTCCGAAATTATAGAGCGGCCGAATTTTCTTAATATCAATGTCAACGCCAAACTTCCTGTCGAGATTTTTGATATCGTCAGGCGAAAACGCAACTGTGATGTCTTTTCCATTAACGCACGTACGGTCTAGGCCGACGTAAGGACCTGCCAGGTTCTCAGGAATTGCACCGGAGTCCTTTGCCACTTGACCAAAATAATCAGCCTCTAATTCATTCCAGATCGGCAGTAGCGGTCCGAGGGAACCGCGTTTAGCCCGTCTTTTCCGGCATTGCGCGTCGAACGCGGACACTTTATCTAGCCAAATCAATTTCTTTACGCAAAGCCCCAGGTAGATGTTTTCCTCAGAGCAAGGCAGGTTGAAGTTCTCGGCCCGGGCAACTGCATGCTGTACGTCCTGCCATACGCCGAAAGGGACGGACTGACTGTAGTCCCGCGCAACGGAAAGCTTGGGGTCTAACAGCGCCTTGTCCATTAACTCTTCTCGACCGAGCTGTATCTGTCCGTTGAAGGAAGTGCTCTTAAACTTCTGCATGGTTTCTTGCAAAATTTGCCGCACTTGAACATTAGTCAATGCAAGGCCTGATGCCGCTGGCACCATCAGCAGGCAGCAAAGAAGAAAGAGCGCATATAGATTTTTGATTATCATGAGCATACCAAATACCGCCGTCTATACTTTAGCAGCAACGAGCAGCCTGCTCCGCCAACGCCATTAATGTCGATATACATTCGTCGATAAATTCAATCGGATGCAACCACCGGTGGTGCCCGAACAACAGTTCACATCATGAGCAATCAATCATACTTGCGCTTTAATGAGTCGGAATTTAGCTAAAGTCAAGCCTAGCGCTAATCTCGGCGCCCCCAATTCCATCATTTCCATTGTGGTAATTACGAAAAGAACGAGATCTAGTGGTACCTAGGTCCAGCACCTGATCATATACAGTCTGGGCGTATTTCATTTTCAGCCCCGTGAGTTAAGGATAACTCCGCAACCAAACAGCAAGGCACATTCAGGACGAATAACACCTTGCCGAATGCCCATTCGGGCAGGAGACAATATGCGACACTTTGTGCTCGCGGCTTTCGCCGCAGCGGTCATCAGCTTGGGATTCGGTGCCAGTCAGGCTCAGGCGCAGGTAAATGGCGGATTCGGCATCAGCGTGGGCAATGGCAGGGTTCAACTGAACTTCGGCAACCCTTACGGCAATGGCTACTACGGTGGCTACCGTCCCGCGTACGACCCCTACGGCGGTTATCGCACGACGTACCCCTACGGTTACCGTCCCGCGTATGACCCGTATGGTGGCTATCGCGCCCCGTACTACAACCCGAACCCGTACTACAACCGCACCCCGTACAACCCGTACCGCAACCCGTATTACCGGAATCCGTACGCGCCCTACCAGCGCTACGGCTACCCTCGGTAAGTAACGCTTCGCCAGGAGGACGGCGCCAGCCGGCGCCGTTCTCTTTTTTTCAGCGCACCTCACCTTCGCGCGACCAGCTCTGCATGCTGGTCATTCACGTTTGCTCGCTCATGCCCTGTGATGAACCAACACATCCTTCAGCTTTCGGAGAGCAAGTCATGTTCGATAGAATCAGCCTGATCGCCGGCGTCGTCCTCACGCTGGTCGGTCGCATCCTTCGCCAGAATCTTCTGCTGGCAATTCTCATCGTCGTTGTGGTCACATCGCTGGTCGGTGCGGCCTCCGCGTTCTTCGGCTTCAGCTGGTGGGGTGTCCCGGTGGGACTCTTCGCCGGAGTGTCTGTCGTCGTTGGGGGAGCGCTGCTCCTGGTCCTTTCCACGCTAAACGGCGGGGGCAGGCACAAATAACTGTTCTTCAGCCTTTGGGCGTTCGGTCGAAATCGAAAAGCCCACTTGCAGCAAGGAGCCCGTCACATCGATGGGCTCCGTTGTTCGGAATCTTTCTCATGTTTCGCGGCTTAGTTCTGGCTTCATCCGGACTGACCCTCGGTCTCCTTAGCGTAGGCGCCGGCTGGCTGTGCCTACAACTCTTCAACAAAGGTAAAAATACCGAAAACCAGTCTCTGGCGATCGGTCTCGGCATGCTGGTAACGGCCGTGCTGGGCGTCAGCGCTGCAATGCTCTGGCAAAACTACACGCCCACCCTCTTCGAAAACGCCTTCGGCTGGAACAACATCCGTGGCTGCACTTCGCTTGAGGGTATTGTGCTGTCGGTGATTTTCAGCTCGCTGGCCGCCTTTGTCGGCTACGTGACCGGAGTGCTAATCGCATTCGCCGTGATGCGAGAGTTCCCCACAGTGCCACTGTATACGGTGCTAAGTTTCATCACTGCGTTCGGCGCGTGTTGGTTCATAACCACCGAACATCTGCCTCGTGGAATCGAGGCGACTGTGGAAGTTCGGCTCTGGTTCGACTACAAGCAACCCGGCTGGGAAGGACATCTCCATGAGTTCTATAAGTGGGTGCCACTCGAGGCTTCCCCTTATGGAGACTACGAGACCATCAGCTTCCATGGCCAAGACGCTTATGCAAAAGAGTACGGCGTAACGCAGACTCCGACAGTCACCATTCGCAAGGTCTACTACCGAAATGGCGACCGCGACAAGGTCGCGGCCGTGTTTTCGAAAAGCCTGACCGGCGCTTTTACGGCAAAGGAAATCGCCGACGAGGTGCGGAAAATGCAGGCGACGCGGACGATTATCCACGACCAGCCGTGACCCTGTCTGCTGTGTGCCAGTTACTTCGCTGCCGTGGTCACCCCATGACTCTGCAGCATTCACCCCTTCTTAACGGAGCGAATCAATCATGGCGATCAAATCGCTTGTAAGGCTCGCTTCATTGACGAGCTTGGAACGGCGGCTAATTAAAGCTGCTTGCGAAGCTTCAGGAAAAGCTCACTGCCCCTACTCGAACTTTCCAGTCGGGGCCGCAATCCTCACCTACGACAACAAGATCTTCACGGGCTGTAACATTGAAAGCTGCTCCTCCGGTGCCACCATCTGCGCCGAGCGAGTTGCCATCTTCAAGGCAGTCTCGGAAGGCTACACGCGCTTCAAGGCACTGGCAATATACGCCCCGGCGGCTCCGCTCAAGGGCGACAGCTGCGGCTGCGGCATTTGCCGTCAGGTGCTTGCAGAGTTCGGGTTGGACGTAATGGTGCTGAAGCTGCGCAACGATGGGATGGTGCGAAGGAAGACAGTCAAGCAACTGCTTCCGAATGCATTCACACCCACCATCCGCGCTGGCAAACGCGTACCGACACTACCGGATCAAATCCGCGCGATCGTTGATTCCCTGACGCCGGATGTTTTGAGTCCTCGCTATGCCAAAGTAACCGGTCGAAACAAGTTCTTCGGGCACTGCTATGTGGCTTCCGAGGCGCTGTTTCACATGCAAGGCGGAGCGCAATCCGGCTATGTTCCGCAGGTCATTCACCACGAAGGCGGAACTCACTGGTACTTGAAGCACCAGGTAACCGAGAAGATTGTCGACCTCACGGGAAAGCAATTTCGCAAACCCGTTCCCTACGCGCAGGGCAAAGGTTGCGGCTTCCTGACCAAAAAGCCCAGTAAGAGAGCGCAAATCGTCATCGACCGTGCAAACGCACTGTTGGCGAAAGGCGCTTGATACGCTGGGGAAGCGGCTAGCCGCCGAAGAAGTAAGTAAGTTCAACTTGCTTCTTCGGGTCTGGCCCAATCGTAGTTCAAGTTGGCTATCGCTCAGAGTGACAATTTCAGCTGGTAGTTCCAGATGATTAATTGTCTTGGAAAAACGCAGTGAAAAAAAATACTGGTCAAGTCCGCACGTTTTGCCCCGCGGACATCGGAACAGCTGTCCATGGCTGGAAACCGGATATGCATGGCAATCTTGTCAATCCAAAGGGCTGGGCAGCCCTGCATGTCGTTGTACAGAGACTAATTGCACGCACGGCGGAAGAAGAAGCCACGGCAGTCGATCTGTACGATCAAATCATCCTGGTTGAAAGTCCCGGGGCGGTTGTGGTTTGCCTGTCTGCCGAAAAAGAGCCTAAGTGCGCGCTTGTACAAAACTTCCGTTTCACTACAGAGCGCTTACCAATGACCCCTGACCCAGCCGGTTACATTGCACAATTGGCCGCAGATGATCGTTGGGAAGAGCTGCTCAGTTTGCTTGGTGAATGGCACTGGGAGTTGCCGCGCGGCATAACACCACCTTCGGGAGAGCGGGATCTGGCTAAATTCATTCTCAATGCCGCGAAGATCGAAGCTGCTGAAGAGGGCGGATACGTAGTCGTTAACCCACGTTTGTGTGGACGACTCAATGCCAGCACAACGTTTTTTGCACATTCCCAATACGTGGTCGCTGCCGAAATCCAGCGCCAACAGGCGAGCACACCCGAACCGTTCGAGATGATCGGGAAAGCGACGATGTTCAGCAAATCAGAGATCCGCACCATGATGGGGCGTGAACTGGTTGACAGCTTTACGATCGCCGCTCTGACACTTGCGGAATTCTTTTAGAGGCAGTGTCCGACTGGAAGAGCTCACGGGGGAGCAAGCTACTTCAGCTTGCTTCTCTGTTTTGTCAACTTCTACCACTCCTTCTAGTATCTCCGGTCAAAACATACCTCTAAAATTGAGGCAGGCAGGATGGGCGCGATTCAGCCATGGGTTGAATGAATTCGGTGGCGACTGATGCACCGGATACGGTGTTCGC
>JADYXS010000141.1 GCA_021772155.1 Candidatus Obscuribacter sp.
GTTGAGTACATCAGCGCCAGCGAAGTTCGCATCCGCAACAAAGATCGCTTGCTCAAGTACAAAATGGCCAAGTTCCAACGTTCAAACCAAGACACTTGCTTGAACCAACGGCCGATTGTTCACGTCGGTGATGTGCTCCATAAGGGACAAGTCATCGCCGATGGCGCTGCCACCGATCAAGGTGAGCTCGCCGTGGGACGTAACATTCTTGTGGCTTTCATGCCATGGGAAGGCTACAACTTTGAAGATGCGATCTTGCTCAGCCAACGCATGGTTCACGATGACATCATGACCTCGATTCACATCGAGAAACTGGAAATTGATGCTCGTTCAACGAAGCTCGGTCCGGAAGAAATCACTCGGGAAGTTCCGAACGTATCTGAAGAATCGTTGCGTCACCTTGATGAGAACGGCATCGTTCGCATCGGCTCACGTGTTTATCCGGATGACATTCTGGTTGGAAAGATCACACCGAAGGGTGAATCCGAACACCCACCAGAAGAAAAATTGCTGCGCGCAATCTTCGGCGAAAAAGCCCGTGATGTGCGTGACAATTCTCTCCGTGTACCGCACGGTGAAGGCGGCCGCGTCGTAGACGTGAAAGTGTTCGACCGTGAAAAGGGCGACGAACTTCCACCTGTTGCAAACAAGGTTGTCCGCGTATACATTGCTCAAAAACGCAAAATCAGCGTTGGCGACAAGGTTGCAGGACGCCACGGCAACAAAGGTATCGTCGCTAAGATTCTCCCGATAGAAGACATGCCTTTCCTTCCAGATGGCACACCTGTCGACATCGTGTTGAATCCACTGGGCGTACCAAGCCGAATGAACGTAGGACAAACCTACGAAACATTGCTCGGTTTGGCATCGATGCTCACCGGTCAACGATACGAAGTGCCACCATTCGATGAAATGTTTGAAAAAGAAGCATCTTCGAAGATGGTGCACCGCGAAATTCAAGTCGGCAAGAAGAAGACAGGCATTGAGTGGGTCGGCGACGACGGTAAAGTGATGATCAATGACGGACGCACTGGCGCTCCGTTTGATAGTCCTGTCAGCGTCGGGCAGATCTACATGATGAAGCTAGTCCACTTGGTCGACGACAAGATCCACGCTCGTTCAACCGGACCATACAGTTTGGTCACCCAGCAACCGCTCGGTGGTAAAGCTCAGTTCGGCGGACAACGTCTCGGAGAAATGGAATGTTGGGCGCTCGAAGCATTCGGTGCTGCTTATACATTGCAAGAGATGCTCACGATCAAATCCGATGACGTTAACGGTCGTTCGAAGGCCTACGAAGCCATCGTTAAGGGTGAAAACCTCAGACGCCCCGGTATCCCGGAATCGTTTAAGGTGCTTGTCCGCGAACTTCAATCCATCGGTCTTGACGTATCTGTTGCGAAGCGCACCAAAGATGGTGGCGAGCAAGAAGTGGATCTCATGGCCGAGGTCGAAGAGACCAAACCACGTGGCGTACGTCGCGCAAGCCCGTTCGGCGAAATCGGCTTAGAAGCCGAGCTGTCTGAACTGGCGGGCGGCCAGATTATTCCTCAACCGGCTGCTGTTGCGGCAACCGGACGTGGTGAAGATGGCGACGTTGTCGGCGATGACTTCGAAGAAGAAGCTGTCGCAGCACTTATGCCAGTAGACACGCAAACTACGGAAATCGACATTACCGCATCGCCGGTAGCTGCCGAGGACGCAGACGAAGAAGCAGCAGGCGAAGAAGACTTCTAAGCCTCTGAAGGAAAGGGCGCTGCGAGAGCAGCGCCCCTCCTTGATCTTTCTCAATGCATTCCGCCGCGTGCGCGGACAGAATCATCTTTGACTCTCATTCCTTTTGAACACAAGTCCAGTTAATTGGGGGCTCTCCGGTAATATGCCAACTAGTATTGACCGCTTTGACTACATAAAAATCGGGATTGCGTCAGCCGATCGCATCTTGAGCTGGTCACACGGCGAAGTAACAAAGCCTGAAACGATCAACTACCGGACACTGAAACCGGAAAAAGACGGACTTTTCTGCGAACGTATTTTTGGTCCATCAAAGGACTGGGAATGCTATTGCGGTAAATACAAACGCGTCCGCCACAGAGGCATCACTTGCGAACGTTGCGGCGTCGAAGTAACAGATAGCAAAGTGCGTCGGCACCGCATGGGCCATATACGCTTAGCTTCGCCTGTGACGCACATCTGGTTCCTGAAAGGAATCCCGAGCTACATCGGCTTACTGCTAGATTTGCCATTGCGCGATCTAGAGCAAGTTGTGTACTTCAACGCTTACATCGTCACCAACCCGGGCAACTCGGCTGATCTGCACAAATATCAACTTCTTTCTGAAGAAGAATACGAGAAGCTCCTTGACGATCCGAACTCTCAGTTCGACGTCGGAATCGGTGCCGAAGCCATTCGTCAACTGATGGGCGAACTATCTCGTCCGCAATACGAGCGTCCGGATAGCCCGGAAGATCGCGGCAAGCTCCTCGACCTGCCTGGTCTTAAAGAGCTGTCTCAAGTATTGCGTGGTGAACTTGCCGGCTCCGGCGGTTCACAACAAAAGCGCGCCAAGATCATCAAGCGCTTGAGATTGGTCGAAGCCTTGCTTCAATCCAACACCGACCCGACCTGGGTAGTGCTGGAAGTTTTGCCTGTAACTCCTCCGGACTTGCGCCCCATGGTGCAGTTGGACGGCGGACGTTTTGCTACCTCCGATTTGAACGACCTCTACCGTCGCGTGATCAACAGAAACAACCGTCTTGCTCGTTTGCTTGAGATGGGTGCCCCTGAGATTATCGTGCGCAACGAAAAGCGCATGCTGCAGGAAGCTGTTGATGCCCTGATCGACAACGGTCGTCGCGGCAGAACGGTGGTCGGTCCAAACAACAGACCGCTCAAATCGCTGTCAAACATCATCGAAGGTAAGCAAGGTCGTTTCCGTCAAAACCTGCTCGGTAAGCGCGTCGACTACTCTGGTCGTTCCGTTATCGTTGTTGGTCCTACACTGAAACTGCACCAATGCGGTTTGCCGCGTGAAATGGCGCTGGAACTGTTCAAGCCGTTCGTGATCAACAAATTGATCGAACGTCAGATCGTTCAAAACATCAAATCCGCCAAGAAGCAAATTGAACGCGGCTCAGCAATTGTCTGGGAAATTCTTGAAGAAGTCATTCAAGGACACCCGGTCTTGCTAAACCGCGCTCCCACACTGCACCGTCTCGGTATTCAAGCTTTTGAACCGGTTCTTTGCGATGGTCGCGCTATTCAATTGCACCCGCTCGTTTGTTCAGCTTTCAACGCTGACTTTGACGGTGACCAAATGGCTGTCCACGTGCCACTATCTGTAGAGGCACAGGCAGAAGCACGCATGTTGATGCTTGCTTCGAACAACATTCTCTTGCCGGCAACCGGTACTCCAACCATCACGCCTACTCAGGACATGGTGTTGGGCATCTATTATCTGACTATCGATAAGAGAGGCTCTGACGATCCGAAAATTTGCCCAGGCGCTGGAATGCGTTTCGTGAGCTTGATGGATGCTCGTGCTTGTTACGAAGCTGGTGTCTTGAACCTGCATGCCAAGATCAAAGTTCGTGACTACGACGCTCAGATGATCGAGACCACTGTTGGTCGCATCATCCTGAACGAAGTTGTTCGTGAAGCGATCACTTCCTTAAAGGGACCGCGCGAAATTCACCCATTCTTGAACTACAACCTGGACAAGAAGAAGCTCGGCGCACTGCTATCGGCAGTCTACGAGAAGTACGGTACTGCCACAACGGCAGAACTGGCCAACTCACTCAAGGATCTGGGCTTTAAGTTTGCCACTAAAGCCGGTGTCACCGTATCGATTCATGACCTTGATGTTCCAGAAGCGAAGCGTGGTCTAATTGCCAGCGCTGAGAAGGAAATTGAGCAGGCTCAACGCCGTTATGAACGTGGCGATATCACGGAAGTAGAACGCTACAACAAGGTTATCGACACCTGGTCTGCCACCACCGACTTGCTCACCAAGGAAGTGGTCGACAACTTCGATAAGTTGAACCCTGTTTATATGATGGCGTTCTCCGGAGCCAGAGGTAACATCTCACAGGTTCGTCAGTTAGTTGGTATGCGGGGCTTGATGGCTGACTCTCAAGGTCAGATCATCGATTTACCGATTAAGTCCAACTTCCGCGAAGGACTGAGCGTAACTGAGTACATCATCTCCTCCTACGGCGCCCGTAAGGGTCTTGTAGATACAGCGCTAAAAACAGCCGACTCAGGCTATCTCACTCGTCGTCTAGTTGACGTTGCACAAGACGTTATCGTCCGCGACATCGACTGCAACACCACGCGCGGCATCATGATGTCGCCGATCATGGAAGGCGATAAGAAGCTGGTTCGTATCGACGAGCGTATCTTCGGCCGTTCATCGGCTGATGATGTGGTCGACGAATCGACCGGTGAAGTGCTGGTAAAAGCCGGTCACTTCATCGATCGCAAGATCTCCAAGCTGATAGACGAACGCAACGTGAAATCCGTTAAGGTGCGTTCACCTTTGCAATGCGAAAGCCAATGGGGTGTTTGCCAGAAGTGCTACGGCTACTCGTTGACGACTCACAAGCTCGTTGATGTAGGCGAAGCAATCGGCATCATCGCCGCTCAGTCAATCGGGGAACCGGGAACACAGCTAACCATGAGAACGTTCCACACCGGTGGAGCTGTAGCTGGTGGTGCTGGTCGTGGACAGTTGAAATCACCTGTTAACGGCACGCTCTCGTTCAAGATCAAGGGTCGCTCTGTTCGCACAACCTATGGTGACATAGTTGACCAAACGGCAGCAGACGGCAAGATCACCATTAACGACGGCAAGAAAGACCACACACTAGCCATTCCGAGCGGAGCACTTGTTCTGGTGCAATCCGGAGTGGAAGTTAAACAAGGTCAAGTACTTGCCGAGTTCGATCCACCTGGTCACAAGAAAGCTCTGACCGAGCGCGCCACCAAGGACATCACAGCCGATGTCTCTGGTCGCATCATGTTCCAGAACTTCCAAGCTGATGAAAAGCGTGACCGTCAAGGCAACATCTCCAGAACGGCAAACCGCTCCGGTATCATCTGGGTACTGGAAGGCGATGTGTACAACCTACCTTCTGGCTCACGCCTGGTCGTGAAAGATGGTCAGGAAGTGAACTCGCACGACGTTCTTGCTGAGATTCACATCCAAACCGAGCATGGCGGCGAAGTCCGCTTTGGACCGGACATCGAAACCGAAATACACAAAGTCGGTAAGAAGTCCTATGCCAAACTGATCAAAGGTAAGGAAATCAACATCGTTATCGCCTCCGTGGGCGCGGGCAACGCCAAGCTGGAAACGTCCAAGCAAGGCAACACCTGGAGAGTCGCCAAGACTAAAGAGGCTTATACCCTCAAGGTCGTAAACGATGAATCCGTAGAAAACGGAAAAATCATTGCCGAGCTAGTGGACGATGGCATCAACGCCGTCACCACCGGTGGTGAGATTATCTATGACGGTGTAGAAACCGATGATCGTCGTGTTGTCACCAAACCAGGTAAGGTGCTCTTCATCCCTGAAGAAACGCACTTCATCTCGAAAGACATCAGCTTAAAGATGTCCGAAACCGGCGATCTTGTCACTGCCGGACAAGAAGTCGTGAAAGATGTGTTTGCTCACCTCGACGGTATCATCGAGATCGTGGCAGACAACGACATCATTCACGAAGTCATCATCCGTCCAGGCGACCTGGTTCCGCTAGCTACAATCGAAGAGCTGAAAGTAAACGATGGCGACATCGTCGACAAGGGAACGGAAATCACCGACTCCTACAAGGTCGACGAGCGCAAGATGATCTCGCTTCTTGAGAAAGAAGACGGCAGCACGCAAATACTTGTGCGGCCGGTTCAGGAGTACTTCATTGAACCTAAGGAAACGAAGTTCAAGTACAAGTCCTCCGACGACAAGATCAGTTTGCGTCCGGTCACTCAGTTGTTGTTCCGCGATCGCGAAAAAGTTCGCCAACTCGCCGGCGCTCAGCTGACCAGAACAAGCTTGGTTCTGCAATTACAAGGTCAACTGCAAACCCTTAAGGGCACTGTGGAAATCGGCGAAGAATTTGTCATCGTCGTTCAAGAAAACATCCTGCTTCGTCGCGACAGCGAATTGAACATTACGCTGTTGCTGGTTGAACCAGGAATGATCGTTGATCCACATTCTCCAGTTGCAACCACACAAGTGCTGACGAAGAGTGCAGCCCGCGTGCAGTTGTCCAAAGCTGATGAACGCCGCTTGCTGCTGATCACCGAAGAGCAGCAGTACTCGCAGAAATGCAAGGGCGCTGTTGGCGTGAAAGAAGGCGACCTCGTTCGTTTCAACGATAACTTGTCGAAGAGCACCGAGTGCCAGCACTCCGGTCAAATTGTTAGTGTCGATGGCGCAGACGTCAAAATACGTCGCGGCAGACCGTACCTGATCTCAAGCAACACCCAACTACAGTGCGACGACGGCGTACTTGTACAGCGCGGCGACTTGCTCTGTACTCTCGTGTACGAACGTCAAAAGACCGGAGACATCGTTCAGGGTCTTCCGCGGGTTGAAGAACTTCTCGAAGCTCGTAAACCTAAGGAAAGTGCCATTCTTGCTGAACGTCCAGGTCGCGCTCGTGTTGTGACTGAAGATGACCAAACCAGACTGTACGTTGTGTACGGCGAAGGCAACGAAGAAGAAATCTCCGTTCCTCAAGGTTTGAACGTTATCGTCGAAGACGGCGAAGCGGTCGAACTCGGTAAGCCACTTACAGATGGACCGCCGAACCCTCACGACATCGTGCGCCTGGTAGACATCAAAGCTGCGCAGAAGTTCTTAGTGGACGAAGTGCAAGCAGTTTACCGCTCGCAAGGTGTAGACATCGCCGACAAACACATCGAGGTGATTGTTCGTCAGATGACGCGCAAAGTGCGTGTGGACGATCCGGGCGAAACGATCCTATTGCCTGGTGAATTGCTCGAACGCTATGCAGCCGAGCATGAAAACGAGAAGGCTCGCCATAACGGTACGAAGGAATCCGAGTACACCAGTACTCTCCTTGGTATCACAAAGGCCAGCTTGAACACCGAGAGCTTCATCTCAGCTGCCTCCTTCCAAGAGACAACGCGTATCCTTACGGAAGCCGCTGTTGAAGGGAAGAAGGACTGGTTGCGCGGCTTGAAAGAGAACGTCATCATCGGACGACTCATTCCTGCTGGCACCGGCTTCCCCGGGCACTCAATGCCGTCCGAGGAAGAAGAGGAAGAAGAAGATATCTACCCGCCAATCGGGGAAGGCAGCTTCACCTCGCAGTAATCAGACAAATGCCAAAGAGAAACGGAGCCGACATTCGGCTCCGTTTCTCTTTGGAGCGCCTGTAGGGTGGCTAAATGCAGTTGTAGTGGCAGCATCTTATGCTGCCATGCTTTTGCCTGCCTGGACATGAATGGCAGCATAAGATGCTGCCACTACAGACAAAGCCGCCAGGATGGCGGCGCTCCCAGGTCCTGTCCGTCGCTTAGATGATCGAATTGATGAAGCGACTGGCCGATTCGAGCACCAGATTGGCCGCGTCGCGATGAGGACTGTGCCCCTTGCCTTCAACCATCAGCTTCTCGGCCGGACCAGAGACTTGCAACACAATTGCATCAACTTGAGCTATGGTGCCAAACTCATCGGTCTTTCCTTGAATGACCAGAACTGGACATTGCACTGCAGCCAGGAAGCTTTCCATGTTCCAGCTTCGATAGGGAGCAGAAAGCCAGGTATCAGCCCAGGCACTGAAAACGTCCTCGGTCTTGTCTCCATGATATTTGCGCAATCGCTCTTTCAAGTCAGTTGTTTGATAGAGCAATTGGGTTTCACGAATGCCTGCCACAGTGATGTCTTCGACAAAAACATGGGCGCCTTCCGTTATCACCGCCGCAAATAGATCCGGGCGTTTGGCGGCAGCTATTAACGCAATGGAGCCACCGTCGCTGTGACCAAACGCAATACCGGATCTGATACCCAATTCTTCAAGCACTTGAATCAATACATCTGCTTCCTGCTCAAGATAGGATGATGATCTTGTTGAGGTAAATGCCGATGATTGTCCGTAACCCTGACGGTCATAGCTTAGCACTCCACAATCGACAGCCTCAGCCAAGCGCTGAGGAAAATCGCGCCATAAGGTGATGCACCCGAGCGAATCATGCAGAAACACGAGCGTCGGTCTATCTTTCAGCAAACTCTGCTTGATGCGCAATACTGCCGCACCGATGGTCACGTCACGCTCGATAAATTCCATGCACCAGCCTGCAAACGCTTCATATAATAGCCACTGATTCAGAGGCAATCAATGAAGTCTCGACGCTGTATCCAAGTGGCAATGCCCTGCGCTTCGGTGACCATCGGGATCATAGGTGCAGGCTGCCAAGCATTTCGACACTACGGTTCACTAAAATAGTGCACCAAGGGAAGTGCCCCCTGCTGCACTATTGTGCAGACAAATTTCCGGGAGGGGTTGTCAACAAAATCATTCTATATGAGCGCTCTTTAAGCTGTCGCCACCACTAATTCACCGGCAGCGGTCGTTACAAGATCGTCGGACAGAGGTGAACAGCATGCGTAACGTAATCAGCCTGGTGGCAGCACTGTATATAGTGGCAACAACTTCGAGCACCATGCCTGCTCAAGCTGGAACGACGCAAAGGTCGCTGGAGACAATTATCGCCGCAATTCGCCAAAACCCTAACGACCTCAATTTGCGACGCGAAGTAGCCAGCGCGATGATCATCAAAGGTCAGACCGTCAAAGCCGCAGAACAACTCCACATACTAATAAATTCAGGATCGGCTACAAGCGCGGACTGGACGAATTTCGGTGAAGCTCTGAGATATTCAGCAGATTTCTCCGGCGCTGTTCGAGCTTATACTTATGCGCTGAAGCTGAATCCTGTTGCCACTCAAGCACTTGCCGGACTAGCTCTGGCGCATGCAGGCGCAGGTCAATATAACGAAGCGATTTCACTTTGCCGCACAGGTCTTTCGCAAACAAGCGACGTTAAAAGCCGCCAGTATCTATCTGCAACAATAGCTTCGGTCCATAACATGACCGCTTCGGCGCAATCAAGTACCGCACCTGCCGCTCAATAAATTTCCCCGCCAACTTTTCCACATTGAGGACTCAGTCGTGAATATCCGATACCAAAGAACGGCCCGCGGACAAGCTTTCATCCCAGTGGTGTTGATTGCGTTTCTGGCTGTCGGTGTCATTGGAATCTTTGCCTTCGAAATTTGCCGGGCGGCAATCATTCGTGACCAGCTAAAAACCGCAACTGAATCAGCAGCCTTAGCCGGCTCCACTGCACTTGCAGGCTCATCATTGCTTGACCCAACCACCTCACACACCAATGCAATGCTCGCTGCACGGTCTGTGTTCGATAAGAACGACATCTTTGGAGTGATGCTCAATCAAATTGAAGATGACTTCGACAACACGCCGGCAGTTAATCACTTGAAGGTGCGCATGCGCTTTTTGGACCCGAAAAGAAACAATCTGGCAGTGACTGTCGGGGATCCCACAGGTAAAGTGCTGGAAGTCGAAACCAAATTCGGCATGAAACCTGTCTTCTCCAACTTCCTTGGCCTCGTATCCAATACGGTGCCAATCATGGCAAAATCCCAGGGCGGCGTCGGCGACCTCGACATCGCTCTTTGTTTCGATGTGTCAGGTTCGATGGACGATCAAACAAATGTAACCCGCGTGCGCCGACGCTGGGATCCGGCGCAAGGCAAAATTGTCTATGACGTGACTGCCCAAGGACAATTCCCACTAAGTCACTGCGCTGTACGCCCACAAGCTTTGAACATACAATCCGGATTCAATCCGCAGTTGCGCGGTACTAGTGACACTGCTCCTCCAGGCAATTTCCCACCCGGAACCGCAACAATTGGCGGGTTTACTGATGTCGTAGTCAATCTCGATGAGAAAACAGCCTTTGCTGGATTAAGCCAGGACGGATTCGACTTTCCAAACCCTGCTGCGCTCGTTGAGGCCTCTAGAGGGAATCTGGAAAATGCTGCAGTGTTCGAGTCCAGCCAGGCAAAGACCCGATTGGATGGCGTCGTCGTACCAAGACCAGGCTATCAAGCGAAGTACTTCGAACTGGCAGCGCAACACGTTCATCCTCTGATTGATGCCAAGAATGCCGCCCGAGAATTCTTCGATCTTATGAATAAAAACTCGAACGCCCACTTCGCTCTGGTCACTTTCAACAATGTCGTCGGAAGTGCA
>JADYXS010000142.1 GCA_021772155.1 Candidatus Obscuribacter sp.
ACGGGCGAACTGCGTTGTGAACCGTGAACTTGCTTCTTTTCCTTCGATGACGAAGAGCGTCGGATAGTTGTCGCGAAGCCACTTTTCGAACTTCGTGACTGCGTTGCCAGACTTGCCCGCAACTTCCTCCGCCGCTCCGATATCTAGCCATTTTGGCATAATAGTGTCTCCTTCTTGGGTGTCACCACGCTTCAGTTTTTTGGAAACGTGATGGCGCCTAGGTTAAAGAAAGAGTCTCGGAGCTCCTTAACGGAGCAACCGCAGACGCTAACGTTTGGGTTTTCGCGCAGCCAGTCCTTGTCCTGAATCAAAGCATCGGTGGAACCACCGCTGCCCTCAATCAGAAGAACCCGCCACATTGTCGGATCTCCAGCCATCTGGGAGAGCTTGCACCAGTGCAGCACTTCCTTCTTCGTCACGCCACCACCGTTGTAGGCGGTAAGCAGAGACTGCCAACCCTGTTCCTGCAACTCACCGACAACGTCGGAGCAGCGCAGGTACTCGGCTTCCCAGGGTGATATTTCATCGGCATTGTCCTGCAGGACGGCGATCGATTTCTGGTTCGGGTGCACGATGGTGAAGTAATCGTCCTCAGGACTGGTGCCAATCACCAGTCCATGGTTGGTCGGGTACATCTTCGAGTAACGCGCGACGATTCCCAATACGACTGCCTCGGGACAATCGGCGGCGATGCCTGGGAACACCTCGGTGATGCCGGGGCGCACGATTTTGGGGTCGCGCTTGTACAGCATTCTGGTGCCACCGAACAGAGTCAGCCCGGACATCTTTGGCTGGAAAGAACCGTCATCCGAATGGCCGCTCAGCGCGTCCATCAGGATGTTCATTCCTTCCCAGTATTCGGGCTTCATGTTGCCACAGCCACCGGTCATGCGATGGATGAATCCACGCAAACCGGGGCGAGCGAAATTGAAGCAAAAGCGACCGCTGTGCTCGTTGCGTCTGAGCACGAACATAGTCGTTTGGCCCTTGAGCCAAGCTTCAAATTCGGACATCGTCTCGACTGGCTGCTCCTTCCCATCGGAAAGGAGCGCCAGTGCAGCTTGATAGTCGAGTTTCGACATAACTGGTGCTCCTTTCTTTTGGGTAAGGGGTTAGTTCAAATCAGGCGCAACGAACGCGAGCAAACACTGGTTCTTCCTTGTGGTCGTGCCAGTGGTTGAGGCGCAGGTAGAGATCGTCTGCCTGCAGTTGCAGCCTCATCACCGCACTGAGAGCGTTCAGGACGGTGAAGTCCGTCAGCTGCTCAAGGTCGGGATGGATCTTCAGTCGAAACGAGCTGTGCCTCCCGGGTTCGATGACGACACGGAAGGGAAACACCCGATCCTGCGCCCTCAGGTACAGGTAGGCGTTCCACTCCATCTTCCGAAAGTGACCGATTTCGCCGGGTTGCAGGTGGTGGAATTCGATTCCAACCAGTCCGCGCACCACTCGCTTGATCTGAGCGAACAGTGCCTCCAGGCGGGTCTCTTCCTCGTGTTGATCGATGCCTTCGGCAGCGACCAGTCTGTTGTATAGCAATGAGTTCATGGGTTGCGATGACCTTCTTTCTGTTAAGTCGGCGCTATTGCGCCAGTTGAGTTGTTTGGCGCTTGCGCGCGACGACCGCGACAAGCACCACGAGCGGTGCCTGTCGCGTTTTGCCTTCGCTTTACGCGCAGGCTTGTGCTGCCGGTTCCGGCAACACAGGTACGGAGCGGAGCTCCGGTTGTTCACCGAGCAGGTGCAGTTGCTGACGTCCCTGCTGGGCTTCCATGTACTGCGTGCCTTTGCCACAGTTGGCTAGGGCCGGGCAGTTCTTGCAGTAGCTGCCGGGCTTCTCTTCGAAGGTCCGGGTCTGCCACGACTTGTCGATTTGACGCAGCGTCGCGCGCAGGCGTTCGAGCTGACGAGGGGTCTCGCGCTGCGAGAACCATCTGTGCTCCTCTTTCTCCGGGCCAGCCAGGCGCACCACCAGCTTGATTGAGTGGTAGTAGCGCAATGACATGGTGGCAATCAAGCCGAAGAGAAAGACCTGCCGCCAGTGGTACGAGCGGACCTGTTCCGCCTGAGTCTTCACGTCGGTAATCTGCATCACCGTCTTGCGACGCCCGCCACTGTGTTCGACGACCTCGTCGAAGAAGAACAGTTCGTCGGGCTTTGCGTAGATCTCATATCCACTTTCCGGGTCGAACCACATCAGTTGCACCTCGCGGCGCTCCTGAGTGACTTCCGGACTGGACATCTGCTTGGCGGTGATCGACAGTGCCACTGCTTCTGCCATCACAGCTTCGCGTTTGTCTTCCGCCAGATGTGGCAGTTTGGCAGCGACGAACTCACGAGTCTTGGTCGGACTGTCGCCGGCCGTCAACTTGTGGCTGGCATTGCCCACGACTTCCTCTTCAGTGGCCTGTCGCTCACGGGCTCGGTTGATGCTCTCCCAGTATGCAAAGGGGCATCGCATGTAGTCCATGATTCGGCCGACACTGATGTGTTTTTGGCGCTTCCTCATTTTGGTTTCCTCCAGTAAGTAGGTTTTGTGTGTTCAATGGTTTCGGGATGATTTCCCCGGCAAGCCCGCCTGGCTTGCCCGCACCGGATTTCACCGGCCCCCTCCGCAGGTTCGTGCGGATTGCGGGATAGAACGGCAAAGCCAGCGTCCGCAACTTGCGAACGCCGGCTACCCGTTTATTGCTGTCTTCTACTCTTCGTCCTCAGGACCGGTGCCCTTCGGAGTGCCGCTGTCAGCAGGAACGGCCTCGTCGAACTCAGGACCAGGAGTTCGGTCAGCGCCCTTGCCACCACCCAGAGCCGGCGGCGGACCCTCCTCGATAGGCGGAATCCGCGGGATAATCACCACAGGCGGCACCGGTGGCTCCATCTCCTCCAAGCGAATGCGCTTGCGCTGGTTGACGCTGGCGGTGAGCCCGGGGAACCGCTTGAAGAACCAGGACATCGATTTGGCAGCATTTTCAGCCACCTCGCGATGCGCCTTGATCTGCTCCCACTTGTAGGTCCACTGCCCCTGCCTGCTGTAGGGGACGCTCCAGACCGCAAAGGCCACACGCGTCTCGTAGTCCTCGCAGCGCCCGTACTTGTACGTGACACCGAAGACGCACAGAAACGTGCCGTAGCAATCCCTGTCCGTAGGCGTGCTGCCCCACCAGCCCACACGTGCGCACTCCTTGACCTGGTAGAACTCGCGCCAGAGGTGCGTTTCACCTTCGACTCCGCGGAACCAACCGTTGGGACGGTTGCTGATGTTCTTGGGGTCGCCGAAGGGTTGATTGGACAGCACAGCCGTGCGGTCGCGCTTCTCGATGTCAGCCAGCTGCGAGCTTTGCCGAAGGTCGAGTCGGGTCAATCCGGCGTTAGCCATGATGCGACGCGTCTCTTCCATCGGCTTGCACTCAGCGTGCGGCCAGGCAAGCACCTCGACTGTGGTGTTGTTGCGCGCGATGCCCGGCAAGTTGAAACACCGCCCGTGGTCCTCTGTCTCCGCCGGCCTGGCAATGCCGTCGAACACAGGGTGCTGCCAGAGAAAGCCGGTCTTGTAGGGCGCCAACTCGTCAACTTCTCCAATTTGGCGCGCTGCCTGCAATGCGATGACGTCGGCCATGTTGGCGGTGAGAATCGTGCCCTTGGGGCAAAGCTTCTTCACACCACCGTGACCGTATGCCAGCGCGTGTCCGAGGGTCTCCTTGGGGTAGGTCAGTCCAGGATCGATGCTTGCGGGCAAGAATCCTCGCGGTGCGTCAGCTACGAGCCGAAACAGCCCATCGCCTGAGTTGAGTTCGCCAGCCGCGCCGTCATAACCAGTACCTTCTCCGCCAGCGCCATCGCCGTCGCAGCCGAAGCCGCCGCCGTCAGTTCCTTCGCTCATGGTTGTTCTCCTTCATGTTTGTGGTTTCTTTGCTTGTTTGTGGTTTCGATTCGCTGCAAATGCAGCAAGTGACAACAACGGCGTGAGCCGCTGTAACAACATTCCTGAACCGGTAACTATCAGCTCCGCGTGAAACGGTTGGCTAATGGCTTCGTTGGTTGCAGGTTTACTGTGTGTGTCTTAGTTCTAAAATCTTGTTAGGGGGAAAAAGGTGATAACCCACCGTACGCCCGGGCGCGACCAGAACTCAAGAGGAAGCCTTAACCACAGGTTACGCGCGCGAGCGATAAGCCTCTTAAGAGGCCTGTTTCTCTTCAGATCCTCTAGGAGCGTGCCATTAGCCGACGATGAACGTCGCAAAAGAGCTCTTTTTGGGGTAGCTTCAAGGCCGTTCTGAAAGCCTTGAGCAGTCCCCTTTTCGTAGTTCCCGCAATTAAAAACCGCTGCTAAGCGTTGGCGCGGCTCGCGTTAGCTAAAGTCTTCGTAGCCTCACTAGCTCCGCTCGGAAGTCCATGACCACACTTCCGTCAACCTGTTTGAACTGCTTCACGAACTGCGCGAAGTCCGCATCATAAGCTTCCAGCACGGCATCGTCTTTGATTTCCAGCATCTGTTTGCCAATGAACTCGGGCCACGTGGCGCCAGGTTCAATCCAAACCTGGAAGCGATATGGGTGGGAATGAACCTGAGCAATGGAGGCCAACTCACGTTTGAACTGCGAAAGCGGCTTGTAATGGAAAGCCATGTGCCCAGCCAGTTTCGGCGAGTAGTGGTGGACTATTTTCCACCAGTCCCCGGCGTCGCTGTTCAAAATCACGTAGAGCTCCCCTTTCTCGGCAAGAAGCTCAATCAATTTCGCGCACAGGCCAGACCACGACTCCACTGGTTGGTAGTAGAGAACATGTGAAAGGAGAATTGCGTTGTAGGGGCCATGTAAACCGGCGCCTTCGAAATCGGAGATGATCACTTTGGCATTGGGGAACTGTTTGCGTAGAATCGGCTCGTAATGCGCTTGTCTCTCGACGAGCGTCAAATTCCGCGTTCGCAGCGCCAGCGGCTCGGTAATATGCCCCGGACCAGGGCCCACATCGAGTGCGTTGTCGAAATGGGCGTTGCCGAAAACCTCATCCAGCAATGCTCGCACTGTGAACTTCTCGTCGGATTTCGAGTAGAACAAACCCTCTATGCGGCTTGCATAGGTATTGTCCAACATCAATTCGGAATCACTCACGCTTTCGTTTTCCTACCAACCTGCGCCTTCATCACACAATTCTTTCCGGCAGACTTGGCTGCTTTGACAGCTTGCTCT
>JADYXS010000143.1 GCA_021772155.1 Candidatus Obscuribacter sp.
CGCCGCCTGGTAACGATGCACTGACGCTCACTACGCCTTGCTGCACCGGAGCACTGGCAAACTGGATAAAGACTCCAGGATTTATGGCTGATATGAATAGAGTCTCTGGGGTTCCACTACCGGTTATGAGTACCGGTAGATCCACGGCATACTGGGAGGTGTCGGTTAGTGAGATGTTAGAGCCTGCCGCCGTACCAGATTGTGCCGGTGTCGTCATTGCTGTACCACCGGCTACACTCGGAGCCCCGCCCGTCAGCGTCACCGATGCGGTTGGTGCTGCCTGTAAGGTAATGGATCCGCCTGGGCCACCGAAGTTTCTATTTTGTGTATTCACGCTTGTGTTGGCATTTGCTGGCGTGACGGTGATCGAACCAGGGCTGCCGACAGTAATACCACCGCCATTGTTTATCACTGTTATTGTGCCACCATTCCAACCGTTGGCTGAAAGTGAGGTCAGAGGAGACGTTCCACCAATGGCAACGGGGGTGAGGCTATTGCTCAAAAGCGATATTGATCCGGCAAATCCCGGGGCAGAGTATGGCTGATTTTGATTCGTGTTTGCAAAGCCTGCTCCGCCATTTGCACTCAGTGAACCGGTTATGGTCAGCGGACCTTGCGGGGCCTGCAGCGATATGGCACCGCCGTCGCCCGCAGGACCATTGGCATTTGCACTTTGCGCCACGACGCTAATTGTGCCAGTGCCGACTGTGATACCACCTGTTCCCAGGTTGGTTACTGATATGGTTCCAGCAGCACCTTGCGCGGCATTGCCAACTCCGCCGTTGGCCGACAGGGTTGTGCCAACGCCGTTGGAACACGATACGGGTACTGTTCCTATCAGGAATGCATCTGGGCTATTGCTTACTATCGTTATGGTTCCGCCAAATCCGGAAAAGTTACCCAGTGATCCAGATACGTCCAGCCCGGCCAGGACACTTACTGGACCCAAGGGTGCATTAAGGAAAATGGTGCCGCCATTGCCTCCATTTGTAGCAAAAGCCGGTGTTGAGGCGGTTACGGTCAGTGTGCCGTCGATGCAAATACCGCCTGTTCCAAGGTTGGTGACTGACACGTTTCCGCCGCTTATGCCGTTTGCGGTGAGCGATGTGGCTACGCCGTTGGTTGGGACCACTGGTAATGTACCGACCATAAACTCGTCAGGGCTATTGCTGACGATGGTTATCGTGCCGCCGACTCCGTTATCGGTGCTTTGCGGGAGATTGACTGTAGCTCCGACGATATAACTGTTGGCCAGCACTGCCACTGTAATAGACACGCCATCGGCCACCGATTGTATTGTCGCCATCTCGTTCACTGGTAAAGACGCTGGTGCTGGGGAAGTCCCAGAAATGGTCACCAATTGACCTGCTTGAAAGCCGTAGGTGTTGCTCATGTTGATTGCGATGGCCGAACCGGCGGAAGGCGCATTGGTGGCAGTGGTGGTTATGTTGGTGAAGGCACCGCCAGATGCATCCAGTGCTGAGAGGCTGAGTACTGGCCCTAGAGGTGCATTAAGCGAAATGGTGCCACCAGCTCCACCAAAAGATTGCAGAATATAGTTTGCATTGGCAGCAGCGACAGATAGACTGCCGGCAGCGTCGATAGTGATTCCACCACTTCCGTTGTTGGTCAGAGTTATCGTGCCACCATTGCCGGTGGGAGTTGTTACCAGCGGTTGGGCGGTAGTTGGGGCATTGCCCGTGACATTGCCATTTGCAAACAGCGAGGTGGTTATCCCATTGGTTGTCAGTGTCGAACCGACAATAAACGGAGTGGAGCTATTAGTGGTGATCGAGATGGAGCCACCGGCGCCACTTGATCTTGCTACGCTGCTGGCACCACCGTTTGCATCGAGTGGTACGCTGCTGAAGACCTCGGTTCCTGTCAAAGTAATACTGCCGCCATTTCCGGCTGGGAAGATTGCGTTTACGGAGGGGTCACCAAAAGCTGTGTCAGTTGCGGCAGCAGCTGTTACCTGGAGCAGACCGGTACCCACAGTGATGTTACCACCCAGGTTCGTTATACTTATACTCCCACCATTGCCAAGCGCGGCTTGCAGTGCACCTTGTGCACCAGCGCCGCTTGCAGTCAGGTTGCCGGCGATACCATTAACCGTCGCTGTTGGATCGATGTTGAAAGCTGTCGAGCTGTTTACGCTTATGACTATTGTGCCACCATTTCCTCCGGGGAAGCCGGTAGCGGCCGCAAGTGTGCTGTGCGATCCATCCGCGCTAAGAGAACCATTTACGAACAAAGTGCCATTAGCCGTAAGGTTCAAGTTTCCGCCTTGACCGCCACTAACAAGAGTTGTGGGGCCCGGTGCCGTGGTGTTAAAGGGCAGTTTGTTGGCACCGTCCTGTGGGCCAAATTCCAGAGAGAGAGTATCAACAGAAATGTTTGAGCCGGATGTTATCGAGACCGTGCCACCATTGCCGCCTATGGCACTGCCTTGAGCGGACACGGTGAGGTTTACGGCTGACAGCGTTACATCTGCAGCAGCGGTGGAGCCGGTGCTTATAATTGTGATGTTGCCACCACTACCGCCGCTGCCGTCGGTGGGCTGGTAACCGCTAACTGAACCGGTAGTGAAGCCGTTCGCGCGTATCGTGGCGCCAGCCGCTCCAAAGGCAAAGGACTCAGCCTGTAGCGATATGGTGCCTCCATTGATTCCTAAGGCAAAAGGTTGTTGCGTGGAAATAATTGTTGGTGCTCCAAACACATCGGAGCTGATAACCGCACTGTTAGCAAACGTCATGATGCCCGACGCCAGGAGGTTGATCGTTGAAGAAGAGGTTCCGGCTCCTGGATAACCGGAGGCGTTTCCATCGGGCATCGCGGCATTATCGTTTCGTACGGAACCGATTGATAGATTCGCACCCGACAACACTGATATTGTCGTTGGGGAAATTGGTGAGCCGATGACATTTGGGAAGGGCACTGAAGCGCCTATGGCGGTGAGGTCGCCAACGATGGCAGATGCCGGTTCCTGCGTGCTAGCCGATAAAGTACCGGTAACGGTGAGATATGGGGTAGGCGGCACAGTTATCGCCACGTTGTTGGTTACCGCGTAGGAAAACGGTAAGCCTGATACTGCCTGTCCGGTCTGTATAGTGATGTTACCGCCACCAGCATTACTGCCTGTGGTGTCGATGTTTCCGATGTTGATACTGGTGCCTGCGGTTCCGCTTGGACTGCCAGCCAGTATGGTCACGTTGCCGTTGGTGTTGGGATTCAGGCCGGGAAGAAAGAGGGTCGGAGCGGCGTCATAAGTGTTGGTGAGGGTGGCTACTACTATGCTTGTATTCGGGGTGACAGTTGTTATTAGCTGTGACTCTTGAACAAATAAACCACCCGATAGGCCTTGAATGGAAATCGATGTCTGGTTCGCCACGTACAAACTTGTGTCCGCAACGTCAATTGTCACTGAAGTGCCGGCAGCTGGTGTGTTCGTGGCATTTCTGGTGATGCCGGCCGCTGCACTGCCGCCAGTTGTTATTATAAGTGTTGACGGTAAAATTACCTGACCGGGGCTCCCCGGGGTAGTGCCGGTTAGAGCAACGAGCTGCACATTTCCACCTGAGTATCCATCTGGTGCAACTGTTGGTGCAGCAGCAGTTGAAAGTAAGGTGAGAGCGCCACCGGTATTGAGATCTATATTGCCTCCGCCTGCAGACGGACCGGTAATTGAAACTGAGTAAGAGAGATGACCGTCGGTTGCTCCTCCGGAATTAAAAATCTGTGAAAAAGCAGGTGTAAAACTAGCTCCTGCCACAAGAAGAACATTGCCTCCGTTATTGCCGGCGGCACCAGATAAATCTATGCCAGCAGTAGCTGTGGAAGTCAGAATGTCTCCACCGGCAAATATGCTCACATTGCCACCAGGACCTAAGGCCCCGGCCAGCGGCGATCCGGAGGTTTTGAGTAAGCCGCCAATGTTGACGTCGTTGCCGGCTATGATGGTGATTGGCGAACCATTGGTTGTTATGTTACCGAGGGTGATTGATGCTTGTTGAAGCTGCCCAGCCGTATTCAGAATTTGGAGAATGCCGGGAGCCGGTGGCGGAACTACAGGTGTTGCTGCAAAGTTAAACACTGTCGGGTTGACGAAGCCGTTCTGAATCACAAGTGGGCTTAAAGCCGGTATCGTCGGAGTGGCGGTGATCATGACGACCTGTCCACCACTGCCGGCCAGCGCATTTGTTACATCAATGGACCCGATTGTAATTGAAGTGCCGCTTGTGGCACCAGCCAGCACTATAAAGTTTCCAGCCACTCCACTTCCTGAACCTTTCGCTTCAAACAACAGTGGGGCATTCACTGTCCCGGCTGTGCCTGGAGTTGTCGAGCTATCGAAAGCAACTAGCGTGATATTGCCACCACTTGCATTCCCACTGGTGCCATTTGCCGTAATTCCTGCTGCCCCAAACGTAGACAGATCTAGGTTACCGCCAGTGGCGCTGGCGCCGGTGACTGTCACGATCGTGGGTTGATCGCCGTTGCCACCGCCTCCATTGCTTAGAGAAGTCTGCGAGCAATCCGGACATCCGGCCCCTGGTCCGGGGGGGACCGGCTGGACTGCGTTGCTGTTAATCGTGAACAAAGCGCCGGCTATCAGCAGAATTGGTCCGCCAGAACCAGGGCCGTTACTGGTATCAATGCTCCCTGTGCCAGAGCCTGTGATGTTACCACTGGCGATTATCGTTACCGGATTCCCAATTGCCGAAATAGCGCTATCGATAAGGATATTGCCCTGGTTGAAGTAGGTCGGGTCACCGATAAGATTCATGGTCCCCAGATGCAAGTCTGAGGTAACGGCGTTAACGTGAGCGGCGCCGGCGTTGATATTGACCGGACCAGTAAGCTGACCAACATCGATGTTCACCACACCAGAGCCAGACCAGATGTTCAATACTTTCGCCAGAACGTCGCCACCGGTGAGTGAGAAATCGAATTTCCCGGCAAAATTAGAATCACGTACGTTAAGGGCACCATTTTGTGCCATCAAAGTCCCGCCGATGTTGTTGACTATGATGCTGCCCAAAGTTTGATTGACTATGTTTATGTTGCCGGCTATCGAATTGATCAGCCCGCTGTTAACAATGTTGGCAAGCTGACCGCTTGTTCCAGCGGCCATCGTTATGTTGTTCAGTGCCTGCATAACCGGTTGAGTTCCGGTAAAGCCGGCAGGAAGAGCGTTGACAATGATACCACCGGCTGTCAGATTGAGATTATTGGCACTGATGATTTGCCCGGCATTGATGATGTCGAAGGTTGCATTTAAGGTCAAGCTTACCGGATTCACGGGCGACAGTCCTGTGGACAACGCCGGCATCGTGCTGAGCAATGCACCATAGTTATTAAAGATGCTGGAGGCATTGATAACTGCAGTGGCGCTGTTCGGAACTACATAAAGCGTACCGCTGTTAGTCAAATTGCCGGTCAAGTTCAAGGCGCTGGTCGTCTGAACTGCAGTAACACCTGCTGGGATCGTAAAACTGCTGGTTGGATTGAGAGTATCTGAGACCGTCAAAGTTCCGCCTATTGCGGATCCCGTACCGGACAAAACCAGTGTTTGCCCTCCGGCGCTCGTTGATTGATAAAGTGCCACCAGTTGAGCGGGCGTTAGCAAATCGTTGGTAGACACGACCTGTGTAGTATCGCCAGCTTTGATTTCACCGGAAATGTCGGCAGTTAGCGATTTTGTTTCCGAGGTAAGGTCAAGATTGGAAACTGACTGTGCAACCGCCCCTAAGGGGAAGGACAGTTGAAAGAAAGCCGCGGCACATACCAGCAGCCTTCTTTTTTTTGAAGCAATCCTGGACTTGGTAACAGTTTGTGTTCCGATGGATTTGCTGGATGAAGACATAGTTAGTTACCACGTGTGCTACGTAAGTGCGGTAGAGCAAAAGAACTCTGATCGGGTTTGGAGCGAATGTTCCGTTACGGAATAGCTGGTCCTATGTACTTGACCAGAACGGTGCCACCAAATGTTTGAACTCCGTTGCTCGGGGTCACAATCAAATTTGCTCTGGTGAAAAGGCAACCGTTGGTAGGTGGCAGCTTGTTATTCGCTGCGCAGAACTGCGCATTTGCTTGTGATCCGGCCTGCGCCAAGCACGGAGGAGCCGGATCTGGTTTAACGTTGCATACCGAGCAACCGTAGGGGTATACCCCGGGTCGAGCGTTGCCCTGAGCGTCTTGGCAGTTGTTATCTATCTTGGCTGCGATATTCACCGTCGAGTTTCTAAGTGTCGTGGCAGTTTTGAAGGTTTTCAATCCTCCAAGGGCCGGTCCGAGGTTGGCGGTCCAGTACGGACCATTGACAGGAGGAGTGAGTGTAACTTCCAAGATGCTGTTGGCGCCATTGACGCACGATATATCAATCGCTTCGGTGGTTGGTACAACTTTCCCGCCGACAACCTTCAAGCCGCCGGCTGTACCGGGCAGGTTCAAGGTTGGCTCGAATGAATTCGACCCGTTGGGCAATGGGATTAAGACGTTGCTGTTGAATCCTGGTCCAGGCGTGGTGTTTGGGAATGCAGTTTGGGGAGTAGTTGAGAAGTCCGGGCAAGAGTTACCAATCTGACCGAAACCGATTGTTAGTCCCTGGAAGCAGGAACTGACTTGCTTGGTAACCGGGTTGATTCCGACGTTTATAAGCTGAATTTTCTGACCAACAGGCAGAATGAACCATCCTTTGAACGCTCCGCTGAACTGTGTTAGCGGTAGCAGAGGACTGTTGGTTGTAATGTTGAAGTACCTGAGGTTGGCGACGGTGCCGGCTGGACACCCGTCCCCCAGGATGCACGGTGCTGCGCACGGTAGATTGGGTATCTGCACCATGACGGTGACGGGTGACGTGAAGCTGTTTTGAAAAATCAAGTTGGTGGCGCCCGGTCTCACTATCTGAGCCTGTGACGCAATCGGAACGAATAATGCGATAAACAGAGCTAAGCAAGTAGCCACCATCGCCCGATATGTACTCATTGCCTTCCACTCCCTGCCGATCTGAAAATTTGCACATTTAGTTTACGAGAATGGCAGAGCCACATTCCTCAGATGACATAAACTTTACCGATTTCAGCCTGAATTCTGAAGTGGAGTGTGAAGTAGCATCACAGGTTACTTTGAATGAAATTTCATCAGCGCTTGCTGCAGTCTTGCGGTGCAGCTGATAGCATTTAGCAGGTTAGTCAAGAAGCAAAAATTAAGGGAGTTGCGTTAATGGTTTTCCGGACCGTCCTTTTCTTGCTCATGGCAATATTTATCGCAAACAGCTTTGAGCAGGTGTACGCTTCGAATTTAAGCGATGATGTTAACGCATTCAGCAGGCAGTCGGTTCAACTCTTCAAGCAAGGGCAAACCCAGCAGGCTCTTGAACTCGAGCTGAAGGCAATTGCTGAGAATCGCAAAGATTGGCAGAGTCATGCATTGCTCTCGTACTATGCTTGGCAAGAAGGGAACGTGGTTGCGGCAATCAGTGAGGGCGAGGAAGCCGTCAAGTTTTCTCCTGGTAACGAACTTGTGCTGCTGAATCTTGCGCAAATGGAAGAATCGGTTGATGCCTGCAAGAAAGCCATCCCGATGTATGAACAGTGCATCAGGTTGAATCCCAACAACTGGTTTCCGCGCCTCGGGCTAGCTAGATGCCTGATCAAACTTGGGAAACTCTATGATGGACTTTCTATCATCGACGATATGGCATCGCGACCAACAGGGAGTTTTGATTGGTTCAGCGAAGTCAGCGACGCATATCTCTGGCAGAAGAAAGCGGATAGTGCGGCGGACGCAGCAGCGAAAGCTCTTACATTTGCCACCACACCAGAACAAAAATCTATCGGATCCACCAGGTTACTGTCCGCGCTGTTGCGAGCCGGGCAGTTGGATCGAGCCAGAGCACTGCAGGATACCGTATTCCAAGACTGCCATCCAAAAAACTATGAGCTATTCGTTAGATCTGCCTACTCGTTGCTACCCGTAACGGATCCTTCCGCCGCTAAGACCCTTATGACTTCGGCCCTCAAGAACCTTACGAAAGGCGAAGATGCTGATGGTTTTTACCGACTTGGAAGATTGTTTGAAGACAAATCGTCTTACGTTCAATACGATGCGGCTAAGAATGGTGCCTGGTTGGAAGCTGCTGAAACAGCGTATCACAAGGCAATTTCGTTGGACAAATTTCAGGCCAGATATTATCTGGCATTAGCCGGCATAATGGCGCGGCAGGGCAAGGCTACTGAGATCTTGGAACACGTGAAACAGGCTCAGTCGCTCGATCCATATGACACAGTGGCTGCGTTTCTACTGTCGCCATCGACGTTGAACAGAGCGGTGACGGACGAATCTGCTCTTAGCCAAGTATCTGCCATCACCCAGGCCAAGTTTGGCGGATTCACGCTCACCAAGGTCAGTTTTCAAGTTTCCGGCATCAACTGTAGCTGTCATCTGTCCATGATTGAGAACGCTTTTCGGAAAATTGATGGAATTGCCTTTGTCAACATTTCTCGTCAAGAGCCATACATCGGAACAATGCTGATTGAGCAATCCGTGACGCCTGTTCAAAGCGCGTTTACTAAATGCACGGAGGCTCTCTTGACGGGTGCGCAGCTGAAAGACGCTGTTTCCTTAGCCTTTAAAGTCAAGTCCAGCAGCCCTACCGCAGGCGTAGAAGAGGCAATCAGGGTTGCACAAAATTCTCAATTTGGGGATGTGCTGCAATTCTATGAGGAGTTCAAGACGCTGCAGCCGACTCTTCCTTGGACAGCTACTGCCAAAGGCACCATCTCTGCAAAATCACCGCCAATGATCATTGAACGATAAACTTGATTCGCGCCGCGGGTAGCCCGTGAGCAGCCCGTTGGGAAGACATTCGTAGAATCTAGTTTCTCTTCGAATAATAGAAATAGTGTTCTTTATTCTGCGGATAGGAGCGAAGGTGAATGCTCATTTGTGGTCCGTCCAGGCCCAAGATATCCGGGACGAAATTGTAGCGCCCGAGACCTTCCGCTATCTGATCGTAGCTACCATTGGGCACCAGCACTATGGCGGGCGAAATTTTCTTGAGCTGTAGATCGAGCACGAGTCGAACCAGTGCATTCGCGACTGCCTGGGACTGTTCGTTTTTGTTATCGATAGCCCCGACTACGATCGCTCCGATGTGCCGCGTCGGGATGTCCAGTTGACTGTAACGTCGAGATCCAACGGGCTTTCCTTTGTGATACCAGAGCTCTTCATAGATTTTTGCTGAATCGCCGGGAGCGCCGGTACCTCGACCAAATGCTCTGAAGTTGATGCGCATTATCGTCAGAGGGTAAAGCTGGGATCCTGCGTAATTCAAATAATGGTTACTGCCAGGCAATTCGATGAACATTGCCCAGTCGAGCTCGCGCTCCAAGTAGGCATCTAAAAGATCCGGCTTGAGTTCGGCACAACCAGGAATTTGGCAGAACAACATCAAAACGCCAGTCATCAGCATTGAAATGGTTATTCGACTCTTGATCGTGCTTTTCAATCGTTAAACGGTCCTGCTGTCGATAAGCATTGCTGAGAGAATCGATGGTCATCGTTAATGGTCAATGCGCATGATTTGAACAGCGTGCCCACAGCCAAGTGCCATGGATGCAGATTATTGTGGAAGGTAGGCAAGCACAAGGGTTGTAAATTGTACGTTATCTGAGCTTGCTGCCGTCACTATGTTTACTCATTTAAGAAGAACTTTCCAGTCAGTGGATTGCGTCCAACGTTTTCCCATTCGTGCGTAGCGCTTATTAAAAGGGGAAACGGTACGGTCAATCCTGGAATGGACCACCCTTTGTTTGGAAACAAGATTGCAGGTGACATCAAGGAATGGACGTCCAGTTCCATTGAGTAGGAGCAGGGTGCTTTGCCTCCATCAGGCAGCCATGCTGCTGGAATCCTTGTTGGGTCTTCTACTATGAAGACCTCGGGCGCATGCGGGGTTTGAAAAATTCTGGTAATTCTGAGTCGTAGATGCAGCGACTGTACGGAGACGCCCCCCAACCGCTGCAATCTTGTCGTAAGTGACGGATCAGCTTCCAATGTTCGATATGATCGACTGAAGGTCTCGCACAAAGCCAGCTTTCTGGCATAGTCGTTCACGAGTTCTTGAGCCAACATCCAACGAATCGGAACTATCGTCAGGTCGAGCAGCGGAATGAAGACGAAAAACACCAAGATGATCATCCCGGCGGCGAACTCCATGATCTGGCTGCCGTTCTGTGTTCTTCTTGGACGCCGTCTAACGCTAGCTGTAAGAACAAGCATAAATCGTGATAAACTCTTGTGTGCGAGCTTGACTGGATAAAGTTAGCATGATAAGACGCCGGAAGTCGAGCGGGAACATGTTGTCCCTTGTGGTTCTCACATTAGGACTGATCGTTGCTGTAGGCGTTATCGGAATCATCTTCAATAGTTTTCTATTTCAACGCACTCGTACTCAGTATCAGGTAGATGCGCTGGCAATGTCTGTAGCCAGTACGATCAACGCCGGCAATCGAGTTGGTCAGCTAAATGAGCTCGAGGCGCATTGTCGTGAGCTGGTTTTTGTCTCTCGGAACAGAACTGAAAACTACGCTGAAGACGATATGAGTTTTTTGACTCCTCTATCCAATCAATTGCTTGAAGAGGCACGTGCAGGGCAGGGGCTCGTGGAGCGTGAACGTCAGAATCAAATTCAGTTGATCACCAAAGAAGTGCGGCAAGCGGCCTCTGGTTATAACTTAGTTACCAATCGTAACGGTGGCTTTTCGCTTAACTGGCTTCAGACAACGGAACCGAAGGTTACACGTGTCGATCTAGGACGCATCGACGGCATTGAGTCGAATGTGCGAAGCCAGCCAGTGATCAGCGAGCTGGCTGATTTTGATAGCCGCCAAGGGTATGTTCATGGTGCCAGCAAGCTGTTTCGCGCACATACAAACGCAAAGCTGCCCGGTGTTGACGGAGATCTAGACTTCAAATTCTCCGCCCTTCCGGCATTCGTTGGGCGAACCTGTGCACCGCCGCGCAATGCCAATCCAGATGTATTCGTTTCGTACGGCAGTGTGTTCGAAAATGGACAACCCGTTCCAAGTGCTGTTCAGCATATTCCGAATGCTGTTCAAATATTTAGTTCAATGGACGTCTCAATCGGAACTGAGCGATTGAATAAAAAGTCTGTAGACCTCAATTCTGTCGGTACCGCCAGTGGTGCTGTATCCGATACGGAATGACCTTCCCAAATTTCAGCGAGGGGAGCCTCCCAGTATGATTCCAATGACAAGAAGAGCAGGTCAGTCTCTTATCGAAGTAACCGTAGGAATTGTTATCTTGATTCCGGCGTCGCTGATTTTGGTGGATCTTGCTGTTGTTGTTTACGGCGTACAGCTGAATGACTCTGCATGCCAGAATGCGGCACGTGCGGCCGCGTCCGGCTCTCCTTCCGAGAGTCAATTTCGTGCGCAAACAGTGGTTGATCGCATGAACGGTCGCTCCAACGGCTCGCTGGTTTCTGGTTTCCGTTTGTTGTTGCCGGTTGAAATGAAGATAACGGGTCAGCCCACGTCGCAGCGTGATTTCTATACAGGCAAACAGGTTAGCCAAGGCGGACTGATTTCCGGTACAGCCACGGTAACTACGGAGGCGGACGTCAGACCGTTCTTGGTGCACATCATTTGCGGTCAGAAGCCACCGTTCACGATGAGAGCCCGACAGACGTTCCCAATCAGTTACATCATGCCGCCAAGTTGATGTCCGGAACAGGAAAGTTGGAGGCAAATGAAAGTTACCCGAGAGCAAGCTAAGGATTGTTTGAAGTCAATTGAAGTGGCGCCGATCTTTGAGCAGTCCTATGAGAGCAAGCGGCTACCAAAGGAGCTGGACATCTTCTTCGGCCCTCCAGAGGAATTCTTTCTCGCTCCTGACACCCAGCGCAGCTATAGCAATGCGGTTCTGATTCCTATTCTTGATGATGGCAATTTCGATCGTGTACTGTTTTACGATCCGCAGACAAATAGCTTCGTTGAGAAGTCGATTGAAGAGCCTGATTATGCGTGTCCGCTGGCCAGTTGGCAGCAATATCTGGCGTCGCTGATGATCAGGATAATAGAGGGCATTGACGCTGAGGATTCAGAGTTGGCTGAGATTGCCGACCTCATTGCGTTTAAGCATCTGGACAAAACGTTGGCGTTTCTCGACTCGGTATTAGAGGACGATGATTATCGCGAAAAGCAAAATCAATTCATTGCGGAATTAACAGAACATCCGGCCTAAGGAGATGAGCTCGAGCTTGAGAAAGGATTCTGTATGACTGAACTTACTTCCTGCTGCATCGAGCGCCGCGAATTGGTCAATGCCTGCTGTTGTAGAATCCTTACTGCCAGATCGTTGTTATTGTTGTTTCTGTGTCTTCTGCGACCGGCTGAGACGGCTATTGGCACTGCTATAGCAGTCGCAACACATGCAATTAGAACCAAGGCGATGATCACTTTCGTTCTGGTCGGATGCTGTACAGCGCTCACGGTGCTAGGCTTCTTCTCTTTAATGCGTGCTGGAGCCGAAACACTGCAGCTAGAAAACTTGATTCGGCTCGCTTCACCGGTTACCGAGCTAACTCCAGCCGAACCGCTGAGCGGTATTTCAAATTCGAAGGCAGATGGTGAATCCACGCACTTTAGCGCGGAAGCATCGATACTACGACCGCCTACTGAGATGCCAGTTGGCGAAATGTCGGAAATGGCCCCTTCGATAATTTCTCCGGAAGTAGTTTGCACACGCGCTGGTTTGTCGCCAGCTCTGGTTAGGCTGGCGAAAGAAAAGCCGCCTTGAAAAATTGCAGTACCTCGAATTGCTCGATTTGAGCCGCTGCCCACAATATGTGTGTTAAACGCAGTGCCACTCAGCAAAGTCTGGTCGGTGTTGTCCGGCGCCTTGCCTTTCACTTCGATCATCGAACCGTTCAAGAATGCAGTTGCGTCTGCCAAGAGAAGCGCACCAATTTTGTTGACCGGAATTTGCGCTTGTGCCGTGCTGTCGCCGGAGTTGAATGTAGCTGTGGCAGCATAAGCAGCCGGTGAGTATAACGTCGTCTCAATTGCGAACACCAGAATTAAGATTAGGGCAATAAGTCTCACGATCAGCTC
>JADYXS010000144.1 GCA_021772155.1 Candidatus Obscuribacter sp.
TCCGAAGGATGAAGAGTGCGAGTCGATGATGGAGTGGTTGGGCGGCAAATATGATCCAGACGAATTTGATTTGCTGGCGATAAACAGAAAGCTCAAAAAGTATGCCAAAGCGGTCCCGGCAGGCAAGAAATCACCTTGAACCAACAGCTCGCAGGAAAGCCACCGACCGGAGAAAGAGCGCACCGCCAGCGGTGCGCTCTTTCCATACTCTTGAGGAACCTTGTTAGTGCCTGCTCCAGGGTGGCAATCACTTGCAGTGTTACTTGTTCCCTTCCGAGACAGCTCAGGGCCGCAATCACGGCATAGCTATCGGACTCACGTTCACCGCTCTGATTGCGTACTGTCTGGATAGGGTGCGCAGCGCGAGACCTTTTGCACTGGACCGGCAAACAATGGGAGAATTTCCAATCGCAATTCAAGCCGAATGATCAAAACTCGCCTTCACTCTCGTATCAGATAATCAGCCTGTTTAGTTGCTATTGTATGTATTTTCACCGGTGTCCAACCGGGTCGTTACCTTGGAGCCAGAGCGAAGCTGATCAGAAGCTTTCACGGCTACGGAGTCACCCGCCCTGAGCGCTCCATCCACTTCTATCAGATCATCCATAGTGGCTCCAGTCTTCACGTCGACCCAGTCGATAATCCCATCCTTCACTCTGACGACAAAGCGCCTTTCTGTGTTGGTCACTACGGCTGATGCGGGAACAAACAGTGATACCAGCTTTTTCTGCGTAGGCCACAGCACCTCTGGATACATGCCTGGCTCCAACTCACCATCAGCGTTCAGCACATCAATCTCCACCGGCATGGTCCTTGTTTTCATATCGAGTGCGTGACCAATTCGCTTAATCGTGCCATCAAAAGTCTTCTTGCCCAGTGCAGGAACACTAAATTTCACAATGTTCCCTTGGATTATTCCTGGCGTGTCGCTTTCCGGAACGGCAACGACCAACCGCAGAGCAGTAACTTGCTGCACGCGGAGCATCGGCGTACTGGTGGTTCCGGTCCCGGTCGGAGCGCTCACGAAACTTCCTTCATCTATATTTCGCTCTGTAATTACCCCGTCAAATGGGGCGTAGATGTTCAAATACTCTTCCATCTGGCGCACACCCTGGGCCGAGTTCGCCGCTGCGTGCGCTCTTTTTTTCGACGAGGTCACTTCCGCCTGGGCTGCACTTTCCAACTCTTGCGCTGCAGTTGCATGAGCCTTGCTTGACGCTGCTGTTTGTTCCGCAATATCTACTTCATTACGTACAACTGCACCAGGATACGCAATAGAAGCTTCTTTCATTCTTTGGTATGTTAGTACATCGCTAGCTTGCTTTGCCTTTGCTTCAATAGTCTGAGCCTTTGCCGCCCTCCATCTGCGCTCGGACTCAATCTCCCCAGTTTCAGCCGCGCCTGCATTCTGTCCGGCCTGATTTTTCTGAGCCACCATTTCTGGTGCCTCCAATTTCACAATCAATTGTCCTTTCTTGACTATCGAACCTCTGTCCACGCCTAGCCATTTCACGAATCCAGCCACCTTTGGATAGAGACCGACATTGCGATAGGCGACCAATTCCCCCGGCAATTTAGACGTCTTATTGAGCTGTTTCTCCTGCACCGCGGCCACCGGCACCGTCGGTGTTTGCGCAGTGATTGCGCTGTTGCTTTTGTCACCAGTGCTTGCAACTTCCACCTTTCCGCACGAGGCGACGAACCAGGGCAGTGCTAACACCACTAACATTCTTTCCAAACCGCACCTGTTCTTCATCTGGTTAGTCACCCTCCCTCACTAAGAGTTCCAGTTCTTTCTTGTCGAACTTAGCCAGAAGCGATGCGGGGTCGCGACTAACCTTCTGCTGGACCAGAGAGAAAATTGTTGGAATCATGATCAATACCGCCGGGACTGACACCACTAGCCCGCCAATCACAGCTCGCCCAAGAGGTGCGATTTGCTCGCCGCCTTCACCTAACCCAACCGCCATTGGTATCATGCCAGCGATCATGGCGGCGCTCGTCATCAAAATTGGACGCAATCTTCCCGTGCCAGCGCTGACAGCTGCTTCCCCAACGTCTTGTCCCTGTCGTCGGTATTTCTCTGCAAATGTAATTAACAAGATTGCATTTGCTACTCCTATTCCGACTGCCATGATCGCTCCTATAAAAGACTGCACATTGAGTGTGGTGCCTGTTACTAAAAGAGCGACGAGAACTCCGGAAAGAATTGCAGGGACTGTGCTGACTACCACAAGGGCTAGTCTTGTACTCTGAAACGTACTGGCAAGAAGGAGGAAAATCGCAAGAACCGACAACCCAAGTCCACTGCTCAAGCCGCTTATTGCCTGATTCATGGGCTCGATTTGCCCTCTTAGATTTACAGTCACGCCCCTTGGTGGCTTGCCTGTCGCTTCAATCGCCTTGCTCACTTCAGCTGCCGCTCTACCGAGATCGCTGTTTGCCACATTCGCAGTAATCGTGAGCATCCGCTGCATGTTGTATCGATCAAACTCGCCGGGCACGGTGCCGTACTGGACATCGGCTAAGTCTCCAATAAGCGGATGCTGGGCATTTCCCAGAGTCGCGGGGATTGCTTTCACGTCGTCGGCCGACTTCATAAGATACTGCGGCACCTCGACCTGGACCTGATACGCGACTCCTGTTTTGGCGTCTCTCCAGTAGTTAGGTGCGACGAATCGACTTGATGATGTTGCGGCTACAAGCGCTTTTCCAACCTGTTCCATCGTTACCCCAAGCTGCCCAGCTCGATCTCTGTTTACCTTCACGTCTATGGTTGGATAATCAAGCGGTTGGGCAAACTGCACATCTCGCAAGCACTTCAATCCTTGAACCTTCTCTAATAGCTTTTGCGCAAACGCTCTGGTTTCGGGCAACTTAGGTCCGGCTATGGCAATTTCAACTGGATTAGAGGCGCCAAAGTTCATCACCTGACTGACGATGTCTCCAGGCTCAAATGACAGCTTCACGTCGGGAAGTTCCGCAGCAAACTTGGCTCTTAGCTTCTCTTGCAGATCTCTTAGGTTTAAACCGGAGCCGTGCTTTAAACCGATAGACAAGAGCGCTTCATGCGAACCGCTGGTCCACAAATAGATACTGCTTATGGGATAACTTGGTGGCTGGGTACCAACGTAGCCAAGCGAGATAACGACGTTATCTTTCCCAGCAACTTCACCAATGAGAGCAAGTGCTTTCAACGCAACGTCTTGAGTTCGCTCGACTCTCGTGCCGGAAGGAGCACGCAGCCGCAACTGGAGCTGTCCAGCATTTACTTGTGGGAAAATCTCGGTACCAACAAGCCTCAATCCACCAAGGATTAGGACTCCAGTGATTGCAACATACGCAAGAACCAATACCCATCTCAGCCTCAGAGCGAAACTCAAAGTTGATGCGTACCATTGCTTTAATCGATGAAATAACCCTGCTTCCGTATCTTGTTTTTGAGGCTTTAAGAACCAGCTGCACAGCACAGGAACAAGTGTGGACGACAACACATAGGATGAGAGCATGGCACAGCCAACTGCTAACGATAAGGGCGCAAACAACGCTTGAATGCTACCCTTCATAAACAATGCCGGGATAAACACAGCAACCACCGACAGCATTGCCAGGAGCCTCGGCGTGACCGTTTCACTACTTGCAAGAAATACGGCGAGCACCTTCTCTTTCCCTTCCGCAAGTCTGCTGTGAATGCGCTCCATCACAACTGTGGCTTCGTCAACCAGGATTCCTATCGAGAGCGTCAGTCCGCCCAGAGTCATGATATTGATCGTCTGCCCGTTCAACCACAGCAACAGCACAGACGACATCAGCGCAAATGGAATTGTGATCACCACAACCAAAGAGCTTCTTATATCCCTCAAAAATACAAGCACCATCAACCCGGTCAATACAGCTCCCAGTGCACCTTCCACCAGAAGACCTAGAAGAGAGTTTTTAACGTATATCGACTGATCAAAGACGAAGTCGAGCTTGATGTCTTCGGGGATCAGCGCTTGCATTTTTGTAAGCTGCGATTTGACTCGATCGACTACCGATAGCGTTGAGGCGTCAGCCCGCTTAGTCACGGGGATATATACTGTTTGCCTGCCGTTAACCAGGGCATAACCAGCAAGAATGTCGCTGCTGTCTTTTATCTTGGCCAGATCACGAAGATAAACGGCTGGACCTGCTCCAGTTCTTATGGGCAATGAGCCCAGTTCTTGAATGTCGGTGACGACAGAATTGATTGGAGTCAGTCTATTCAAGTCGCCGGTTCGCACGTTTCCGGAAGGCATGATGATGTTGCCTGAAGAAACTGCCCTCACTACTTCATCGGCTGACATACGAAATGACCGCAGCCGTTCTGGATCGACTTGTATAACTATAGTTCGCTGGTTCCCACCAAATGGCGGTGGAGCAGAGACACCGGGCAATGTAGCGAACATGGGCCGAACCTTAAAGAGAGCCAGATCCTGAATTTCGCCCAGGCTACGGGTCGCGCTTGAAAATACTAAATAGCCAACTGGCACACTCCCCGCATCAAACCTCATAACAAACGGCGCTACCGTCCCTGGTGGCATGAATGCCCTCGAACGTTCCACCATCGAAACTGTCTGCGACATTGCCTGGCTCATATCAGTGCCAGGATGAAAAACCAGCTTGACCAGGCTGATGTTTTGAATCGAACGTGATTCGACGTGCTCAATTCCAGGCAAGTACAAGAAGTGGTATTCGTAATACGAAGTAACGTAGCCCTCCATCTGAGATGGGTCCATGCCGCCGTATGGTTGCGCAACATAAATGACAGGCATATTTAACTTCGGAAAAATGTCAATGCTCATCTGGCTTAGTGCAAGCATTGAACACAGCGCCACGCTGAGAACAGCCATTAAAACCGAGATCGGGCGATTCATTGCAAAGCTAATCAGCCACATGCTTAGTTCCCCTCCGCCTTCCTGACCTCAAGCGCAAATGGCTCGATGCTCCCTGTTGCTGCCGCCCGTGCTAGCAACGCGCGCCAAACCCGAAGCTTCGCTGTCGCCTCTTCAACTTCAGCTTGGGTGAGCAACTGCTCGTCCTGAGCTATATCATTGATACTGGCTAGCCCGATTTGATATCGGACACGGGCACTGTTAGCCGCTTCTCTTGCTGCGTAAACTTTTATCGGGGCATTGTCGGCGATTCTCAGAGCCCCTTTCATAAGGGCCGTAGCTCGATTTTCGTCAGTGCGCAACTTCAGGAAAGTGAAATCCAGGTGCGCCCTTTCTGATAGTTCTAGCTTGCTTGCCAGAAGATGCTGCGCCCTTAGATCAAATATGTCTAAGAACGGAAAGTTGATATTAAAGCCTGCGGCGTAGTTGACTCTTGTAGGATAGAATCCCTTTCCTTGATTGATAGACACATCACTCCTGAATGCGCTGCCTCTTCCGTACATCGCAGCGATGATGCTGAATTTGGGATAATAGGTTTTTTCTATCGCTCGTTTGCGATTGCCGGCGAGTTCTAGCGCACTTGATTGGGCGAGCCAAGCAGGATGTGACTCGATATTGACAGCAAGCTGATTAAATCCTGGCCGCAGATTTAACAACGCTCCTGGTTCTATATTGAGCGCGGAGGTGGTCAAGCCAATGGCTTCAGCCAAGCTAGCGATGGCTAAGTCGAACGATTGCTCAGCCTCAATGAACTGATCCCTTGCTTTCGCTTCCTCCGCTTCAGCCAGGAAGCCATCAGTGTTCGAACGCAAGTGCTTATCAACAAGAACGCGCACTGTATCTTTGAGTACGGTCATTCTATCAAGCTTGGCTTTTGATGCCTTGACGGCCTGTTGTGCCGCCGCTGCCTTCAGAAAAGTTTCTGCCGCACTAACAACTGCATCCAATTCAGTAAGCGCTACCTGCGATTTTGCAAATCGCTCTTCCGCTTGGGCGGTACGGACATTCGCTGCTCTCAACCCGAAGTCAAACGGCTCCCAAGATAAAAGCGTTCCCGTCGCGCTACCCCACCCACCAGTGAGATCGTTTCCTCCTACCTCGGCACCGGTTATTACAGGTATGGTGCCATTCGGAAGAAGCGGACCAGTGATTTGATTTGATGTGCCCCGCATCTCCTGGACCAACATGCTGCCTCTGGGCAGATATGCAGTTTTCTCTTTGCGCACTCGGGCTTTCGATGCTTCTGCTCGATATACAGCTGCCTTTATCTCTGGGAAATTACGCCGAGCCATCTCGACGGCATCAGATAGAGTCAAAGACAACGGTCGCAACTGCGGTCCAGACAATGAGGTCACTGTCTCTTTCAGATCTTGCGCTGAGGCACTACCAAACGTAAGAGCCACGAGGTTGATCAGCAGCAAGGATGTAATCACCAGAAAAATGCGCCTACGAAGTGTCAACATTTTTTCTTCTCGGCGCTGTCTCGACGCAAAACGTCGGCGTAGAGACCATCGAAAAGCATGATGCCGTGTACTTCAAGCTCACCATCAGTCAGCTCCCTTATCAACCAACCCTTGAGGATCGCGTCTACACCGGCTGTCTCTGGATGCAAATAATGACTGTCGCGCAAATCTATTTCGTGGACGATCTCCGCGAGTGTGCGCAGTCCTGGGTCTTTCAAATCAAACGCGGTGATCATTGTTTCCAGACTGCACAAATTTCCGACATGTCCAAATGTGCTGTCTTCCTTCATATCGAAAGACAATTCCGCCTTTTGCGGTTTAGTCGAATATCGGATTTTGGCCTTATCATCAATAAATCTGCGAATCAGCCAGACGCAGGCCAGCCGGTCGACATGTGGGCGCGGTCTTGTCACCCAGACCTTGTTTTTGAAATCCTTGATATGCACTTTTGTTATTTCTGGAACTTCATGTTCGCTCGCCGACAGCTTCCGTTCCAAACTCGCTAGCCTCGATGTCAGGCGGGCACCGCCGGGTGCGTCAAAGAAATCACAGCGCGCTATGTCCGTATGTTTTCGCCGCAGCTTTTCAATCTCGCTATGCAGCTTGTTCTTATCATCATCAGCAACCTTGTCGCTTGTGGACTTTTCTAGCTCCTTTACCGACTCTTCAAGTTCCAGGTATTCCTTTTCACTGCGATCTTTAAATAGCTGGATCAACTCCTCGTCGGAGAGCCCCTCGAATGACTCGACATTCATCAAGAGGCACTCACCGCGCTGCTGTTGTACTTCCTTTAGAAGCCACTGGAATGACTCCAGGCAGTCCTCACGACCAGGCAAAATATGCACGCCACTTTTGGGAGACACAGCACCCAGGCGGCTCAGTCTTCTCCAAAGCGATACGCGCGCGCTTGAACCCTGATTAGAAGGAAAGGAGCAATTAAAAACTAGCCAGTTCACAAGTGTCCTCGCGAAATCTTGCCGGTTGCAATGTGTGTTACACTGACGCAACACATGTTACCACACCAGTTAAGAGGCTCTTCTTTGTGAATGCAATCTCTAGGCGTGACCTACTAACTGCAGCGGCGCTGACTGGCGGAGCGATCCTGCTGGGAAACTCGGCTACTGCTCAAACTTTGCCCGTTGCGCCGATCAAATTCGAAGTCAAGCCGTTGCCGTTCAACCCAAGCAAGCTCAAAGGCATAAGCGAGAAACTGATCGTCTCGCATCACGATAAGAATTATGCAGGCGCTGTTAAACGCTTGGGAGCAATTCAGGAGAAGATCGCGCAACTTCCAGCAGACGCAGCGCCATTTCAAATGGGTTCGCTAAAGCGGGAATCATTAATCGCTATGAACTCAATGATTCTGCACGAGTATTACTTTGATAATTTAGGTGGAGACGGCAAACTTGGTGGCACCATAAAAGATGTGCTCAATCGCCAGTTTGGTTCCATCGAAGCTTGGGAGCACGATTTCAAACTCACCGGACAGTCGCTGTCGGGCGGCTCGGGTTGGGTAATACTCGCTTACAGTCCGCGCGACAAAAGGTTGTTTAACGTGTGGAGTTCCGATCACCAAGTCGCATTGGCTGCCGGTCAACCACTACTCGTGATGGACATGTACGAGCATGCATATCAAATGGATTACGGCGCCGACGCTAACTCTTACATCGGAGCGTTCTTCTCCAATATTGATTGGGAGCAGGTAAATACGAGGGCTAAAAGTCTCGATTTTGCCTAGGACAACGACGGGCACACATGAAATGGATCACACGCAGAAATCCTGAGAAACTTCTTGAAGCTTGTGACAGCATTTGCTAACAAAGTGCACTTCGCAAGCGTCAATCACTTGAGACAAAACAGCAAGATGCTTTTGCGACATTCGAAATTTACTTGCAGGCACAATCTAGCTGCTGCAGTCGTGGTTGAACATAGAAATTATTGCAGAACACGAGCGAGTCGCTCAACTAACTCCTTACGTTTCCCATCCGGCAGCTTCTCTAAGTTTTGAAGTTTCCAGCGCACCGCAGGCAATGCTTCGACTCCATCAATTTTAAGCAGATGCCACTTCGGAGCACCACGCTTAATTGATAAGAGGAGTTCCCGATCACCGTCGGTAAAGGCTTTATGAATGCTCTCGACCAACTCCTTCCGCGTGCTTTCAAGCTCTTCGCGGCTCACTGCATCAACCGTCATCCCGACGAAACCATGTTCGAATTCATGCTTAATGTCGCGAAATCTGGGAGAGATAATTTCCGACATTGGCCGATCATGGCTGATGAGATAGACGAGAAATGCTCGGAATAAATCCCGTGTTAAGCCTTCGTTCGCCAATAGCAGCCGAACATCGTATAGGTCGCGTGGGTGTTGTCTATCGAGAGCGGCTACAAGCTTGCCACCATAGAGATCCTCGAAAGAGACTACGGCGATCTCGGCGAACCCAAATTCACTCTGCACTTTCTCCGAGACTGCGCGAGTCTGCTGGGGGAAAACCGTCCCGCGTAGAACTGGCGTAACTTCGATTTTAATTTGAGCGTCTCTCGTACTAACGACAAGCTTGACCGCCCGGTCCGTGCCCTGCAAGACTGAAGCGCGCACCTTTGTATCTGGAACGCTTTTCTCGATCCTGGCTGCGATATTTTTGAGAGCGGCATCAATCTCCTGCAGTGATTCGTCACGCGGTTTGACAGGAAGATAGGCTAAGTCGATATCAACAGACAGCCTCGGCATATCGCGGATGAACAAGTTGATTGCCGTGCCGCCTTTCAGTGCAAAGCAATGCTCTTGCGCGACAATAGGCAAAACGCGAATAAGCAGCGAGACTTGTTTTCTATATGGTGCGCTGTCGATCATTGGCGAATTCTTCCGGAACGGTTATGAGGTACTTCGGATCTAGTTTGCCACCAGGGACTATCATGCGTTTCCCTTTGCCGATATCGATATTTTCGGTGTCGAGCGTCTTAAGCCAGGCATGATTATGTCGCTGCGCAAACCAGAGAAAAAGACGTTTTGTTTTTATGCTCCGGCAATCTGCAAGTACCGTGTTGAGGTATTTCGGTCGCAAGTTGGTCAGACCTTCCATCAGCACGTCTGCCTGGTGGAAGGTCTCATGAGTTGGCAGTTCGTCAAGAAGTTCGAGGATCGCTCGCTCCGGCGTGGAGATTAGCATCGACCATTCAGAAGCGCCCCACTTGTGCTGTGTGAAGTTTGCCTGCTGATATTCCTTGCTTTTCTTTATGTTGCCATCACTTGTTTTGAATAGATGCGTCGAATGAAACACAAATTGCTGCTTCAACGGCAATCTGTTCACCCAGCTCGGTGGCAGTTCAGATCCATAAAGATGAACTGCCGATGGCGCCGTCATTGACAGATAATGGGACAGACCGTTCAGCTCTAATGCGGTGCGTCCTCCAACCGTGGTGGGGACTTCAAGGAGGCGCTGCATCGATATCACGACTGGTTCCCAGCTCTTCTGATCGATCATGGCGCTAGCTCGACGGTAGACACCTCGCACTGGCGACGCCAGCCATCCATGCCGCAGGTATTTCGCTATAAGCTGGCGTGAGTATCCTTGCTTTTGAAGCCAGCTGGAATCAACTGGCAGTCCCTCCGGTAGGACCTGCTGCAGGCGGTTTAGCTTTCCATATCTTTGTATACCCATGGTATACATTGTAGCACATAGTCAAACCAAAACGGTTTGATAAGTCCTGGATTTGTATACTCATAGTATACATTCTTCGCAAACCCCGAACCGCACTCTATTTGACTCGTTTGAGCCCCGGTTTTCTCTTTTTCTTGAATAAGCCTGTTGGAAGAATTTCGGCGCTATTGGCCATTGAAGCTTGCGCTGCTTCCATAGCATGTTTCAATGGATCGAAGGCCAGGCGCGAATAGATTTGGGTCGCTGTCGGAGACTTGTGTCCGAGCACCTTACCGATGATTTGCAAGGACTGGTTGTTCATAGCCATATAACTTCCAAGCGTGCGACGAAGATCGTGCATGCGCAGATCTTCCAACTTAGTGCGCTCCAAGAATTTCGCCCAGGCGTTTTTGGGTTCGACGACGTGTCCGCTGGCGCCGTCACTGGGAAACACCCACTCATCAGATTTTCGGTGCTCATGTCGATCTTCAAGAATCTGCATTGCAAGATCAGTTAGCGGCACAGTCTGAGATTCTTTGTTCTTGGTGATCGGAATATGCCAGAGCCCAAGCTCGAAATCGATCTGATCCCATCTCATCGCAAGAACATTGCCTTGCCGCGCACCGGTGAACAGACTCAAGTAAACGTAA
>JADYXS010000145.1 GCA_021772155.1 Candidatus Obscuribacter sp.
AGTCGTCGCCATCATGTCGACGGAGCACCTTAACTGCGACATTCTTTTCAAAATCGTTGCTTTTGCAAAGATAAACGGTCCCATAGCCGCCCTGTCCCAGGCGCTGCAGAACGCGATATTTGCCGTCTATGTGGGCTGGATCCGACAAATTGAAGTTTCCCAAAGGTACAGGCAATATACCCTTAACAGATAGACATTGATCCGATGTGGACCGACAGTTTCTATCGACCTTCAGCGTGAAGAGCTTTCGTCAGATTGGCGCGCCCTAAGGGAGAAGCAACAAAAGCGATACTTCTTTCCGCATCAGCCCAGTCGGTTGGTCGTTTTCCGCCCGCTTTTCCATACCTTACAATGAAGACTCGATCCTGCGCAGACAGTTGCGCAAAGCGTTGATCGTCGCCGGTAATCTTGTTGCCCTGCTGCCTCAAACAGCTTTGCCTGGCAATTTCTCCTGCGTCAGCTGATTCCCTGTAATGAGCCAACGCCTGAGTTTGGTCTCCTGTGCCAATTTCAACAGCGGCTAAGTCCCGCGCAGCAACTTCAAAGCAAGATGGAAACTCATTTCTATAAGTCTTGCTTTCATTATAGGCGTTCAATGCCAACTTCAGTGCGTCATCCTTGTTACAGAACCTATTTGCCACCAAAAAATGGATCATTCTGCCGCCGAATCTTCGAAAGTGAGGCTCAACTTTATTGGAAATGTTTACAGTAGTGATTGCAGCTAAAATAGATTCATCGCCGAGGTTAGCAGAACTGAGCAGCGTGCTGGATTGCTGCCATGATCGCACTTCCAGTTTGCCATCGAGCTTGCTCGCATTAGCCTGTAAGTGCTTTGCTAACTGACGGACATAATCGCCCTCATGCGATAAATCGCAAGTGGTTAGATCGTCAATCGCGGACCTAGCAATTGAGTCCGCGTAATTATTCCGTCCAAAAGTCTCTATTGCTTGTTTTAAAACCGTTATCCGAAGTTGCTCATTGTGACGTTCTTTCAACCACTCGCTGTACCAGATCAAGTACTGTGCTTTCTCGGACGCTCTCACGCGCTCGCTGTCGGCAAGTTTGATTGCAATCTTGTATTCCGCACCAGCGCGGTCTTGTTCTCCGAGCTTTGTTAGTAACCGAGCTTTGATCATGTGGATAAGCGCCTTATCCTTGTCATTGATCTTCTCGGAATCAGGCAGCGCGATAATGGTATCAGTGTCCTTAACTGCTGCAGCCATTTGAGCCCGGTCATCGACTTGCTCCAAGACAATCGCTGCGCGAGTTTTAAGCGGGTAGAAGATCCATTCGCTTTTTTCGGATTTCTCTCGTCCAACCTGGTCCAGTGCGATAAGGCAGGTTTCAAGAGCATCACTGACATGCCATTGTTCTGCTTGTTCCTCGGCCAACGAACAAAGAGTTTCAATTTTGTCGCGGTCACGGGGAACAAAAATTTTATAGTCGCTCAAGAGTGCTTTCGCGTCGTCTAAACGACCGTTTTCGATAGCAGAATCAAAATTGTCCTTAAGAGCCACAATTTTTTGAGCACGTGTGGGTTCTGGCACCATCGTAACGTCAGTGTGATTTTTCGGCAGAACGAAAAACACAGCAGCAGCAGTTAACAGTGCAAGAGCGGTAATACCAAACGCAACCCTCATGCGTCGAGGCTTGGCCGACTCTATCAAGGCGGTTCGAAGGCGCTGGTCGTCAGATACTCGAACGTCAATTGTCGCTGCCTTCCCAATCTCGACCAAAGCGCTTTCTGCATCTTTGGCCGAAGCGAATCGAGCTGTGCGATCTTTAGCCATGCAAATTTTCAGGAATTCATTCAAATACTCAGGTACGTTCGCTGGCAGACTGTTCAAGTGGTCGAACAATACGGAGTAGCTATCACCTTCAAACGGTGGTCGCCCGGTAGCTGCTTCGTAAATGGTGCAACCCGTTGAATAAAGATCGCTTCTAAAATCTGCCACTATTCCCTGGCATTGTTCGGGACTCATATAGGAAGGCGTACCTAACATATCCCCAGTAGCAGTGAGACTTACATCGAGCGACGGCGCGCGCATTAAGCCGAAGTCAATGAGCACCGCTTGCTCTTCCCCTTGATCATTGACCGTTAGCATAATATTTGACGGCTTAACATCTCTGTGGACGATGCCATTCTGATGACCATGTTCTAGGGCATCGAAGACCTGCGAAAAAATCTTGATCAAATGCCGGGGAGCAAGAGGTCCCTTCGTTTCCAATTCATGGGAAAGCGAATGTCCATTCAGCGCATCCATGACGTAATAAAGTGCGGCACCGTCTGTGGTGACACCAAAGCTGCGGATACGAATGATTCCCGGGTGAGCACATTTCACTAGCGCTTTCGCTTCGTTCATAAATCTCTTAGTTTGCAACTCATCGCCTTCTTGCCGACGAAGCACCTTAACGGCTACATTCGCATCAAGGTCGTTGCTCTTACAAAGATAAACAGTCCCATAGCCGCCCTGTCCAAGGCGCTGCAATACGCGATATTTGCCATCTATGTGGGCTGGATCCGACAAATTGGAGTTTCCCAAGGTACCGGTAATATACCCAAGGAGACCTTGATCTGTCGTTCACTAACAGACTATGCGCCCGTAGGCCTCCGCACATGGTCAAGGGCGATGCGAATGCACGTCTGATGCAGCTAATTTAGCTCCACATCGTTGCCGTCAACCTTATCGGATTCGCCCCGCCAGTTCGTGGCCGTCAATTTTGACTGTTTCGCCAGGAGGACGCTCTCTCAAGTCGTCCTCCGTATATGCTGGAGGACCATTCCCAAGAAGCTCCTCACCGGTTTCGATATAACTATCAATCAGACCAAAAATGGTTTCGATGTTCATTCCGTCTTGCTTCTGAAGCTCGTCCCGCTGCTTAGCGATACCTTCCCGCTGCTTTTGAGTGAGGTACAAATCTGGCGTATTCTCCAATTCGTTGAGTTCGTCCACTCGCTTCTGAGCGTTGACAGGATCTTTGTATTTATCCATTTCTTGTTGCAATTCTTTCATTTTCTCATTTTGCTCGGAATTTCCGAAGTTTGGATCTTCCAGCAGGTCTACAAGCTTGTCGAAAAAGGGCTTGTCGACTAATTCGTTAATCAACTTCTTTGCTTCATCCGCTGCCTGTGGATCTTCACCGTTGCTGGCCGCAACAAGTGGACCCAACGCGTCGATACCAAGTTTACGCAGCTGGTCCGAAGCCCGCTTACGGGTATCGGCGTCCTGGTCAGCAAGTTGACCAATTAGTTCCGCCATCACATCAGCAGGCTCTACCAAATCTTCCGAGTATTCTGGCTTTTCAAAAAATTCATAAGCAGTGTGATCAGTCACATCACTGTACTCTTCGGAGGTCGATTCACTGGTGCCAGTCGGATCGCTGGAATCAGACGATTCTGTCGATTCAGTAGGTTCGGTCGATTCACTGGTGCCGCTCGGATCGCTGGAATCAGAAGAATCTGTCGATTCAGTAGGTTCGGTCGATTCACTGGTGCCGCTCGGATCGCTGGAATCAGAAGATTCTGTCGATTCAGTAGGTTCGGTGGATTCACTGCCGCTCTCATCGCCGTAATCAAGAACTTCTGTAGATTCAGTAGGTTCGGTCGATTCACTGGTGCCGCTCGGATCGCTGGAATCAGAAGATTCTGTCGATTCAGTAGGTTCGGTCGATTCACTGCCGCTCTGATCGCTGGAATCAAGAACTTCTGTCGATTCAGTAGGCTCGATATCACTCGGCTGATTGAAATATGCTGGAGCATCGGTTGATTCGCTTGATTCCACGGAAAAACCCGACAGAATGTCCAACTCTTCCTCAGAACTAGTTGCAAAATTATCCATCTGGCCGTAAGGCACTGAATTCGGCGCCATCCGAAACTCATCGAATTGCCCAGACTCCACCTGCATGGACTTCTCATAGTCTAGCGAAAACTCTGATTGCAAATCGTGGACTGCCATAATACAACCTCTGTTAGAATCCGCCCCCAGTCAGCGCGAAATACACGCGATGCTGAGCGGCGCGGGAATGGTGACTCTCGGTCGTTGGTAAGTGCGGGGAACCAAATCTGAATTTGAGTATGAATTCAACCATACGCGACAAATGTGACCCTTTGGTGAAGGCGCGGCGACTGGTTAAAATCAGGCGAATGAAAACCGCGGCGCTGCATGGCACCGCCCCAATGCCGATCTCCGGCCGATCCGGACATTAAACGACCAGGCTAAGTCGAGTTTGCTTAACCGTTCCAGTCGGGTCTTAACCGTCGCTCAACGGCTCACTCAACACTCTTGTTTGCTGCAGCATAAAGATCAGTGAAGTCACGGACGGTTACCTCTATCATTCGAGGCACCTCCTTCGCAACCTGCTCCGAGGGCATCGATTCTATTGTCGATTGATGCCAGGTTACAACTCCAGCTGGAATATCCTGCCCATTGCGCGAGACCTCGCCTGCTTCTTCGAGCTGAGAATTCACTTGGAGCACTGTTGTCCCTGCTGCCCCAATGACTTTCACAACAACTCGAAACCATGGCGTATTGGCCATACGGACATTCGGCCTATCGGTGACTAGCGGAATTCCCGCTTGCCTAAACTTTTCCATCACCGCACTGCGCAAAGCGGACTGATTTAATATGTCATCTCCGACAGTTAAAACAGCAACATGAACCGGGAGCAATCCTTTGAGCACAGACAAGTGGGACTGCCGGACCTTGGCTTCCATCGCCTCATGTTCGGCAAAAGTCTCAGCTTCCACGTCGGAAATAGTCAAAACGTTGATCATCGCAACGTTTATCAAGAGTGCAAAGAAAAGAATTCGTAATCGTTTAAGCAATTGATGCTAAACCCCCATGGTTCCCTTAGCCTTCACCGCTGGAACAGCATTCTAGAAGGCTCCACCGAAGTTTTCTTCGGTGGAGCCCACATTCTCTCATAGGATTATGAGTGACTTCAATTGATGTAGTCGGGAATCCTTACGGCTGAACAGGTTGCGCTTGGACGGCATTCGCTTGATTAACTATTTGCCGCCGAAATTGATTCTTTAGATGCATCAACTTCAACTTTCGCTGAGCGGGTGTCAAAGGAACGCCGGCTTGAACGGTGGGCACTGGGTACGCAGCCGCGGGAACCGGATACGCCGTTGACGAGACTGGCGTTGAAGTAGAACTGACTTGCGTGGTTTGGACTGCCGGATCCTGATAGTAGGTCGAGCTTGTATTTGTATACGTTGGCACCGTAGTAGTGGTCGTCGTCACCGGAACCGGCACAGGCACAGGCACGGGCACATAGGTCGAAGCGGGAGGGTAGGCATAGGCTGGCGGTGTTGTGTACACAGGGTACGGCGCTGCGTAGGTTGGTGTCGTCGCGTACGCAGGTGCCGACGTGTATGTTGGTGTCGAGGTGTATGTTGGTGTCGAGGTGTACGTTGGTGTCGAGGTGTACGTTGGTGCCGAGGTGTACGTTGGTGCCGAGGTGTATGTTGGTGCCGAGGTGTATGTTGGTGTCGAACTGTACGTTGCTGTTGGCGCCGGACTGCTGCTCGGAGCAGTGGTGCTCGCCGGAGTTGAAGATGTTGTTGACGGCGAAGTCTGCGTAACTACGGGCTTTTGTCCCTGCTGATAATCTACCGTATAAGATCCTTTATTTTGCGTATTGACTGAAGTGGTACCACCCTCACCCTTCGTATAACTCGTGCTTTGGTTGTATCCATATTGTTGGCCAGTTTGTGAACTGGTTGCCGTTTTGCCGCTATTGTAATTGCCCTGCCCTGTGGCTGCGTTGTAACTGCCTTGTTTATAGGAGCCATAGGTGCTGCCATTCGAGGTCGTACCCTGCCTCCCGGAAGCGAACTTGCCACCAACTCCCTTTTGGTATGCGCCTGCTCCTCCACCTTGGAACGACCCACCATAAGGGGTGGTCCCTTGGTATCCGCCGGCAAAGGCCCCTCGTTGTGGCGTGGCAAAGCCTGCGGCGCCTCCAGTGAAAGTCCCGCCTCTCGCTCCGGTACCACTTCCTCCAACGGCACCCGCGGCGCCGCGTCCATACTGATAGCCGCCTGCACCGGCAGCCCGACCGTTGGCTCCTTGATGGGCAAACCCACCGGCGGCCCCATTGGCTCCACGCGCACTAAAGCCCCGGGCCATTGCTTCGTCTCCCGATGCCAGAACAAGCACCGAAGCCATAAACAAAGTACTGAGCGCTACCGTCTGAGCCTTGATCATTTCGTTTCTCCTACGTCGACCTGTATGAACCTCTACACCCAGGGATTCAAAAAGTTTCGCTTCTGAATTTTAATTTTAGAACCCCGCCTGACCGACGCTCTCACGTTCGTCCCACATAGGGTTTGTATAAATGTTGCACCTTCCCAGCAGTTCACCGAGGACGCCTCAATGAACAACAGCCACAACGTTGTCGACAACTTAGCAGACAAGGCCAAAGATTTCGTCAAAGACGCTATGGACTTGACGCAAGCTGTCAGTGACGCCTGGAATTCAAATACAAAGGGAAATCACGGACTCCATCCAAACGACTTTGCTGCCGCCAAGAATACTTTAGACAAGTATTTTCCATCACTCACCCTGACTGGATTCGATACTCCTAGCAAAAACCTGCAATCGCCAGACCAGACTTCTGCAATCGCCGCAGCAGACAAGGAGGCCGGGCGCGTTATGGCCAGCGCAGTCGTCAGCGAAGGCGACGTCGGAGAGCTTCATCAAGTATATGGGGGCATCAGCGTACTCACAGGTGAAGGACAATTTGCTCAAGCAAGAGTTGGAGCTGCCATAGACGCGGCGATGGGCAAGTTAGCAGCGGCAAGAGCCACAAGGGAATTTTCACCGTCAGACAGCGACGCATTCGCCCAACAATTCGGCTCCCGGGAAGCCTATGCAAATTATAAGAAAGAGCAACTAAAGAAAGTCGGCTAAGAATTTGTGCTAGAACGAACGCCCGAGAATTGCTCCAGCAATGACCGACACCCAAAAGCCGATCCAAATTTCCAAAAGCATCAATGCCAGGAAGAAACAGTTGTAACCCTCAACCTTCTTCCATGCATAGACCGCTGAGACGATTTGAAGAAACAGCGCCGGCATTGCGAAATTTACGCCGAAGGTAAGCATCTTCAGCGGTGGGAAAAACAACGACCCAACTGCCCATGCCACTAGCACCAACTGAATCCCAAACGGCGCAAGCGCATAGGCAAACCGACATTCCCATTTGCGCGGCGCATGCGGAAACTCGGAAATTAGAATTGCAAGCAAAGCCAACGAAATCGGCCATGAGAAAAGCAAGCCCTTACCTACGAATGCGAAAAGAAACGACAAGAGCTGAAATAGGCCTACGATGAATTTGTATATGCCGACTAACGGACCCATCAGAAGCCTCTCTAACTTGCACTGCAAACTTCATTCTATTCGCAGCGGACGAAAGAAAGTGAGCAAACGCCGACAGTTAATGTTGGTACTGATCAGTGCAGCTGGTCTTATGCGGAGATGGACCTACAGGTCGAAGAAAGTCGGTACACGGTGAGAAAGCCATTCGTCGTCAAAAATAGTTTTGGTGTAAAGACTTCCGGTGCTCGGCAAGATGGCCACTACGGTGAGGTCTTCTTCGTCCGACTGTTCGCAATATTGAATCGCAGCGGCCACGATTAGTCCGGCAGATCCACCGACAAGAAGCGCTTCTTTGCGCACCAGCTCCCGAGTTGTGCTGATTGCCAGAGCGTCACTGATTTTTATCGATCGGTCGATGGAATTCAGATCCACAATGCCAGGTATGAAATCACCACCAATGCCTTCAATCACGTAGGAATGAGGACTCGGTTCACTCCCCGCTTGCCAATCTGCCAACAGGCTGCCTTCCGGATCGGCAAGAACAAGCTTCACGGATGGCTTACATTCCCGGAGAAACTTTCCTGCACCAAACAGCGTACCACCAGTTCCGATACCAGCCACCAGAACATCGACCTTGCCGTC
>JADYXS010000017.1 GCA_021772155.1 Candidatus Obscuribacter sp.
GATACGAGCGAATTGACATTCAATTCAACGATGCGCCGGTCCCGCAAAGCCTCTGGCACATTGCCCGCAGCAATACGTTGCGCCAGTCCCTCGACGATCGCCGTTTTACCAACACCTGGTTCGCCAATTAACACTGGGTTGTTCTTTTTCCGCCTGGCAAGAATTTCGATTGTACTTTCAATTTCCTGAGCCCGACCGATCACAGGATCAAGCTTGTCCTGACGCGCAAGCAGCGTGAGATCGCGGCTATACTTGTCCAGCTTTCTAGTATTGAATCGATTTGCCGACGGGCCCGTACCAAACCGGCGCACTACAAGCAAGCGCAGTTCATGTGCAGTAATACCGTGCTTGCGCAGCGCCTCAGTGGTATCACTTCCTTGCTTTTCCGCCAAAGCTAACAACAGATGCTCCGGTTTGATATAAGCGTATCCAAGCTCTTGAGCCACGGTCAGTGCGATCTCGATAAATAGTGTTGCCTCGGGAGAGAATTCAAGCTCCTGAGGCTCCTTGACGATCGGCAATGCGGCCAGGATGGCATCGCTGATAAATGTTTTGACGACATCCGAATCCACAGCAAACTCAGCAATTACCGCCCTGCAAGATTCCTGCTCAAGCAGACAAAAGAGCAAATGCGCAGGCTCGATGAAGCCATGCTTTCTTTCACGAACCTCATCGGCAGAGCGTTGAACCACAACCTTTGACGTTTCGCTGAGATAGCGGCTAATGCTGAACGCATCCCGGAGGCGCTTGCCGGCGCCGTTCACAGCTGAGGCAATTTGCCTGAGGTTGTTTTCTCCAAACAAACTATCGAATAAACTTGAGCCCATAATCCTGCCTTGGCGAAGTGATCATATGGACTCCCGTGCTTACTTGATGTTTCCGCAAACTCCGCTGTATTGGCTTTGGACAGCGAAGCTCAGCACCGCAAACACTTATCAAAGTGTTCGCAGTGCTGAAGAATAGATTCCAGCGCCTTTAGACTTATGGTATTAAGGCGCACTTAGTCCGAAAGGCGCCGGTCGCAGTGTCTATGACAAAGATCCGCCGGCGGCAAGAAGGAAGCGATGAACAAGGTCTCTTTAACTCTCTGGTTGCTCTATGCCGCGTTTCTTACGCGTGTCGCTGGACAGGCGCTGGTAGCAATTAATCAGGTTTCCTGGCTTCCGGCTTTCGAGCATTGGCACTCGGGACTCATGCCTTACTCGTTGCTTCTTTGTTTCCAGGTCTTGATTTTGATTGTATTTGCCAAAGTGGCACGCGACATAACAACCAACACTGGATACTTCTCATTACCCCGTCCCGAATTGGCCCACAGTCTGCGCAGGTTCGCGCTGATTTATTTCGCGATCATGGGTCTGCGTTTTATCATTTGTCAGTTCTTAATTTCGGACCTTTCTCGATTAGCGCCCATAATTCCAACAATATTTCACTTCGTTCTGGCTTCATTTATTCTCCTTGCAGCAAACGTTCTAGATCCTCAGCGTCGTCGTATGCTTCAACAGAGATAGTACCGCCAGGGTTCAGCAAATTCAGATCGCGCAGTATTCAGTGGCGCGTTCGACCAACTCCACTGGCGCACCTTTGGTATGCCAAATCTTGTCGCAATATTCACGAATTGCCCTGTCAGACGAGAACATGCCGGCCCGAGCACTATTGAGAATAGACATTTTGGTCCACTGTGTTGAATCACGCCAAACATCGTCTATCCCATGCTGGCAATCGATGTAGGACCGGTAGTCTGCCAGAAGCATGAAGGGGTCACTATATAGAAGGTTATCGACCAATGGTGCAAATAATCCACGGTCGCCGCGTGAAAATACTCCAGACAGAAGTCGGTCAAGAACCAGTTTTAGTTCTTCATCCTGTTCATAAAAACGTCGAGGGTAGTACCCGGAAGACCGAAGTGCATAAACCTCTGCCGCAGTCATGCCAAACAAGAAGAAATTCTCTGCGCCGACACAATCCAGGATCTCCACGTTAGCACCATCAAGCGTGCCGACCGTCAAAGCGCCATTGAGAGTGAACTTCATATTGCCTGTACCGGAAGCTTCCTTACCGGCGGTGGAAATTTGCTCGGAAAGGTCCGCCACCGGATAAACTTTTTGTCCAACCGTTACCGAGTAGTTCGGCAAGAAGATAACTTTCAAGCGATCTCTGACATCCGGATCTTTGTTGACGACTTCTCCTACGGCATTAATCAGCTTGATGATGAGCTTTGCCATGTAATAGCCGGGAGCGGCTTTGCCACCGAAAATGAAGGTACGCGGAGCAATCTCGATATTGGGATTTTCCTTTATCCGATTATAAAGAGTGACTATGTGCAACACGTTTAGATGCTGTCGCTTATATTCGTGAATGCGTTTGACCTGCACGTCGAACAACGAATCAGGATCAATTTTGATCCCTTGCTGATCGGCAATAATGGCAGCCAATTCCAGCTTGCTATCGCGCTTGATACTACGCCAGGTATCAACGAACCCGGTATCAGTGACATATTTTTCCAACTGCTTTAGCATGTCGAGGTCTTTAACCCAAGCCAAACTACCGATTTTTTCTGTAATCAAATCGGTTAGACGCGGGTTGGAAAGGACCATCCAGCGACGAGGCGTGACACCATTGGTGACATTCAAGAACTTGTCCGGATACAGCTTGTAGAAATCGGCGAGCACGTCCGTTTTCAACAATTCAGTATGCAGTGCCGCGACGCCGTTTATCGCGTGACTGCCGACGCACGCTAAATGTGCCATCCGTACATAACGGGGGCCATTTTCATCAATCAAGGAAACCCGCTGTAGCAGCGCAGCATCCCCTGGATGTTCAACACTCAACTGTTCTAGAAATCTGCGGTTGATTTCCAGAACAATTTCAAGATGTCGAGGCAAGAGCTCACCAAAGATATCCAGGCTCCATTTTTCCAGTGCTTCCGGCAACAGAGTGTGATTCGTATAGGAAAAAACGTGCTGGCAAATGTCCCAACTTTGTTCCCAACCGAGATTGTAGTCATCAATGAGCAGCCGCATTAATTCAGCAATTGCGACAGTTGGGTGAGTATCATTCAACTGAAGTGCCACCACATCGTGAAGACGAGTGATGTCGCCGCCGGCGCGCAAGTGCAACCGAATCAAGTCTTGAAGAGAACAAGAGACGAAGAAATACTGCTGCTCTAATCGCAACATGCGTCCCTTTATCTGCTCATCATTCGGGTATAAGACTTTGGAAATATTTTCCGAGACCATCTTTCCATGCACAGCACCGAGGTAGTCACCGGTATTGAATGCCTGGAAATCGAACGTTTCCGGCGCCTCAGCTTTCCACAAGCGGAGCGTGTTGGCAGTATTGTTTTGATACCCTGGAATTGGAGTATCGTAGGGAACACCGTTGATAACACGGTCGGCATTCCAACTCGATCTAAATTGTCCATGCTCGTCTATATAAGACTGTGTGTGGCCACCGAACTTGACGGAGCACATCGCTTCTGGTCGAGCGATTTCCCACGGATTCCCGAAGTGTAGCCATTTGTCAGTGATTTCAAACTGCCAACCATCACGAATAACCTGATCGAAGATGCCGAACTCATAACGGATTCCATATCCGATAGCCGGCACTTCCAAAGTCGATAGCGAATCCATGAAGCAGGCCGCCAGACGACCCAAGCCGCCGTTGCCTAACCCCGGCTCCTCTTCTACTTCCACTAAACTTTGAAACTCAAGCCCGAGGGCTGCCACCGCGGCTTTGACGTTGTCGAGTATGTTCATGTTGACGACATTGTTCACCAAGTGCGGTCCGAGCAGATACTCGGCCGACAGGTAACCGACAACGCGCTGCCCGCTGCCCTTCTGCAATACTTGCTGATTTGTGCTGATCCAGCGGTGCAAGAGCCGATCGCGAACGGTATAGGCAAGTGCCATATACCAATCATTCATCGTCGCAATTTCAGGAAACTTTCCCTGGAGGAAAAACAGGTTGTCGAGTATTGCTCGTTTAAGCGTCTCTACATCCAGGCCAGTTCGGTCGTCCTGAATTCTGACAATTGTCCGTTCCCGCTCCATTTGTAATGTCTCCCTAACGCCCACTTACAGACATGCTTAGCTTACCCTCATCACAACCCGGCGAAGTCACCGCTTTACAAGACTTGGAACAATTCATCAATGCAGGGCTCAAAGAGGGCTGCGTTACGTCGATCAACACAATTCGATCACATTTCGGGAGTAGTTTAAAAATAGAGGTTCCGAAGAAAGAGATGGACATGCGTACTACAGTAGAGCAAGAAAGAGTCGACCGCCTCAATTTGTACCTAGAGCTAGAAATGCGCCAGGGACCGGTCTTACTGCCACGTTTTTGGTGGACGCTTTTCGCCTTTATCATCCCGTGCGTATTGGCTGGATCGTCGCTCTTGTTGCTTGCTGTTTGGCAACATAGTGCGCAACTTGCAGAGCCTTTTATCTTGCAAGCAGGCACCATCGCTGGATTTGTCGGACTTTCTATTGCAACTTACTTCTATTGGTCGTTAGTTTGCCGTGTGAGACACTAGAATTAGGTAGCGCAATACAGTCCGGCGCACCTGGGTTACTATTTGGCAAAAATTCTTATCGTTGAAGATGAAAAGGATCTGGCCACGCTTGTTGCCGGATGGCTGCGGCGCGATCATCATCTTGTCGAAGTAGTTCACGACGGGGGAGAAGCGCTTAACCATTTGATGGTCAGCGACTACGACCTGATCGTTTTGGACTGGATGCTTCCCGGTATCACGGGCATCGACATTTGCCAGTCTTATAGGTCACACGGTGGAAATGCTTCCGTCATAATGCTTACCGCCAGAGAATCTTTGATGGATAAAGAAGTCGGTTTTGCTGCCGGGGCCGATGACTACTTGACCAAACCATTTGAGCTAAAAGAGCTAGCGATGCGGGTGAAGGCCCAGCTTCGTCGGGCCGAGACCACGAAACACACGTCTTTCGTCATTCATGACGTTGAAATAGACATCAACGAGCACCGCGTCACCAAAAATGGCGACGAAGTTTATTTGCTGCCGAAAGAGTTTCGCTTGTTAGAGTTTTTCGTGAGACATCCCAACAGAGTATTTAGCGCTGAGGAATTGATTTCCGCTGTTTGGGAATCAGACAGTATTGCTCAGAACGACTCAGTCCGGGGACACGTCACCAGATTACGAAAAAAACTGGACACGCCGGGTGGGGCTTCTATCATACTAACAGTACACGGTGTCGGTTATAGGTTGGGTCTTGACGGTCGTTAAGCGAATGCGAGTCAAACTCGCGCTCAACTTTGTTTTCTTCGTTCTGCTTTTATACGCAGCCGGTGGGCTTTCCGCAATCGGCATTTTTAAGTACGGATTGCACAGAGCGATGGACTCGCTGCTTATCGACTTGCTGGCGGAAATTCGGCCCTCGGTCCAAGTCACCGAAAAAGGGGTCCCATCGCTCAAGAGTTGGGCCAATGTAGCATTGATCGAACGCATGCCTGTACTGGCAACAATTCAGCTGTTCAATAAAGATGGAACACTGTTGGAACGCTACGGTCCAGCCGGCGTGCCAGTGGTGCACAATGGTCGCATCCAATCCCAAGACAAAAGCGTAACGGTCATGTCGCTGTCCGCGCCGGTGACAAGACACGGGACGAACTTTGGCATCCTGGAAGTACAGGCGTCGACCGCACAAGATGACCGAACGCTCTATGAATTGATCTTTGCAGTAGTGATCGCTATACCGATAATTGGCGGACTTGTAGCCGCAGCCGGCTACATTTTTGCCGGGATGGCTTTGCGACCGGTGGAAAGAACGATGGACCTGCTGCGACACTTCGTTGCCGATGCCGGTCATGAACTAAAAACCCCGCTATCTGTGATTGAGGCAAGCGTAGAGACTTTGCAAGAAATTCACGCACAGCACAACATATCCTCCCTCGAAACTGAAATGATCCGCAAAGCTAGCGACAGAATGAAAGGCTTGACGGCGGACCTGATTTTTCTGGCTAAGGTCGAAGACCCGATGGCTGCCTTCGACAAAGTGTCGATTAACCTAAATCACCTTGTTGAAGAAGTCGCCGATGAATACTTGCCTCTGGCGGCAACCCGGTCGGTAGGCTTGACTCTAGTCGAGGAAGAAAGCGATATCTACATAATGGCCGAGCCCGAATCCTTCCGGCAGCTTCTGAGCAACCTTCTGAGCAATGCAATCAAATACACCGATCCCGGCGGAAAGGTCAATGTTTTGCTAAAGAGAGATCAACTGAGCCCGATGATTGTGGTGTCAGACACAGGAATCGGAATTACTGATGCCAGTCTTCCGAACATTTTTGACCGCTTCTACCGGACGGAAAAGTCACGATCCCGCGATGGCGGCGGAGCCGGGCTAGGACTGGCAATCGTAAAAGCAGTTGCAGATGCACATCACGCAACCGTCACCGTTGAGAGCGAGATCGGCAAGGGAAGCACGTTTATCGTATTTGTGTCTGCGACCGGTTAACGACCGTTTTTTTCGCAGCTAGTGCAACGGAACGGTTAAATCATAGTCTTCAGCACCCCATATGGCTGAGTACGACACCGTATAGGTACATTTCACGGGACTTTTAGCTGTAAGTGCCAGCCCCTGAGGCTTTCTAGGTTTAGCTGTGCTGGGAACACAAGCCACAGATCAACGCTGGAGCCACTTTGCAGCCCTGGCGCATGCCTGATATTTGTCACGTTCAGGTCACGACAGCTGATTCTGAGCGGGAACCGGCCTAAATTCCATTTTCGCCCAATCCAGCCAAGCCAGAGAATCCGTTTCTGAGCCCCGTTTCTTCGCCATAAATTTTGTGCATACTGATTCGCCAGCCACACAAGATCAACTGTCCAACTGAATCGTGTACGCACAAGGATTGCCATTTCCCATTGCCTGATGAACAGTACCTTGCTGCAAACCAGCTCAGCAACAGCCTTTAGGACGCCAGGAGGCACCACTCGGCGATCGAGCCTTCCGATAGCAATCGAGTCATCGACGAGGTTGCAGCCTGGCAGATTGTTGGCTAAGAGATGAACGATTGTCGGATTGCGAATCGGCCGATGCACGGTCAGAAGTTGGTTAACTCGGGTGGCTAGTCTGTAGCGATCAGCAAGACCGCTGATCGAAGATCGATCGCGACAGTCTCAAACTGCAACCGGGATGTCGTTACGCGACAAGAGGAACTAAGGATGGTTGAAAGGATAGAGAGCCCAGATCCGTTAGAACAGCGTGCAAACACAGAAGCTTCGCTAAGCCTTGCATCTGCAATCGGCATGGCAGGGATAGGTGAGTTTCGAACAATTCTCAGTGCAATGCGCGGTGACACAAATATTTCTAGTCCTGCCACCACCGTGTCGGACTCCAACGGACGCGCAAGAGAATCGCGTGGTGAAGGTGGTTCACGAGAGCGAATATATGACCTCGGAGGGCGTGCGCAATGGGACGCGCAGAACCGGCTAATAAGCATGACAGATCGCCCCTTCGGCGATACATTTCACTTTACCTATGAAGGCAATGGCACTGAGCCCTCACGAATTCAGGGAACTAATGGATTGGACTACCGACCCGGTTTAGACAGGGCAAGGGTTGATCACCAGAACGGGCAGGTACAGATCACCAATGAAGGCGGCTCAGAGCAATCTTACTCTCTGAATGGCAACAGAACAACGACGCTTGTCCGACCTGGATCTAGCGATAACATGGTTGAGACCACGTACAATCCAGCGGATGATTCGATTACTAGTACATCCCGGATCGCAGGAAGTGACTGCACTGATGTGGCAGTGAGCCGTCGTGACGGCTCAGGGCATCGATTTATGGTGATTCCATCAGAAGATCCTAACGGACCGATGGAAGTGATGCCGATTTCAATGCGATTTGCTCCCGGGCAATTTAGTCCTACATTTACGACATGGCAGAATGGGCAACCGATTCAACATGAGATTGGCAGTGTACGCGAGGTCTCTTACATGCCAGGCTCAGTACCGGGGCTGACCGACCTAAGGATTACAACTCACGATAACCTGACCTTTTCGGTTTCTGATGTTGCTCCCAACGGTAGGAACGCCGTCAGTGTACGATTGGGAGAACCGGAGGACAGTCCTTGATGAATGTAGGGGCGACACAACTACTTGCAGAGCTGATCGATTGGTCTGAGCAAATCTTTCTATAAGTGCTTGGTCTAACGCGCGCCAGTCCCTACAGCACGCTATGCCGGTCGTCCGTAGAGCCCAGCCAGAACGGATCGGTTTGCAAATGCATTATCTCGCTCTCGTCGTAGCCCAGCACTTCGTAATATGCCGCAAGGGAGCCAAGCATCATCGCTTGCTCCACTTCCAGGTCTTTGATTTCCAACACGTTGAACAAGTATTGATCGATTTGCTTACGCGCCTTGTCGGCGTCGGACAAGTCTATGGATGGAGCTTTCAGCTCTCGCTTCATGTCGCGCAGTTGCTCACGAATTCGATCACGCTGCTCAACCAAGCGTGCTATTGATTCTTGAATTTCGTTGAGCGGTCGCATGACATCACACTGGAGGATGCACGATTATATCGCGGATCGATCGAGACTATGTCAATCGACAACGCCACCAGAGTCGATCGAGTTGCGACGAGCCATCATTAAATGCAGCAATTTTTTTCCAACTTCAGGTGATGGGAATGCTTCCCAGCCTGCCAGTACGACAATACCCACTTTCGTCACTGGATCAAATGACACATGGCTGCGGTAACCGGCAATTTTTCCACTCTTTTCTACGGTACCATCTTCGGTATCAATGAACCATCCCAGACCGGAGTCCAAGTGCTCATCAAAAGCCAGGTATCGATCATAGGAAAGTTTCAATGCCGGCTCGAAATCAGTTGGCTGAATGCCAATGTAAGCGCTAACCAGTTTAAGTAGATCGCGGACCGTCGAACGGATTCCATCTGCCGCTCCGCCTGCCGTTGGTGCACTGGAATGGGCGGCAGTTTTACCGGCCCAATGCCCGATCGCCAGCTGCGACCGTTCGTCGGCCTTAAGCCCAACTCCCGTATGAGTCATTGCCAGCGGTTTGCATATTCGCGATTGCAAAAGATCATTGAAACTGCCCCCTGCCTTTCTGGCTAGCGCGTCTCCCAGCAAAGCAAAACCTGTGTTGCTGTAGAGCACTTCGCTATCAGGGCGCGCCACAAGACTGGCTTGGCGCAGATAGGACCACAGATCGCGGCGGCTGTAGGGCGAGGTTGTTGCTCCGCGATTGTCCGGCCAAGAAGGCAATCCGGAAGTGTGCGTGGCCAGTTGCCGAAGGGTAACCTTGTGCTTGCCAAATGATGGAATCGTTGTGTTTGCCACTTTCTCCACCGGTTCTTCCAATTGCAAATCACCAACTTCGACCAGCTGAGCCAGGAGCAATCCGGCGAACGCCTTGCTTACCGACGCAGTTTCAAATAGCGTATCGCCCCCGGCATCAGCCCCACTGGTATCTTTACCCCAGCCAAGCACCACCTGACGGTTCCTATCGATCACGCCGACCACCACGGCGCCTGGGCATTGTTTAACCAATGGTCCGACGACGGCAGTGATTTCTAGCGGCGTCAGCACGGCAGACTGACGCAGACGCGCATGGTCAGTACTTTTGCGTAAATTTGCTTCCAAGCGCTGCCGAAAATCGGCGTAAATCGTCTCAGTATGGATGGGCTGGAATATCTGCCAAGCACACAAGCTTGCGACCATTAGCCCCGCGGCCCAAATCACGACAATAAAGATTCTGCGCATAGATAAGCTTCCTGCCTTCCTGGCAAACTCATTAGTATTGTCTTCAGCCTGAAGCTTTGAAGCGCGGCCGATAAAAGAGTTCCCTAACCAGTTGATGGGGTTGACACATTTAGACGACCGGTCTACTATAGGTTCATGAGGTGCTCAACTATGTACACAACAAATTCTTGCATCCTTGTCCCTATCAAGAGAATTGAAAATTCTCCGGCGATTTCAGACGCGCTTAGTGCCATCGCAGATAAGTGGACAGTGCCTATCTTCATCGCGTTGCAAAATCAGTCGTTGCGATTCAACGAACTCCAGCGGGCTCTAGGGGACGTTACCCACCGGGTGCTCACAACTCAACTGCGAAAGCTTGAAGCCGAACGTCTAGTAACCAGAACCGTCCGCTCAGTTAACCCTCCGCACGTTGTGTACGGCATCGCTCCGGAAGGTGCACAACTTCTACCAGTTCTAGCTAATTTGGCGGATTGGCAAACAAAACGCCAATTGGAGTTTCAATCAAGTATTGCGCAAGCAAACGGCGCAGCCTCATAAGACTGCGCCGCCGTCCATAGCTTATGAGTTATTGGCTTCCTTTGTCATCGCCCTTAGCGGCGTCACCTTTGGCGTCAGGGGCCGTAGTGGCATCACCAGCCTTCTCCTGGCTCTTGTTCTCTTTAGGACAGGACCTGCCCTTCTTTTGTTTATGGCACGACTTTGGACACTCGCCTCCGTCCTTCGGACAGTTAGCAAATGAAGCACTTGCACTGCTGACGAAAATGGTGGCTAGAAGCAGAGGAACGATATTTCGCATATTCAACAGACTCCTGAAGGTGGTCATTTCACTAATCTTACCCATAAGTGCTCAGCTTCGCTACGGTTGAGTCTGATACCTGTGTAGTTATGAAGAGACCAGTCTATAAAACCAGCGCATGAAATATTAGAATTCGAAGAACAGCGCTGAGGACCACATGAATAAGCTTGATACCGTTTACTACGACGCCATCACGAGCGCCAATGAAGGCACTGTCTCGGCCGAGGCGCTAAAAGTGCTGGGAAGCAATGCAAGCAAATTCGCCTTGATCGATGAAACTGGCGAATCCGTGCGATTCTACGAACGCATTTTTTCAATCTGGAAAACGATCAAGGCTCATCCTGATGCATCGCTATCCCCTGATGCAAAGGCGGTATTCAAATTCGCACTGACTGAGTACGACCAATTACTGACAAAACTAAAGCGAGACGAGCGCGCCCAGGAAGTGAGGCTCGCCATCAGGGAGGTATCATGCTCGAACTAAGATCCGCAACGCAAAGGACGCACATCTTTGCCCTGGCTGAAGAGCTTTTCCTTCGGTGACTGACACACCATCTTGATCACGGAAAGAAGGTCTGGTTGCAAATGGCAACGGCAAAGCCGAAGTAAATGTGATTGCCACCACGGCCGGTGACGGTCTGGCGATTGCCGATTTGGACGAGATACAAATTCAAGCAGAGCCGGCGGGACGCCGGCGCTCCCAGGCTGGATGAGATGCTGCCACAACGAAAGGTTATTTTGCCGGAAGGATTTTCTCGAACATAACGTGCATAAAAGCCTTCAGTGGCGCGGTTGTCTTCGTGGTTTTCGCGCGGAGAATGGCACCATTCCATCCACTCAAAAAGAATTCGGCCAACTGCACATAGTCAACAGACTTATCGATCTGTCCGGAATCTTGGCCCTCTTTAATGCACTGCGCAAACTTATTGCGCCATTTAGTCAGAACCTCTTCCAATCTCGCACGCAGAGCTTCACTTTGGTCGGACATCTCCTGACTGAGATTACCGATCAGGCAGCCCTTTCGACACTGATTTTCCTCAAAGGCTTTCATGCCCTCGTCACAGTAACTCCGCAAACGGTTGAGAGGCGGAGTTGACTTGTCTTCGAGACACTTGCGAAGACGCTCGGTGTAACTGACATCGAAATGGTCAATTATCTGGAGACCAAAATCTTCCTTACTGTCGAAGTAGTAGTAGAAGGAGCCTTTGGGCACGCCAATAGAGTCGAGAACTTCTTGGATCCCGGTATGGTTGTAGCCCTTTTCGAGCATGATCTGCGTTCCCGCGTCAAGCAAAGACGTTTTCGTCGTTTCCTTGCTGCCCGTATGCGCCTTAGCCATAATAATAGCCCTCCATTATTAATAATAATAGACGAGTCGACTAGCCATGTCAAACGGGACCCTTTGGGGTTAATACGCCGTATCTCACTAGATATTGACCAAACTAGACGACCGGTCTAGTATTAATGCATAGCCCGGCAAGCTGCCGGAAGAAGGAGCAAAATCATGTCGACCACAGAAAAAGAAGTTAAAGAGAACAGCACCTGTACAACCTCCGCCTCGACTTGCTCAACAGAAAGCAAGCTGACGGAAGCACAGCTTAAGGCAAAGCAGGAACAGGAGCAGAAAGCTAAAACACAAGAGCCGGCTAAGGGCACTAGCTGCTGCGGCGGCTAACAATCACTTGTCATAAACGAGGAGAGGGCGTCCAAAAGGCGTCCTCTTCTTTTAAGAAACTCGTGAGGCTTTGCTGTCAAAATAGCCTAACGGAGGTGAGCAATGTCTTGCATGGTGCGTTTAGCTATTTTTCTCAGCCTGGCGGTTGCACTGACTGCGCCGAAATCAACGTCAGCTCAACAGTTTTCATCGCCCTTTGTACAGCCCACGACAATGGCTGACGAGCCTCCCTTTGCGCCGCAGACGACAAATGCTCAACCACTTCCGACCGGGACATTCAGCGGTTCCATTCTGCCGTCAGGCGCTGCCAACGCCGCGTCCGCGCAACCATCAGCCACAGCTTCCCAGCCGTCGTCCTCCTTCTATCTTCAAATCGTCGGACCGCACTGGTGGGTCGCACCACGTGGCACCACCTTGAATGTCGTAATGTCTACTCCGGTTACCAGCGAAACAGCTCAATTTGGCGATGATGTGCAAGCCATTCTCAACACCAACCTTTATGCCGGCACCAAGTTAATCGCCGCAAAGGGCGCACTCGTATCCGGAACAGTTTCTGTTGTTGATCACGCCAGAAATGATTTCAAAGCAAAAGTGTCTGATTATCACTGGCTCAACTCGGATGGTGGAATAGGCTTGCAGTTCAAGACAATTCGTTTGGCCAATGGCAAGGAGTTGGCCATAGCCGCCGAACCGACCCCCTTAAGCAACATCATTCACGCCGAACAGACAGCCGATCCACTGATCGTCGACAAGAACGGCGAGATTACTCTCAAAGGCTCGACAAAAGGTGATATGGCAACCAACCTGGCAATTGACGCTCTCAGTTTTGTCGCCACACCGGTGGGAGCGATAGCCATTTCAGGAATAGCAGGAGCAGCCAAACCGTCATTGGCCTTGAGCCAAGGCGACATATTGCGATCGAATCATTCTCGCTTCAAGGGATTCTTCGTTGGAGCAGTCAACGGAATACCGGGAGTTGGAATTGCGCGTTCCATAATAGGGCATGGCAGTCATGTAGCCCTAGACACCGGCGATGGTATTACACTCACTCTTGAAGAAGACCTCACTTACAAGACGACGAAGTAGTCGAGCTACATCAGACACAAGTCGCGCGGTGATAGATGTATAAGCTCAGGAGTGCTGCAAGAAATATTGTACACGCCGCGGATTGCGTGTACTTAATAACGGGACTCATTTCCATGGTGCAGGCGATGGGATCCCATGTACCCTATTTGCTGCGACGGCTGGTGGGCAACCAGGAGATCGGTTCGCGCAACATTATGCTCGATAGTTACGAAGCTCTCGAAAAGATTCGGGACCATGTTAATTGGCGCGGATCCGACGTCTTCTACTTCTTGAGTCCAGAAAACTGGGCAGTTGAAGCTTTCATTGTCTATTCGTTCTACCTTTTACTGCTTTCGCCGATAATGCACTTGAGTCGAGGCAAACGACCGCGCCTGATGATGCTTTCGCCCTTCGCAATGTTCGTTGTTATCGGCATCGCCCAAACAATTCCAGTCATCACTGCGGGTCTGCTCTATGTGGTACCGAATATGGTGCTGCTGATGCGTACCTTAGTATTGATGTACAGCGAATGGACGTTGGCCCATCCGGTGCAAATTCTTGGGTGCCGACAACACACCGCTGAGGCACCAAAGAAAATAGAATCTCCAACTGCAATCACTGCCAGCAAGGAAGTGTTAGTCGATGAGCTCCCGATTACTGAAGCGCCCGCAGTGATCGATTCGAAACAGCCTCAGAGTTTCCGCTGATTTAGCGTCTTTCCTCGGCACAGATCTCACTTTTGCTGCACGCTAGCCGCGGAAACTTCCATCTTGCGCCAAACTTCTTGACCGATTTTTCCAAAAATGTCGAAGGTGTCCGATGCGGCTTGCAACACAGAATCTCGCTCTTGTTGAGTGAGATTCAAACTATTCAAGGAAGCCGTGAATTGCTGCCAGAGTTCGCGAAAATTTTCGCCATACGGGCTGAAGTATGTGTAGCCACCGTCTTTAAATTCGTAGGCCTGCTTGACACTGTGCGCAATAAATTTACCGCCGTGCTTAGCGCCAAGTAAAACATAAAGAATACCTAGCATGCTCACAGGATTACGATCGAAATTCTTCGAGGCCACGAAATCAATGATGCAGGGCAGTGGTGCCGCCGGTCCTGAATGCAACGCCTGCAAATCCCGATCGAGAAATTCAGTTTGATAATACTCTGGACGCATCACATTTTTAAGGTGGGCATCGTGCTCAGTAGCTTGCAGAAGCTTAGTCTCGTAAGCGGAATGCATGGCTTGCAACTGTTGCAAATAATCCGTATAGGCTGATAGCGGCAACTTGCCATTGGCAAGTGAACCTTGAAAAGGATGCGATTCTGCGGCCGAATGGTTCTCACGCGTAGAATCTTTGAGATACTGATGAAGTGTGATTTCCAAAAATGATTCCTCACGGTGACCGGTAGAAATGGACGATGAACTGCAAAATCAATTTTAGTCCATCGGGCGCTCTTGTACCTGACCGTTTTATCCTCGCCGCAAAACCCCCCATTCCTCCGCGGAGGTAGCGCAAGGTGGCAACATTTTGCCTGCGATATCTCAACTGTGGCGGGGTATAAAATCTGCCAGAGGACAAATTTGAAACATGGCAACAGACTGGAATTCAATCACTTCAGTTGCAGCACTAGCCGAAGAGCAGCTAAACACACTCGGCTTTAGCAGCGTGCAGCTTGCTTCGACCTATAGCCACTTGGCCGATCTCTATTTTCTCCAAGACGAATACGACAAGGCCGAAAAAATGCACTGGAAAGTACTTGGCATACGCCAAAAAGTACTCGGCGAATGGCACGCCGATACAGCCGCTACCTTGCAGAATCTGGCCGAACTCTATGAGGTGCAGGATCGTTATGCTGAGGCCCAACGATTCTATCAGTGGGCGGTGTCCGCTAAGAAAAGCGCTAAGCTGAGATCCCACTCCGATACGCTTGACAAAACTCAGCAGATTAGCAAAGAGCTGAAACTGCCCCAGCTCAATGATTTGCAACCAAGATTATGCAAAGTCTGCAAAAGACAGCTGCTTGATGCTGAGTTCTGCATGTATTGCACCCAAACCGGCTTTGACGCCAATGCGCTAATACGCAGAGCTCAAAAAGCGGCAAAAGAACAGACTTCACCCGATCAAAGCGGTCCAGTTAACATGTTGACCAGTCTTGACGAGCAGCAGTGCTTCGAATTGAACGAATTAGTCGTCAAAATTGGCCGCCATCCCAGCAATCAAATTGTCTTTCCCGAAGACAGAACCATATCTCGACACCATGCAACCATCTCTTACATTGAAGGCGTGTTCGTCATCAAAGACAACAAAACTCTCAACGGCACGTATCTGAACGGTAAGAAGATCGATAATCCGATAAAGCTGACTCGCGGCGATGTGGTAACGGTCGGGAAAACCAACCTCAAGGCCTCCTTCCGCGACGAGGCATAAGCGGATCGGCGCCGCGTCGGCGTTTATTAAACATGCGCCCAAAGACACCCCACAGGCGGTCGCTTGCCCTAGAATAAGGCTAAACCGGCACTGGACAACAAGTTCAAGCATTCAACGGAGCAGATTTAAAATGCCGTCCCTGAGAACACTGCGCCATCAGGAAATTCAGTTCGGTCGAATTTTTGAAGAACTAACGCAGCTCCGCCTACAAGACCCGGACCGCGCCTTGCAAGTAGCCGTGAAACGCAGGCGTCGACGCCAGATCTCCGCCCCCGACAGTCGTTTGCACATACTTACGGCGGATCACCCGGCTCGCCGGGTGCTGCGGGCTAATTCCGATCCCCTGGCAATGGCGGATCGCGAAGACTTCCTCACCCGCTTGATGCGTGTTTTGAGCGCCGACGCAGCAGATGGCGTCATGGCAACCATGGACGTTTTAGAAGAACTGCTCCTCCTAAACGACTTGATGGAGCAAAAGGGCCTACCGGCATTCCTTGATGAGAAAGTGATGATCGTCAGCTTGAATCGCGGCGGACTGAACGGCACCCGCTGGGAGCTCAATGATCCTGTAACCGGTCCGCACCCGGCACACTGTCACGCATGGAAAATGGATGGCGTGAAGATGCTGCTTCGCGTTGCAGATGATGACGAGTCCTGTTTGCAAACCATGCAGCATTGCGCAGAAGCGATAATGCAAGCGAATCAATTCAAACTTCCATTTTTCCTCGAGCCATTACCTGTGGTGCGCACCGAGGCCGGCTTTGCAGTTAAGAAAAATGCCGAGTCGTTGGCACAACTGGTGGGTGTTGCCACAGCCCTTGGCGATAGTAGCCGCAATCTCTGGCTGAAATTGCCCTATTGTGAAAACTTCACTCGCGTTGCCCAGTCGACAACAGCGCCTATATTGTTGGTCGGGAGCGAAGGCAGCAACACGGAAGAGTTTCTCCAAGAAATCAGAAGCGGCATGTCTGCGCACCATAACGTTCGAGGCGCGATGGTGGGACGAAATGTTCTCTATCCAAAAGATGAAGACCCGATAGACGTCGCCACGAGCGTGCACGAGGTTGTACACAAAGCACAAGGGCTGGAAGGCGAATTCAGCTAACAGGGGGCATCAAATGGACAAAATGCTTTTGAAGAACGCGATTCAAAAGATCGAAGACGAAAGAAAGGTGCACGATACAAAGTTCGCCAGCAATCCGGTGCACGCGGATTGCCTTCCACGCTTTGACCGAGTCCTAACGAACCTCAAAGCAGATCTTGAGAAAGAAGAACAATCCGGTGCCACCGCAAAGGAACAGTGAGCTAATTCCGTAGGGCGCCTTGAGAGGCGATGTAGGCTACGATCTTGCACGTCAGGCGGGCGGCCGGCAGTGTTCAGACGCCGCCTGGCAATATTATCAGCCGCCTGTCACCAGGGTGCGATGTTGCGTCCGGTTCTGTAGGGGTGCCTCGATAGGCGCCCGTGGCTACGATGCTGCAGCTGAAAATTTTCAAAACAAAACCCGAAAACGACGGGACGAGCGCCATTCTCGGGTTTTGCGATTCTTTTAGGCGGAGGGTTAGGAACCCGATCCAGATGAGTAACTGTTCAAGGCATTCAACTGCGATACGACAGTCGAGAACGATTGTGACAGTGTTGCTCTGAGAGCGCCTTGTGCGAAACCGAATACTACGGCTACAAGCAAAGCTACGAACGCGAGAACCGCGCCATATTCTGTGATGCCTTGTCCGGATTCGTCGGATACAAATGCAAGCATGGCTTCTTTAATACGCATTTCAAAATACCTCTTGTGTTGTCGATGTGGGTTGTCATCGATTCATATTGCTAAGTTACCAAAGCAACGTTTCAGCATTGTTTCACATGAGTTTCTGTTACGTTTCATTTGGACGCCGCAGATTATATGAATTAATGCTCAGGAGCCTCATGGCATCCCAACTTTAGCTGTTTTTGAGGGCTCATTAGCGGTAAAAACATCTCGACTAATTTGTTGAGAACTTGTCGGAATTCGAAACCAGAAGCAGCTTCCTTTCGCGACAACGCTGCGAACCCCTATTGTCCCTTCATGGCCTTCAATAATTGCTTTGCAAATTGCCAATCCCAGCCCGGTTCCTTTATGCGTGGAGAAGGCTGACTCGATTTGCTGGAAGCGTTGAAAAATGGCGTCCTGATGCTCAGCTGGAACACCTGGACCACGATCGTGCACACAAAGTTCAACGTATCCTTCGTCTTCCTTGGCTTCCACCGTTATTAAGGAATTGCTCGGAGAGAACTTGATTGCATTAGATAGAAGGTTAACGATGACTTGGGTAAGCCGATCTTCGTCTGCATAAATCTGCAACTCAATAGGAACAGCGTCAATGCGGATATGGGATTGCTGAGCAAAGTCATATACAGACTCTATAGATCTATCCACTATGGATGAAAGAGGCACAAGCTCCAGACTAAACTGCATTTTGCCGGCTTCCATCCTTTCCAGGTCCAGAAGGTCGTCGACAAGATGTATCAGCCGCATCAAACTTTGTTCCGCTACCTTAACGCGCTTTTCTCCGGTCTCATTCAACTGACCGTACATTCCTTTAGCAAGCAAAGTCATCACACCTTGGACTGAGGTAAGCGGACTGCGCAGATCGTGGCTGACCATTGCCAGAAGCTCTTGCTTGAACTGCTCCGCCTTCTCGCGCTCGGTGATGTCCTGGGTTATGGCCAGAAAGCGTGGACCGTCTACCGATTCGTATTCACTTAATGTCATTTCGGCAGGAAACGGCTCGCCGGTTTTCCGCCGCGACTCGAACTTCAGAGTCTTACCTATCGCGCGTTGATACAGCATGGACGTGAAATCTTTCGGGTCGCTTTGCTCCGGGGAACTGAAAAGAGCAGTCAGATGGTCCCCGACGATTTCATCGAAGCTATATCCAAAGATTCTTTCAGTCTCCGGGTTTATCGACTCGATCACGCCGTCCTGGTCAATTGCAATAACGCCAACAGGCATATTTTCGATCAGTGTCCGTGTCTTAGCTTCACTTTCTCGCAGCAATTGTTCAACGAAGACCCGTTCCTTGATGGTGTCATGCAGAATTGCGTCCAACGCAGCAATTTCATCCGTTCCCTCAAGAGGCGGGTGCAGTTCTTCGCCGCGCCCAAAGCGCACGCTATTATCGGTCACTATACTCAGTCGATTTACGATTCCTTGCATGAAAAACAAAGTCGTACTTACAGCGATGACAGCGTTGATTAACACCACAAAAATGATGTTGTCTTCGATCAATCGACGCGAAATGGTGGCAGCATCAGTGACAAATTCCAGTGGACGGCGAAACGGCTTTGCCAAACGATCCAACCGATAGGAGGCGGCCTGCATGCTCTTGCCAAATTGCTTGTAATCAAAAGTGGGATCGCCGCCGGAGCGAATGCTCTGGTGCAATCTTTCTAAGCGCTTTACCTCATAATTGACGGTCTGCTCCACCCATGCCAAATCATCCAGCGTGGACGCGTTTTCCCCCTGGCCGTCTCTAAGAAAAAGGCGCAGGGCCGTCAGTTCGTAGTCAATTGAAGCGGTGGTGCTATAGAATGCTTCACCGGCACCAGGTTGGTTGTAGTTGAGCTCGGCTTCAGTAAGGAGTCTGCGTAAATTCTCCACATGACTGATGATGCTTACTGCCATGTAGCGGCGATCCAATTCCTTGTCGGAGCGACCCATCAAACCGGCAAACATCGCTACTAAAAGAAGCTCGAACAGCAATACGCCCGAGACCAACATCAAACCTTTGTGTGAGAGCCGAAGCCTCATCGATAGCTCACACCCCGTAACCCTCCACTGGATACATTCTAGCTAAACTATTGCTGAGCTGAGATTCTTGTTTGCCTTTACGCTCAGAGCTTTCGTACTTACCATACCCATTTGATAGAGCAATGATGGCACGTGGTATCTGCTTCCTAGAAACACTCGGTTGTGACACATGGCAAAAATATTCCTACTTGAAGACGAAAAGCCGCTTGCGGACATCGTGATGGACCTACTTACATCACAAAGTCACATGGTCGATTGGATAAGTCTGGTCGGCGACGCCAAGGTTAGGCTCAAGATTTATCCTTACGATTTGGTCATCCTGGATGTCAACCTACCGGATGGCAATGGGCTCGATGTGTGTCGCGAATTCCGCAATCATGGCGGCACAACTCCTATTCTCATGCTGACTGGACGCAATCGTATTCAAGAGAAAGCGCTCGGGCTGGATGCCGGCGCGGACGATTATCTAACCAAGCCCTTCCATCTGGACGAGCTTTCGGCCCGCGTGCGGGCTTTGCTCAGACGCCCGGCTGCATTTGTCGGACACGTGCTCAAATTTGCCGACATGGAACTGAACACTGGCACCCACCGCGTAACCAGAGCTGGTGTTGAGATTCTGCTCTTGCCTAAAGAATTCACCTTGCTGGAATTCATGATGCGCCACAGCGGTCAAGTTTTCAGCGCTGACGCCCTCATTGAACGCTTATGGCCGACCGATTCGGAGGCTTCGCCGGATGCCATCCGCATCTACATAGCCAGGCTTCGCAACAAAATTGACTTGAAAGAAGGACCATCGCTGATAAGCACGATGCGCGGCGTTGGTTACCGGCTCGGTTAAGACCTAATGCGACCTGAAACACCCTTGTCAGCCGCCACAGTCTGGCAGTTATCGCTGCGGTAGACCTTCCCCATGTGAATCTCATCGAGCCTTATCGGGTTGTAAACCCATAAATAGATAGCGCCGAGCAAAATTCCCTGTACGCCAGAACCAATTAAGGTCGCCAGGCCAAGAGGACTCAGCACCAAGTCGGCGAAACCAGAACCAGACTCAGCTACCCTGGGCAGCAATATGAGACCGGCCAGAAGCCATGAGGACAGGGAGGCAACCAAGCCAAGCGCGACAGCAGTAAATAGGTTATTGACGGACCGGCCAACGATGACGCCAAAGATTACACCGATAACTGCCGCATTGAATAAATGATACGACCAGCCAACAGAAGGGTCATTTGAGCCAATGGCACGAGATATTACGGTCAGCACCGAATATGCCAAACCATCGTGTTGGGGCACGCGCATAAGTAAGAACATGATGCCGGAAACGACTCCAGCGCACAATCCGGCGACTATTCCGGCTATCGCTTGAAAGTACATAACCACCTCTTAATGCTGTGCTTGCGCCGGCTTACTGTTAACAAGACGCAGACAGCCAGAGCATGAGCCCGGCTATAATCACTTGCATCGTTTACTAGTCGAAAAAGGAATCAACCATGGGCAAATCGGTCGGCATTGACCTTGGCACGACAAATTCAGTGGTTGCAGTGATGGAAGGCGGAAAGCCGACGGTTATCTCCAACGTCGAAGGCGGCAGAACCACGCCGTCGGTAGTCGCTTTTACCAAAACCGGCGAGCGGTTGGTCGGGCAAATGGCGCGTCGCCAAGCGGTTCTCAACGCTAAAAACACAGTCTCGTCCATTAAGAGATTTATGGGTCGGCGCTTTGACGAAGTCAAAGATGAACGAAAGATCGTCCCTTATCAAATAAAGGAGACGGCAGAAGGCGGCTGTAAAGTTGAAGCCGGCGGCAAGGATTACATGCCGGAAGAAATTGCTGCAATGATTCTGCGCAAATTGAAAGAAGATGCAGAAAAGTATTTGGGTGAAAAGGTGCAAAGCGCCGTCATCACCGTTCCGGCATACTTCAACGACGCACAACGACAAGCGACAAAAAATGCCGGCACCATCGCCGGGTTGGAAGTTCTACGAATTATCAACGAACCAACAGCAGCAGCACTGGCCTACGGGCTTGAAGGCAAGACCAAAAACGAAACGATTCTCGTTTTTGACCTTGGTGGCGGAACGTTTGATGTATCCATTTTGGAGGTCAGCGAAGGACTACTGGAAGTTCGCTCAACATCAGGCGATACGCACCTTGGCGGCGACGACTTCGATCACGCAATCGTCGATTACCTGGCAAGCGACTTCAAGACAAAGGAAGGTATTGACCTAAAAGCCGATTCGCAAGCACTGCAGCGGCTAACCGAAGCGGCAGAAAGAGCCAAGATCGAGCTTTCATCGGTTGCCGAAACAACAATCTCCCTGCCCTTTATCACGGCAAATGCAGAAGGGCCGAAGCACTTAGAGCTCAAGCTGACGCGCGCGCTGTTGAATGAACTCACGCGCAGCCTGGTCGAACGCTGCCGTAAGCCGGTAGAACAAGCTTTGTCCGATGCCAACCTCACAACCGATCAGATCGACGAAGTTGTTTTGGTTGGTGGATCCACCCGCATACCTGCCGTCCAAGAACTCGTAAAGAGCCTGACTGGCGGAAAGCAACCCAATCAAACAGTTAATCCGGATGAAGTTGTGGCAGTTGGTGCAGCAATTCAAGCTGGCGTTTTGTCAGGTGAAGTAAAAAGCGTAGTGCTTTTGGACGTCACTCCGCTTTCACTGGGA
>JADYXS010000146.1 GCA_021772155.1 Candidatus Obscuribacter sp.
CTTTCAAGGCAATTGAAGAGGACGTGCAAGCTGGAAAGCCGATTGAGGCTATTCGTCCGCGGATTGAGTCGTTGGCGCGCAGCCTCAAGGAACAGCTAGATCGCAGCCGAATGTTGAAAACCCAAAGACCGACCCCGCCATCTTCCTCGCAGTCCATTGGCGGCGAAGCGCCGTCTGGCGGTAAAGGAGGCGGCTTGGATGGCCTTGCGGCGAAACTGGGCGGAAAAGACCCTTCGGCGTTGATTGACAAGTTAAAAGAAAAATTGAACAGCGGCGACATTCCGGAAGGGCTAAAGGACCAAATCATGAATAGTGAAAAGGGACGGAAGCTACTTGAGAAGCTCGGGCAATAGACTGTTCGGACAAGTTCTCAGTCTCATTTTCGTGTGTGGTTTTAACTCAACGTGCCTCGGGAAAGATATCTGTAGACACGGCTGCGAAAAGAACGATATCAATCGGCAGATTTTGTTGTGACGACCGAAGGGTAGTGCTCCAGATCATGCGACCATCAAAAATTCTTGGATTCTATTGCGCTCTGGCCTGCCTGGCAGGGCTGATGCTGAGCTTACTAACAGTCGTGCTTGTCAAGCATGATGAAATAGGGCATTCTGGTGCAACCATCTTGACTGCAAGCTGGAACGTCTTGTTTTTGATGGTACTGCCTATGATACTGGACTGGAGCGAGCGGAAGTATTTCAACGCCCGTTTTGTTCAGCTAGAAGAACTTGCACAAGAAAACCCGGAACTGAAAGCCGTCTTAGAGGAGCAGTGTCGAAAACTATCATTGCCCGGGCTCAGGCTTGCGGCCGTTGATACCGCAGATGGTGAATCCTTTACTTACGGACTGTGGCGGCAGAATCCTCGTTTGGTCGTTCCGTTAAGTTGGCTCAAGACCTACGATCAGTCTAAAATTCTGCCTTCGATCGAGAGGCAACTGAATCGATTCGCCAAGCGCGACGTCAGCTTCGTGTTTTTGGCATTTTTTGTTGTCCAAGTGGCTTTGCAAAATCTCTTGCTCCACTTTGCAAGTATGTAAGGTGCTGCGGTGCCATGGATTCAGATGACCTTAAGAGCACGGACAATTACTCAAAGCATCTGATCGGGTATCTTCTCGATAATCGCTTCGAGATTCTCAGTGCGGTATCGTCCGGCGGTTTCGGCGATGTCTTAAAAGTCCGGCACCACAAAACAGATAGAGTATGTGCCGCCAAAGTGATGCGACAGAAGGTCGAGCCTACGCCCGAGTCCCTAAAGAGATTCCAGCGCGAAGCACAAATTATGTGCAAACTGAGGCACCCTAACATTGTCGCTGTGAGGTCTTTCGGCCTGGACGAGCAGCTCGGTCTGTTTCTTATAATGGATTGGCTAGACGGCGTTCCTCTGTCCAATCTGCTTTTATCTGCCGGACTATTGTCGGCTGATCGCGCATTGAAGTTCTTCGTGGAAATTTGTGACGGTATGTCCAGCGCTCATGACGTCGGAATTCTTCATCGAGATATCAAGCCTGGCAACATTATGATCGTCGGTACAGGTGCTGCACAGAGCGCCATCATCATTGATTTTGGCGCCGGTAAGGTGCTCGATGGGGGGCTCGACCAAAAGCTAACCAGTACTGGTGCCCTGCTTGGAACTCCGCTCTACATGAGTCCGGAGCAGTGCTTGTCTAAGGACGCAGACAAGCGCTCAGACGTCTATGCTATGGGTTGCCTGATGTATGAGGTGCTTACTGGAAAATGTCCATTTGATGGTGAGTCCAGCTATGAAATACTGAGCAAACATTTACATGAAATACCGCCACTACCTTCGGTGGCAAATTCAACAGCGAATATTTCTCCGCAGTTGGACCAAGCTGTAGCACGGGCGTTACAGAAAGACCCCAACGACCGCTTGGCAACATTTTCCGAGCTCAAAGCGGCACTGCTTGACGACTTGAAGCCGCCCTTCAATATCAGGTCACGACCGCATGGTCATGGAAAAGGGGCTGCCTTTCAAGCGAAAAAGCTGTTGATACCGGTGGCGGTGGGCGCATTTGCGGTATGTTTGCTCACTGTAAGCATGGCAATGAGATCTGGCAGTAATGAATCTGGCAGGGCAAACGAATTGACCGTGTTTGAAATGAGAAGACTGCGCCAAATGCTCTGGGACCAGCGCGACTACCGGGCAGCAGATGAACTGTCCAAACAGGTAATCGAGTTTTATCATAGTCGGCCTGATCTTGCAGTCAATGCACATTTAGCTCGTTTGGACCGAGCCCGATTTAAGTATGAAGAAGGCAACGTAACAGAGGCCAAAGTCATACTGGCAGAACTGGACAAGCAGGAGCGAAAATATCCTCTTAACGCAGGGCAGGTAAAGTATTCCTATGGGCAGGCTCTTTTTTTGCTGCATGAAATGCCTGCCGCTCGCGACACACTGCTTTGGTTGCGACATAATAACAATGACATTTCTGAAGCTGATCGGTGGAAGGCGCTCTACTTGCTCACAAAATGCTATATCGAAGTCGGTGATTATACGATCGCCGCGAAGTTCGCGGAAGAGGCACTGCAGAGAGCGTCCGATGATTCTCAGCTAAGACGGTCATATGGGCGTATTGCTGAGATTTTACGGAAGACTGGCCAGCCAAAGCTGGCCCTTGCCAGGGCTTTAGAAGGCGCAAAGACGAAACCGGACTCCACTGCTGAGTTTTTCAGATTTGATCACCCTGTAGAATTGGCTCTGGACTACAATGCCACCGGTGACTTGGAAAAGGCACGTCTGGCGAAGAAAAAAATATTGAGCGATCTGGGACCAAGAGCCGAATCTGACAGTGAAGGAATACGGTTGCTCAGGCAACGTATTGAGGATGACCTCTCTGTAATTTCCCCTCGATAGAGATATCTTGCGATGTCTATTTTGTGACAGGCGGCATTATGTTCGTTGTCGGTAGAAGGGGATTTCGATTTCTTCGGGAGTAGCTTTTGTTTGCTTCAATCTATTCTTTGATCGTTAGTGATTGAAAGACATCGAATTTGGCACCATCTTTCCAGTCGTCTTCTTTCAAGCCTGCCTTCAAACAAAGCTCTCGCAACGTTTCAGTTAAAGACCAACCGCATTCGGTGGCAACTACTGGTAAAAATACTGATTGGCGATTGTTCTTCGACAGGATGATTCCGTCTGTGCCTATTACTATGTCGTTGTGCGATTGAACACGCCTCGGTGGAGTCAGAACACTAATTTCGATTATCAGATCGGCTAATTCCGCGCCCTCGACCGGGACGAAACGCGGATCTCGTGAACCGGAAGCGACAGCGTTTTCGAGCACAGTTTTCCACAAAGGAAGCACGGGCCAAATGCTACCGATGCAGCCGCGCAGTTCTTTCTCAGGCATTGGTATTTGAGCAGTAGCAGGTTTCTGATACAAAGTAACGAAGGCTCCAAAGCACTTTTGTAGATTTGAAGTGATTGATAGACCGTGTCTTTCCGCATCGAATTGTTGCTTGTTCAATACAAATGAACTTAGTGATCGGCGGGCGATTTCCATCAAGGTGGCTCGCTCAATATTGCTAAGGTTGATTGTCTCCTCGGTAGTCTTTCTTTCTTGTGGGTTGACCGGCCAGCTCTCACCTGAAAAGCCAATCGATAAATAACTGACGCTGTTGTTGTTCTGCTTATTTGTTGGCACGTCGGAGGATGTGCTGTACTTCAAAAGATTGGCTTGCACATTTTTAGGAAGCATGGCGCATAGCACCGCGCAGGGAAAGAAACCACATATGGTGTCACGAGTTCTTTCTTGGAATTCCAACCATCCTGGCAAATCCGCTCTAGATAGGTGTTGAAAAGCTTCGCGATCCAGCTTCTCAATGTTCTCCATGATATCGCTCAAAAAAGGCTGGTAATCATATCGCGGCCCGTAGTGCGTGAAATCAGAACTTACTATTACAAGATCCGTTTTTTGGACAAAACCTTTGAGAATTTCTGCAACCAAACGGATTTCGGCCTCGCCAGTCAGTGTCCCTATGACTAATGGAACGATCTTCACTTCACCAAATGCTGTTTTGATGAATGGCAATTGCAATTCCAGAGAATGTTCAAGCCGATGTACTTCCGGCTGGAGTGTGAAAAGTGGATATGCCTCTAGTTCTGAGATCAAGGTAGAGTCAACTTCTAAAGTACCTAGCGGTGTTGCAAACGACGAAGCACTCGGTAGCGCAACGCCATTGAACGCGACGTGATGGCTGGGACCAAGCAGGAATACGCGTTTCACTTCTTGCGTGGCGCGTTTCACCTTCTGATAACCAAAAGCTGCTGTGGCACCGGAATATACATATCCGGCATGTGGTGAAACGATAGCTAAGATCGCCTGGTCATTTTCTCCGGCCAAACCAGCAGCGTCAGCCGACTCTAAGAGCGATCTCAATTGAGTAGTTAGCTTTTCCGGATCAGCTTCGTACCAGCTTCCTGCATAGAGAGAAGGTCGAATGGCTTCCGGGTGAATGAATCTCTGAATGTTCAGTTGCTTCCTGGGGCTGGTTGATTGTCTGACTTAGGAGGTTCCTTGGCCGGCGCTTCAATTTTCGCGCTAATGTTCCGCGAGCTGTCTCCATGTGGATCGGCCGTAGACTCAAAAGTAAGTATCAATTTGACGGACTGTGTTCCTGTCGGCAGTGCTTCCAGCGGTTGCGATTGATTAAAGGCGTCATTCGCTGCTTGCTCCGCTTTCGTGTCAGTCGGCGTGCTGGTTATGAGTAAGTTTGTAACAGAGCCGTCAGCAGCGACTGTGACAATAAGGACGACGTTATTTTTTCCGTCCGCGACGTACCAGTTGCGATCTATCTTGGCCCGGATTCTGCTCAGGTAATTGTTGAACGCTGTATTTGCTGCCGCATTCGACTGCGCTCCGGCCGGTTTTGGGGCCGCACGTTTTACGGTGCTGCGCGGGCTCGGCTTGGCGTCGGAAATCGACGGCATTACTGCAAACGCCAATATGATTGGCAGTGCAAGCATCGGCATAAGCCATTTTTGTCGCATTTGATCTCGCCTTTTCGAAGGACCATCACATTTTACCAGCTGCGCAGATAATCGTTACTTCGGTCACCCAGGCCTGTGGTTTCACCTCGGTATCAAAGTGACCCTTCAGAGTATCTGTTAGACTGAGTGCCTGAGTATTTGTGAGCAGCGTCAGAACCGGATATCAATCTCTTCTCGGGTAATAAATGGCCGTTCCTTCGGGGGCTGAAATGATTGTGCCTACGATCAGTCGGAAAAACATCCATTGGAGCACCAATTGACCCAACCAATTGCC
>JADYXS010000018.1 GCA_021772155.1 Candidatus Obscuribacter sp.
AGAAGCTTCGAACCGTGTTTATTCCAAAGGTCCTTCACAACCGAGGAACTGCCGCTCACATCAACAGTGGTTGTTCGACGTCCGAAAAATCCTTTCTTAGTCGAGACTTTGTCACCAAGGATGGTGCCACCTTGAATTTCACTTCGACCAAACCAACCCTTTTTACGGGTCAAGTTGTTGCCGAGCACGTTGACGCTGGTCTCTTTGGAGCCGAACAGGCCGCCTTTCGTGCTGTAGCCATTTCCCATTCTGTCTTTTACCACAGTAGTCTTACGACCGAAAAAGCCGTTTCGGACCGTGACTTCGTCTCCAAAACCGGACTTGATGACAAAATCGTTGCCACGCGCAAGGACCGGGGCACTAGTGACAGCCACCATCATTAGGGCAAGTAGAGCGCCGTTAAAATTTCTTTGCATAATTAGTAAGTATCCTTTGCACGGACTTCACATTACTGAAGACCTAGTCTAACCTGTTTTGTTCCCTCTAAGCCCGCGTGCTGCTAAGATCTGGCAACATTGAAAGCTAGCGAGTTCGCGTAATTGAAACTGACTCTTGAAGGCATCTCTAAAGACATTCTCACAGGCGATAGACGTTCTCTGGCGCGCGCGCTAAGTGTCGTTGAAGACGGCGGACCTGCAGCTGCTTGGCTAGTGCGCAAACTTTACGGGCACAGCGGCACGGCCCATTTAATAGGAGTCACCGGCTCACCAGGAGTGGGCAAATCCACGCTAGTGGACGCTTTGATTGCTGAGATTCGGCGAACCGGCGATCTGAAGGTGGGCGTTTTGGCAGTAGATCCGTCAAGTCCATTTACCGGTGGTGCAATTCTCGGCGATCGAATTCGCATGCAGACGCACACACTTGACAAGAAAGTTTTCATCAGGTCGATGGCCAATCGAGGGCACTCCGGTGGCACAGCACTGGCAACCTATGATGCCGTGCGAATGCTTGAAGCGTCCGGTTACGACATTGTAATCATTGAGACAGTTGGAGTTGGGCAATCCGAATTGGCAATTGCCAAAACCGCCGACACGACAGTGCTGGTGTTGATGCCAGGTTCCGGGGATGACGTTCAAGCAATCAAATCCGGAATCATGGAAATAGGCGATCTATTTGTCGTCAATAAAGGCGATCTTCCCGGCGCTCAAAAAACCGCAAGTGAAATCATGCAGAGTCTCGAGCTGAGCAAAAATGAATCTGGATGGCATGCGCCGGTCGATATAACGAATGCCGAAGTGAATGAAGGCATTAGTGAAGTCTGGCAACATATCCGCGACCACAGGGACTATCTGGAGAAAGCGGGCAGATTGAAGGCCAGGCGACGGTTAAAGATGGAAGCTGAGTTGGCGGAGCTAGTTGCAGACATTGCCAGAAGCAACCTACAAAGTTCCCTGGAACACAGCCGACAGGTCCAAGATCTAGTCACAAAGCTTGTGGACCACGAAGTTGATCCGCATTCCGCCGCCGAAGCAGTAATCCAAGAGATTTTCAGCAAAACACTACCTCCCGACTTGTGCGTCAAATGAGGACACCATGGACCGTCAAGACCAATTAGCCAAAACGTTCTCACTTTTGTTCCAAGCCCATCCATGGCACGGCGTTTCACCCGGCGAAAAGTCACCTGATACACTAAAGGCGTTCATTGAGATCGTGCCCACTGACACGGTCAAGTACGAGATCGATAAGCCGTCCGGCCATCTAAAAGTTGATCGCCCGCAGAGATTCTCTTCCTTGTGTCCGACGCTGTACGGATTTATTCCTCAATCGTACTGCGGTCCGCAAGTGGCGGCAATTTGCGAACGTGTAACCGGAAGAACAGGAGTCAAGGGCGACGGCGATCCTTTAGACATTTGCGTTCTCAGCGAGCGTGGGATTCCACAGGGCAACATTTTCCTCAACGCCATACCCATTGGCGGTCTGCTGATGATCGACAACAACGAAGCTGATGACAAAATCATTGCCGTACTGGAAGGTGATGTCACATTCGGTGCCATCAAAGATTTAGAACAGTGCCCTCCTGCCCTTATCGATCGGCTTAAGCACTACTTTCTAAGCTATAAGCAATTACCTGGTGAGCCACCGCGAGTGGTGGAAATCACAGAAGGTTATGGACGAAAGCGCGCGCATGAAGTGATCCAAGCAAGCGTTGCGGATTACAAGCAATCATTTGGCGAACCTTCAGACCGCCTGGCTCAACTTCAACAATTGCTTCGCACGTAAATACGGGCAAACGGTCGGAGGAGTCAGATCTCTGGTGAACTATCATTCACTCGGGACTGTTCGACTTGGGCAATTACCGAATCTCTCTCCAAGGCAGTATGATTCATCATGAGCGAAGCTAGACTCAAGAATATCCCACGTCTTTTATTTGCACACTTCGGATACGGATAGGCCCGTTGGTGCTTAGCACACTCGGTCACTAGCCATTCTGCATCAAACCCGGCCCATTGGCCGGCAGTTAAAAACAGATTGCCAATACATGCCGGCTCGACCTCGTATTTCAAAATGTGCCTAATTTCGGCTATCGAGAATGGTGTAGCGGCAAGTAGCCACGCGATGTAATTGATACAGCTATCATCAACAGGGCTGTCCAGAAACAAGTTGGACCATGCGTCCCACGCCTTGGCGCGATCTGGATCGACGTTGTGCCTACGAGCCGCATGCTCGATCGACGTTGGTGGATCCGATTGTTCATCTTCCATGGTCACCATTCTGCACCAGTCGTGCAAGGAATGCACCAAGAAAGCGGCAAAGGATCTCGCCGCTTTCTTTGGTGTGTGGAAATCTAGTTGCTCTAGTTCTACAGCGGGAGGGGGCAAGCCCCTCCCCTGCACGGCCATTTGGGTCGCTAACTAGCTTTCAACAAGTGGGCTCGAAGTTGTTACGTCGAGACTGGCACCGCGTGTTCCACTTGGAGC
>JADYXS010000003.1 GCA_021772155.1 Candidatus Obscuribacter sp.
CAACAGTCATAGCCCAGTTGTGATCAAAGAAATAAACCTAACCAGCACCAGCTCAACGTTTGAGATACCCCGTCCGGATGGCTCAACAATTCCCGCGCGTTCTTGGGGGTCACAAAACGATTGCAAAGCGGTAGCTTTGCTCATCCACGGCCTGGGAGCTCACAGTGGATGGTTTGAAGCGTTTGCGCGTCAGTTAAAGGTGCGGCGTGTCTATGCCGTATCGTACGATCAGATTGGCTTCGGAAAGCAGCGCACCGGCAGCTTCTCAGCGTACACGCAGTGGTTGGACGACCTTGTTCGGGTGTTTGATTATCTTCGAGAAACTGTTCCGAACAAACCAATTTATCTTGTTGGAAATAGCATGGGCGCCCTGCTTTCCTTAGTTTCGGTGGAGTATATTTCGCCGGACGGCCTAGTCCTTTTGTCACCGGGATTCGACGGTTGCCCGCAGACATTTACTTGGTTCTACCGCGTCTCCACGGTCGTAAAAGCGATTTTGTGGCCGGAGATGGAAGTGGCTCTTCCTTACGGCGCTGAGCTGTGTACGCGTGATGAGCCAACCAGAGGTTGGATAAATAACGATCCTGAAGGGCGCTTCCGTGTCCCTGGCAAAATGTTACTTGCACTGCTCAAATTAAGCAACGCCGTAAAGCATAAAACCGGTTCGGTGAAAATGCCTGTATTGATGATGACCGCCGGTAAAGACCTGATCGTCAACACGCCAATTAACAACGCTTTCTTCGCCAAATTGGTAGCACCAAGTAAACGAATAAAGCACTTTGATGAATCGTTTCATGATCTGATGTTTGATCCTGTCGTCGATGAAGTCGCTGATGAGGTGGTGCATTGGATGTCTGAACAGACGTTGGAAAAACTGATCACCGGATAATTGAATGGAAGAACAGACCCCGAGCTTCGTGGACAAACCACTTAACCAGTTGGAAGAAACGTTGTTCTCGATGTGGAACGGGCAAGTTTCCAGAGAAGACTTCTTGCGGGCGTTCTTGATGTCCGATGTATTCATCATGGTGGATGGAGAACCTGTCGGCGACACGCTCGGCGATAGGCGTCCGATGGTTGTTTCTACGGCAGTGGATCAGCCGAAAATGATGGCCCTGTTTTCCAGTCCCGAGCGAGCAGAGTGCATGACACGGCAGTTTCCAGACTACAATTTCCCCATTCGAGTCGATTGCGGTTGGGTGCTTCGCTGTATCGGTCCGTCCATGGGGCTGGCGTTTAATCCTGGCTGGGCCATGGGATTTGAAATCGCGCCTGAGGGTGCACAGCAGTTGAAACGAGCACTGGATGACGCTGTTACTAAGGCCGAGGAAGATTGAATCAGTCAGTTGCCAGCGGTCTGAATTCTCTGTGATCCGCTCTGAATGAGCGATCTTTTAGCAAAATGAAACAAATTCTATTTAACACTCGTCAGCTTAATTACTGAAGGGTACCTAGCTGTCTCAATCTTCGAGGATGGTCGTGCCTTAAGGAATAAGTATGGGATCAGCTCGGACATTCTTACCCTGAACTGGTAAACCGTATAATAACCGCAGCCTTGGAAACCCAATGTTGACACGTGAGTGAGGATGTAGCCGTGCGTCAGTCTTTAGCCGCCTTATTTCAGAATCGTGTTGCCCAATCTGGCGATAACCCAGCGGTTCGCTACAAAGAAGGGAAGGAAGGATACCGGTCGATGACCTGGGCAGAACTGGGACAGCTGGTAGATGAGCTTTCGTTTGGACTAATCGCGATGGGACTCGAGCCTGGTTCCTGTGCAGCAATTATGGCTAATACTTCATACCAATGGGTGGCAGCCGATCTGGCAATTCTCTGTGCCGGGGCTGTTTCAGTTCCGATCTATCCAACCAGTTCGGCCAAAGACATCGAGCACATTCTGAATAACTCTGGTTCGCGCATAATATTCATCCAAAATGAAGTGTTGCTAGCTAAAGTCCTTAAGATCCATAAGAACCTGCAATCGCTCAGCAAAATAGTGTTGTTCAACGCCCCGAAGAAAAAGACCATCTCCGAATTGGCCCAAGAACATGACGTTGCGCCCGAGACCATCGTTATGCTTGAGCAAGTTCAAGAGGTCGGTCGCGAGTTACGGCAAAACAACCCGGATGAAGTAAAGCGCCGCGTTGCGGCAGTTAAGGCTGAGGACCTTGCGACGATCATTTATACCTCTGGTACCACAGGGACACCAAAGGGCGTGATGCTTCTGAACTCAAACATCCTAGCGGTAGTGGGAGATTGTCCGGCAATTATTCCAATAGCATCTGACGACACCTATCTATCCTTCTTGCCACTTTCACACGTATTTGAGAGAGTGTGCGGCGAGTTCTACTGGTTGCTTAATGGCAGTACACTTGCCTTTGCCGAAGGGATGGAACACCTGCCAAAGAATATGCAGGAAGTGCAACCAACAATTATGCTGGTCGTTCCAAGGTTGCTCGACAAAATTCACGCAAAAGTTGTGAGCGGAATTCAAGGCGCTTCGCCACGTGCTCAGCGCTTGATTCAATGGGCGCTGGCAGTCGGTAGGGACGTGCTCTTGCACCGCGCAGAGAGCAAACCGATTCGTCCGGCTCTGCAAGCTAAACACTGGTTGGCAGAAAAATTGGTCTTCAAAAAATTGCGTGAACGCATCGGCAAGAACCTGCGACTGATTGTCAGTGGTGGCGCGCCTGGTTCAGCGGAAACTATGGAGTTCTTCAATTCAATCGGTATCAACGCTCTAGAAGGTTATGGCCTTACTGAGACCTCTGCGCCAACGAACGTCAACCGTATAGGCAAGGTGAAAATAGGATCGGTCGGGCCCGTCATTCCTTCAGTTGAGATGAAGATTGCGGAAGACGGCGAGATTATGTTCAAAGGTGCTTCCGTCTGCGCAGGTTACTTCAAGGACGAAGAACATACAAAGGAAGCGTTTACTGATGGCTGGTTCCACACTGGAGATATCGGTAACCTCGATCAAGACGGTTATCTGAAGATAACCGATCGGAAAAAGGATCTGATCATCAATTCGGCTGGCAAGAACATTGCTCCGCAAAAGGTCGAAAGCATCTTGCGCACTGTGTCGTTCGTCAGCCAGGCGGTGGTGTTCGGAGATCAACGAAAGAGTCTTGTGGCTCTTTTGACGCTCGAAGAGCAGGCCGCTATGGAATTTGCTCAATCTCGTGGATGGACAGCTGCCAACTACGAAGAATTGATCAAAATGCCTCAATTTAAGCGCTACATCAAGAATGAGATGGCTGACAAATCCCACCAACTGGCTGAATACGAGCAAGTTCGCAACTTTGCCCTTCTTCCGCATGATTTTTCAGTGGAAAATGGTGAACTTACTGCCACCATGAAGATCAAACGGAACGTGCTTAAGCAGCGCTACAACGAGACAGTCGAAGGTCTCTATCGAGAAGCTGGTGCCTATGCAGGTTCCAGATAGGCGGTAAGCGATCAACTTGTCAAAAAAAATCGAAGGGATGATTTCATCTGCGGGATTGCATGATGCGCTGGAAGCTGTGTCACGTGAAATCAACGTGAAGCATGGCATGCTTCGAGTGGCTTCTGATACCTGTAGTGGCATAATTGGTGTCTTTTGTGGACGCTTCATCACCGGCGCGGTGATAACGCTGACTGGCGAAATTGGAATTGATGCGTTGCGCAAACTACTTTCTGCTAAGGAAGGGACGTTCGAATTCGTTGACGTGTCTGATGAGCCGGTGCGCGAAGTCAACCAATCTCTAGGGGTGGATTTAGAGGCTCTTCTTTCTTCAGTGGATTTGTCACTCGATAGCGTATTAGCGCCGGAACAATCGTTAACCGGCTATTCCTTAGCGCACGACAATGTCGGCCTAATTGATACCAGCGTTGAGATGGAATCGCTTGCAGAAGATATGAATTCTCCAGAAGCATTTGATGCTGAATACGTTCGCGCTGACGGTTCTCGCGGCGGACAAGAAGCAATACTCGAATCGGAAATTGAAGCTTCTCAGCGAAGCATGCGTGCATCTTCATTGCCGGATCTGAATCAATCGGCACCGGCTGCAGAAGCGTATGCAATTGAGCACGACCAACCCAGCCAAGGCAGTAGTGTAGCCCCCAGCAAGGATGAGTTCAGTCGGCTGAAAACTTGGCCCGCACGAAACCGAACAATAACACTGGTTACCTGGAGTGTAATTATTGTCGCTCTTATTGCCGGAATAGTAGTTTACAGTCCCAACATTCCATCATTAATCAAAAAACCGAAACGGGAGGGGACAAGCCCCTCCCCTCTACCAGGCATCCGCGTAATTAATCGAAGAGGCTGATCAGCGCTTTCACGCCGGTGGCGAGAAGACGAATCGGTCTTAAGAGATGCATCGCCGCAGTCTTCAGCGCCAGGCTGGCCACGATCTCGGTCATGTTATCGACTTGCAGATCGCCGTTTCCATCAGCCTTCAACTTGGCGGTAATAGATGTCCATGTGTGACTGCCTGGACTTGTGGCCGCCTCGAGCGGATTATCGATAGTAACCTCTGCCGCGGTGGGCTTCAAAGTGTCACCATTAACATCAACGCTGGCCGCTGTCACTGCCGACTTCTTCGATGGCGTGATGATCAGTTTGCCGTCGGCACCATTTTTGCCGGGCGTCCAGTCGATAGCCTCTGGTTTGAGCAGACTCTTGCTGCCGTAAACGAAGCGATGCAGTGTGCCACCACCAAATTTGGATATGTCTACGCCTTTCACAGTGGCCGAGAAGCCCCCATCTGGGCGAACACCAGCTGGACGTTCGAGCGAGATTTCTTTATCGAAGCTAAGCTGAACGCCTTTCACGTCGAACTTCATAGGTTCAGTAAGAACCAGTTTCGTCTCTCTGGGATTGTTCGAAAGGGTCTCGATCTTGCCTGCAAGTGGCGATAACTCTTTGAGAAAGTCCCCTAGTAGTTCTTGCTTGAGTTCAGAAGATCCCTTCACGTCGAATGACCACGTCGAGTTCAAGAGCTTGCCGTTTTGCAGTGATTGCGGATTGAACCGGCATACAAGGTCTAGCTCGTTATTGTCTTTGGCAAGCTTGGCGTTGACGGTGATGTTCCCGTTGCCATCTTTCACAAGCTCAAATTTTTGATCTAACTCAATTTCGATTTTCTTGTACAGTGAGTCAGTTTCGATGGTAATTTTGCGCTTTCCATCTTTCAAATCGCCGATGTGTAAGGCTTTGATGTTGACGGCATCCTTGATCTTCAGTTTCTCGGCCAGTTCAGGAGGTAAAGGAATTTTTGCAGAGAGCCCTTCGATATTGGTGATCGATGAACAGTCCTCACCGCGAGCCGGTTTGGCGTGCAGAGTTTTGCCAACGAGCAGCTTCAAATTTCCGAGATCAAATTCGCCCTCTTCTTTGCGAGTACATTTAAAGGAACCATCATCAAGTTTTTGGAACGAGTCGAACTTACCAATGAAGTTGTTTATGCGGTCGTCTAATCCGGCAGAAATGAAAGCCTGCAGGTATTTGGTAATGTCGCGCTTGTCAGGTGACAATCTCAACTCAGCTAAGAGTGAACGAACTTGATTAGCTTGCTCCCGTGGAATCGCAATTCTCTCGCTAATCACTTGCTCCATGCCTAGCACCTTCATAGTGAGGTTCAGGTTTAGAACGTCCTCGCCATTTTCTTGCTTTTCCAGATGCACATCTATCGACTTAGCTTCAATTTCAGGACTCTGTCCCGTCTTGACCATCGCTGCAAACAATTGAATCATCGGCTGCTTATCTGCCGGGAAGTCTTTGAGCTTCTGCATCAACATGTCGCCAGCGCTCTTGTCCAGCGTCAGCTTCGCACCTTTGATGTCGGAAAGTGTGAGCTTGTCTAATTGTGGATCTACTTTGATTTTCGCGGAAGTATTATCCAAATGGACGTTGACGAGCTTGTCGACTCCTAAGAGGCCAATGCCTGCATCATTGGCACGCAAAGCTAACGATGCTTTGCCTGAGAATTTAAAGTCATCGCCGTTGAGTTCGAATCCTTTGAAGGTGGATGCACCCTCGCGAACCGAAGCTGGAATCCGGAGCCCGGGACATTTTTCTAGACAATCAAGTAAGAATCTATCGGCGACGCCAACCTTGAACTTCGCGTGATCAGCTTCAATACTTAGTTTAGAGGTCAAAGCCATCATCTCTTCGACGAGGCTTTTCACGATGTCGCCAGAGCTTTCAATCCCCTTTGGTGCTTTCTTCAAACTCGCTTCTGCGCGCAGTATCTCGGCTGTCTGAGCGGAATGGTATTTGGACTGATCTTCAAGCTTTATATGTCCATAAAGATCTGCAAGGACGTTGTGTCCGTAAGCCAGATTTTGAGACACATTTTCTTTGGGACGAAGATCCTCGTTGTTCCTGCTTGCCATCAACTGAGTCATCATGCCTGGGTATCGTTTTTCCATTGCTTGAACTGGTCGTTCGGAAAATTCTTTAACTGATTGCTGGATGTGTTCCTTCATGTCTTTTGAGGCGTCAGGACCGGTTGAGTACTTTGTATACAACGCCTTTAGTTCAGTTGCTGGATTCCCAACACGCTTGTCACCAATCAAGCGCTGGCAGTCTTGCGCTTCACTTTTGAACATCATGCCAGCAACGATACGAACAGCTTCTTTCTTGCCGCTCGAGGCCATATCGGTAGCGTAGGCGTACTGATTGCGCAGCGTGTCGGCAGGAATGCCACCACGCTCAACGCAGGTAAGATACGCATCGGCAATTCGATGTGGATGTGCTTCATTGTTTAGCTTGATGGAACGCATGAGACCGTTGGAGATACGCTCCAGGTTCTCGACAGGAGCAGTTGTAGCAGTTTGTTTGAGCTTAACTGCCAATTTCTCTCCTATCGTCTTGTCACCAAATGTAGAATCAATTTTCCTTTCAGTGCCAGCGCTGACAAGAGAGAGAATTGCCACTTGCCGTTCGCTTGGCTGCTGCAGGTCGCCGGCAATGATATTTTCTGCCATCCTGCGGCGTATGTCTTTGACTAGAGGGGCATTGGTAGGATCGTCGGTTTTCAGAACATCTTCGAGCTTGGTTTTGTACGACGGAACCAGTTGCTGTACGCCTTCTTCTGTTTCTTGACCATTTAGAGCGGAAGTATGGTTACCGTCGACCAGCATTTCCATTATGATAGCTTTTGCGTACTTGTTGTTCGCGTTGCTCTGATCGAGCAGTGAGTTCACGGCAATCTCTACTTTTACCTTGTCACCGCCGCTGGTGCGAATTGTTAGGACGGCGTTCTCCGTCTTTAGAAAATCGAGCCTGTCCTTGGCAAAAGGAGAGTTCGCTCCAAAGCGCTCAAGCTCGCCGATGCGCTTGGTGATAACATCGGTCCCTTCGCCTGGACGAGAATCTGCCAGCACTGAGCGCGCGCCTTTTTCGGCAAGGTCGTTCTTCAACCGATCGCCAAGGGCGGACTGCAGTTCCTTCAAAATTTTCTCTGAGTCAGGATCTCCGACTGTCGAAAGCTTTTCGAGCACATCGCCTTCAATCTTGAGTTTTTGTCCGATGCCTTTAGCCAGCTCCGGCAGATTAGATAGGAAGGTTGCAGCGTGCCGGTTTTGTTCGGCATCAACCAGATTCCGAACCTGACGCAGCGTGCGCATTGCCTCGGCGGGGCTTTTTGCATCTCTGAAAGCTATTTGCGCATCCGTCAGTTTCATCCAAGAAACAGCATCAGTGCCGATTCCTTGTTTAGTGCTGGCTTCGTTGGCTGCTGCGATGAGTCGTTTTCTTTCGTCGGCTGTTGGCGGTTTTCCATCTTGCCCGCCACAAAACGCCTTAAGAGGATCAGTTAAAAACTTGCTTGCATCAAGCGCTCTCTTTTCCTCATCTTTGACGATGCTCTTTAACAGTTCAGGAGGAATGGATTTGCATATCTGCGCTGGATTAAAGGCGCCGTACTTCATTTCTGGCAGGTGCCCGACAAATTCCTTGCGAGCAGCTTCTGATATAGACTTGTCGCTGTTTCTCAGATCAGAAATCATCTGCGGCACATTGACACCGGCGCTCGCTAGTTTCTCAATAAAAGCCTTTGCCGATGCCGACGGCGGATCTTCGGTCGCCATCTGTCGCAGGCGATCCAAGGTTTCTGCTACGTCTTCTGGTCCAACTGCATTGCCACCGGTACCACTGCCATTTCCGGCTTTCTCAAGAGAAAGAATCATATTCTTTGTCTTTTCACGGTTGGCAAGCTCACGAATGCTGCACGCATCAGCCGACAAGCCGAAGCGTGTATCGCCTTCTACTTTGACGCGCAAGGGACCGTCGTTGAATCCATTGAGGAAGTCGTCAAATGGTTTGAGTACCTCACCTTCCTCGTGCAGCAGGTTGGTGACAATCTTTTTCACTTCTTCTTGCTGCGCAGCATCAAGCGGACCGCCGGCTTTCTGCGCCATCGCAATGCGATCAAGGCGGATCTTAGCGTCTGCGGTTAACATGAACCGCAAAGCCTGCCTTCGGTGCGCCTCTGTCGGGTCGCTTTCTGCGTCTTCGCCGAATGGTCCCTGCATCGGCGGCAGGCCCTTTTGCAGAGAGTCTTTTATAGTGCCCATAATCTTCTGACGATTAGCATCATCATTGGTGTTCATGAACATCGGCACGGAATTGAGCCGCAACGGCTTATTGGCGTCCAATGTTTTGAGGTATTCGACTGCTGACGGTCCGAGCGACCGCATCATATTCACCGCATTCGGCGGGCGGAGCATGTCGCGCCACGCTTCCGTATTGTCTATATCGCGCTGTCCAAATCCTCGGGCGCCTGGTGGAAAACCGCCACCGGGACCCGGGAAACCTTGAGGTGGAACAGGATCGTCGCCTGGCTCGCCTGCGGCAAAGACGGTGAAGTGCGGCAGTGATTCAGACGTATCCTTAGTAAAATTAGCAATAGGCTGCATCTCGATCGGCAGCTGCGGTGTATCTTTAGAATCGTCCAGGGAGACCTCGCGAGGTCTCTGTGCTTCCGGGTTTGGGGACATGATGTTGTGCTCGCTGGGTCAAGAGAACTTTTTATCAAGCGCTCTCGATCTAGTAACTTCCCTTTGCCTGAAATTGCCGCCCGAGAGTATCTATCGGACAAACGAATATTTTGGACAGCGACGCCAAACTTTTGTCTGCATTCATTCAGCCAATAATCGGCCATCATTTTTCCGCTGCAAAGCTGCACGGAAAAATCGTTTACTGAGCTGGATACGACACTGCAAGGCTCAAGGAGAGCCGCAGTTTTAAATGGTTTGACGATGTTTTCAGTTGCGGGACAAAGGTACTATGGCATCACAATGTGGCAGGGGTGTGGAAAACACTCCTTAATTGTTGATTTGAGAAATTATTGATCGTTGCAGGTGGGAGCCGTTGATTAGTTATCAGCGTCCGCTTCGTGGCGATGATGTAAGAGCGCGGATTCGCTCTTCGAAATTCCACATATCTTGCTCGTAATAGGCGTTTCGATAGCGAAGGTATCGCGCCGCTTCCTGATCGCGCCATGAGCTCTTGAAGCAGTCTCGAAAGTCCGCCTTCTGCAACCAGCTGTCGACGGGGGTGCCTGTTTGCAGTTTTCCCTGGAGTCGGACAATGGTGTCGGGCAGTTTACCGTCGGGAAAATAGAGTGCACGAACGGTCGGATTTTCTAGTTGTGTGAGGACAGTGGTGACCGGTTTGGGCAGGTTTGGATTGCTGAGAAAATTATCCATCGCCTTCAGGGCGATTTGTGTTTTGTTGGCTTCGCCCCTCTCGCCGATGTCAACTAAAAGCTTGACGGCATGCTCTGCCTTAGCATCAGGCAGTCGCAGCCCATTTCGCATGGCTAGCATGGCTCGAGACCATTTCTCCGATGGAAAGAAATCGCCTACCTGTCCGCATGTTTTCTGGAACAACGTGACCTCTGCCGGAGATACGTCTTTGCCGATCCGAATTGTATCGGCGATATGACGTGCCATTATGTATTCCTGATAGCCGTGACCCGTTTCGTGTCCGAGCAATGCTGTTACGTCACTGCATTTTCCCGAAAATATGGTGCCGGCGTTCATCACTTCCACGCCTTTGCCACCGTCATAAAAGGCATGTGTACCGTTTCCAGACGTGCCAGCTTTTGTGCTTCTGGTCAGGCTCGCGATTCGCAGCCCAAGCGGAGGCATGCTCAACTCATCGCTTAAGTAACCAACTGCGGATTTTAGGTCGGCAGTTATCTGGCGAGCCTTTACTTTTGAGAAGTCTTTGGAAAGCTCCGCTATGTGTGCCCGACTTTCATGCCAGCGTTCCATGGCGCTGCGCATTTCTGGATGTTGGTCTGCAAGACTTTCCAACTTTGCTTTGTTCGATAATTCGCCGCGCGATATCTGGCTTTCAAGCGGTCTGTCCTTGTTAAGCATGTCCAGAAAATCTGCTGTTTGCCTGCTGTGTGCCCTTTTTGCCTCGACAAGTCCCTTGAAAGATTCTTGTACTTGGGGAAACTCCTCTGAGTGGCGGAAGGTCCGCACGCTCTTTGTCACTTGCCGGTGGAAATCGATTAGGACGTCATCTGATAACAGTTGGGACGTGTGCAGGGGCGCTGTCGCTTTTCCTTCGCGACCATCGATACGTCTGGCGTAGTCCATCAACGTGACTTCATCGCTGGACAGAACATAGCCAACGGGATGCTGGTGTTGGGATCGCATTCGCTTCGATGCGATCGCAGTTTCCGGTGCGCTAGCGGTAGCAGTGTTTTCGGATACGTCCGCAAGCGAAGTGGTTGACGGTCCCTTCGTTTTAGCTGCACTGAACCGTTCCATAACGGTCGGAAAGATAACGTTGAATGCAGCGCCCGCAAACACGGCCTGGTCCACGGCTTGGCTGTCCGGTAGCTCGCCTTTGCTGACCAATCCGGAAACAGTTAAGTGAAGGCTGCTTCCCGCCGCCCCCGTCAGTGCCCTGGCGCTTAGCTTGTCCATCAGCAGCATGTTTCGGCTCAGGTGGTTTCCACCTTCAAACGTCAGCATCGCAGCTGCTGAGCCGAGGCCGTTACCGAGCCGCGTTTCACCTTCTCGCGGCTTTTTCATGACATCGTAAGTGGCTGCTCCAAGAACCATCGAGGTCGTCTGATGCCGAAGTAGATGAGCCATTGGAGTTGTGCTTTGGCCGGCAAGGGCCTTTAGCCGGCCCTTGGTCGCCAATACGGCCACACAATACGGAACTATTGAGCCAAGACCCGTTGCAACGGACTGCCCTGCTGAAGCAAAACTGCCTTCTTCGGCTTCCTGTAACTCAAGGGGCTGACATTCGGGCAGCATTTTGCCGCTGCCGAACTGCCCGGAAAGATCGTTTACTGAACTGCTTACGGCATTGCACGGTTCAATGAAAGCCGCATTAGCAAATGGTTTGGCGACATTTTCAGAGACCCAGGACATCAGTCCGTCACAGTCCATCAGCGGGTCGTTTCCGCTACCTTTCTCGCCTGGTTTGTAGACATAATCCTGAAGATCCATGAAAAATTCATACTTCTAGCCACAGGCACTATGCCAGCCTAATGTGGCAGGGGTGTGGAAAGAGCCCTTAATTCTGTTGATTTGGATTATATTTGAACGTTGCCGGTGGCAGCCGTGGGTTACTTTTCGCGCTCAAATTCGCTGCGGCAAATCACCGATTCATTGACCCAAACCGCCAGTTTGTTAGGATCCGATAGCACCACATCTGGTATCGTAAAATAATTTCCTTCCGTTTGCCCTTCTTTGAAAACGAAGGCCTCCATTCCGGCTTTCTTGTATTTCTTCCGAGATTCCTGGCTTGTGAAGATGTAAAGGCTGTCTTCCCAGATTAAGGCGAAGAAGTACTGCTGACAATACACCCCGAATCCACCGAACATTCGTCTGATGCGGATGTCGTCGACAAGATGCAATTGGTCAAGTACGTAGGCAACGTAGCTATTGTTTTTGCCTGTGGATTTGCTAGTGGATTTTCTTGGATTTATCATCGAGTGGCTTGCAGCGGAGGCATCAATTTCACTGCTACTATATATCGCTTGCGGAAAAGGAGCTTGAGATGACCAACCCGAAAATGGTGCTGGAAGATCCGTTGATTGACTCAACAAAAGAGTTCTACGACAACCCATATCCGATTCTAAAACGTTTACGGGAAACCGCGCCTGTGATGTGGAGCGAGAAAGGTCAATACTGGCTGGTTACCAGATATGAGGACGCGCGTGAAATACTTGGCGATCTTCATTTCGAGAAAGGCGTTCGCCGCTTCAAACAAATGGATATGCTGGCAAAATTTCTGCCCAAAGGCAAGGAGATGTCGGAAAATCGCGGCAAGCATATGCTGAATGCAAACCCGCCTGATCATACTCGGATGCGCTCGCTTGTTAACAAGGCATTCACCCCGACGATGATAAACAATTTGCGCCCGCGCATTGAGGCCATCACCAACGAGCTGCTCGATGCCGTTCAGTCAAAAGGCAAAATGGATCTGATGGCGGACTTTGCCTTTCCGCTGCCGGCAATAGTTATAGCCGAAATGCTTGGCATTCCGGCAAACGATCGAGAGCGCTTCAAATCGTGGTCTCATAACATCACTGCCGCACTTGATCCAAACCCGAATATGAACATCTTCAATTTGGCCAAGGTGATGCAGTCTTATCAGGAGTTGGTAAGTTATCTTCGCCCGTTGGTGGAAGAACGTCGTCGCGAACGCCGGACTGACTTGATTAGCGAGTTGGTGGCAGCGGAGGAAGATGGTAATCGCCTTACCGAGCCTGAGCTATTGGCGAATATTATTTTGCTTCTCATTGCTGGGCACGAAACGACGACCAATTTGATTGGTAATGGAACCCTAGCCCTGCTGCGCAATCCACAAGAAATGGAAAAGCTGAAGGGGCAACCGGATTTGATGCCATCGGCAATTTCTGAATGTTTGCGCTACGACAGTCCGGTGCAATTGGTTCGCCGCATTGCCGGCGGGGATCTGGAAATCAATGGTCAGGCAATCAAAGACGAAGAGCCTGTGCTGATTGCGATCGGCTCGGTAAACCGAGATCCTGGTCAGTTTGCCGAACCTGACAGGTTTGACATTGCTCGCAGTCCGAACAAACATCTGGCATTTGGACACGGCATACACCACTGTCTCGGCTCATCTCTTGCCGAAACCGAAGGGCTAATTGCAATCGGCACACTGCTGCGGAGAATGCCGAACCTCAAACTAGCAACGTCTAAAGTCGAGTACAAACATCCGTTTTCTTTGCGCGGACTAAAGGAGCTGCCGGTAACGTTCTAATAGATGGCTCGCAGTTACTTTCGCCAGGCAGCTATTGGCTTGAACTCAACGCGTAACTGTCCAACGACTGCGTTGTCTTTTTGCTTACTTTGCTAGCTTTACCTCGGCGTTTTAGATGAGCTTGTCGAAGAATGTCTTGATCTTGGTGCACCGGAATTTGGCACCGCCGATGAGCGAAGCTGCCATGGGTGATATAACGCACAAGGTACAGATGCAAGACGCACCACCTACGCCACCAACGCCAGGGTCCTTGCGTCAACCAGCCACTGGTGGCACAGGGATCAAGGACCCTAAATTAGGCAAATAATCACTGCCCCGGGAGCGCGTCCCGCCCGCTCCGGGGTGGTTGATAGTGTGGAAG
>JADYXS010000147.1 GCA_021772155.1 Candidatus Obscuribacter sp.
CGATGCTACCCCAGCCGCCTGGTCCCGGATTACCCGAACAAGCGCCATCGGTGAATATCACGAAGGATTGTGGATCAATTGTCATCAGAAAAATGCCATAAAAAGGGCGAGAACTGAGCATAATCCTACCATCAGCACGAGCTCAATTCCAGAAAGCGCTACTATCCACAGCTGAGGTCCGTTTAAAGCCTCCCGCCCCAACAGATTGGACAAGCGCTGGCTGGGGCATACATAGATGGCGAGCACAGGCATGATTCACCATGACACGACTTTCGACGCCCCTGTGGAACAGAACCAAACAATGCGCAGCGTTGGTTTCTCTATGCGCCGCGCTCTGTGTCCTTGCCCCAGGATTGGCCGAAGAGCCACATAAGACACCGCATGCGAAACCTGCCGTCGCTCAAGAGCGCGTAGATTTCGGACCTTATTTGGACAACATTCAAGCAAAGATCAAAAAGAACTGGCAGCCACCAGAGCGCAAAAACCCAACTCGCACGAGACTGCTTTTCAAAGTCCACCGAAACGGTGACATAAGCGGCATCAGAATAGAAAATTCTTCCGGTGTTGCCGCTGTGGACAAAGCAGCAATCGACGCGCTGACCGCAACATCTCCTGCTGACCCATTGCCGGCAGGCTCGCCCAGTTATGTTGACATAAGCTACGTGTTTGACCAGAACATGTACGGACAGGAGTCACCAAGGCGCTCGGTGCCAAAGGAACTAGTCGCGATTCAGGTGGCAAAAGCCAGAGCGTTAGTCAAACAAAACAAACTTTCCGAAGCGTTGGCTCAACTATTTGTAGTATCCGGTTCACCCGATCCTGAAATCACTTCAGCCCTTGTTGCCATCGCACAAAGAGCACAAACATCAGACTTCAAAACCGGCACAAAAATCATATTGCAGACTATCACAACGGATCCGCAGAACCTGCATCTGCACAAAGCACTGGCGACGGCTTTCGACCTAGCCAGAAAAGACTACCGGTCGGCTGAAACGCATAAGGAACTCGCGGAGACTTTCGATAGAGAAGGCGACCCTGACGCAGCTCTAGCTGCATACCAAGAAGCTTATAGGATCTCAGGAGATCCTAAGTTTGCCGATATCGTGCTTCAGACGAACTCGACGAAACAACCGCAGAATATGTTCGAACAATGGCAATCTCTCATGACAGCCGGAGCCAGTACCGCTAATCATCTGGGACTCGGTTATGCCTATGAGATGTGCCGGGACTATGATGCTGCCGAGCAAGAATACCGAAAGGCGTTGCAATTAGATCCTCAATCCGGAATCGTTAAGGCTAGATTGGCTGCTCTTCCGGACAAATCCAAGAGAGTGTCAACTCCGAAAAGAGCACATTCCGAATTGAGTTCAACGGCAAAATCGAAATTTCCGGCAACGCGGCTGGCGATGTTGAACAATGAGGGCGTTAGGTTCTTGTACAAGAATCAATTCGGAGCAGCGATCCAGAGGCTAGAAATTGCCTTGCATTTAGATCCAACCTACAGTTTCGCTCGCGATAATTTAGCAATTGCCTACAACAATTATGCATTGACTTGCCCGCCAAGAAAGGCTATCAAATTTTTCCACAGGGCAGCTTTCATAGACCCCAACAATAAGACGACCAAAGAAAATCTAGAAAAGGTTCTAATGGCGCTTGGAGTAAACCCAACTGACGCTCGCGTGCGGCTGAAGGTAGCTCAAGAGGCCGAACAGGAAAACGATTACATGGCCGCGGTGGTCGAGTATCGCGCAGCGCTTGCACTAAAGAACGATCCAGAAACACAAGCCAGATTGAAAGCAGCGCTAAAAATGACCGAAGTTAGATTGGTCCCACTTTCTGACAAGTTGCAAGTAAGCGTCGAGGAGACAGCAAAGCGTTCGGGAGTTACAATCAGCGCCCGCCAACAATCATCTAGATTAAACAACGATGGCGTAGCGTTAATGGACAAAGAACAATTTGCCGCGGCCATCAAAGCGTTTGAAACAGCGCTGAGCATGGATCCCACAAACGAGTACGCTCACGTGAATCTTGGAATCGCTTACAACAATTATGGATTGAAGGCGCAGCCAAAAGAAGCAGTCAAACTTTTTCACAAAGGACTATTCGAAGAGCCCAGCAGCAAGGTCATGGAAGCTAATCTTCAAAATGTTCTACGGCGCCTTGGACTGAAGCCGGATCAGGCTAACGTGCGATTGAAACTGGGTGAAGCTGCTGAACAAGAAAAAGATTACAAAACTGCGGTGGTCGAGTATCGAGCAGCTCTCGCATTGAACGGAAATCTCAATATCCAAGACAAGTTGAATGCAGCGCTGAAGCTGACCGAAGCCAAGCCCAAGGTAACTGCAAAATGAAGCAACCGACTCCAAAACGCAGCGAAATCATTTCGCCCTATCAAACCAATACTCACCGCACCATTCGCGACGCCTATGGTCGCATTGGATGTAGTTCTGCTATGAAATTGTCCATCCTCATCATCGCTCTCATATTCACGCAAACCTGCGGCTCAGCGGTGTTCGCGAGCTGGAGATTCATCCCACCAGCGGCAATGGTCAAAAGTGCTGACATCATCGCCATTGTCGATGTCGGTCCGGTGAAAGAAGAAAAAACGCCGGCCGGGGTAATTGTTTTTCATTACCGATCAGAGGCGAAAGTCGAGCGAATCATTAAGGGCGCTAAGCTATCAAACGTAACTCTTGTCGCCGGAATCACAACCCCAGAGGGCGCAGGTTTATGCGTTCCTGATTACGACATCAAACCAGGACGCCACCTCGTTTTCTTGCGCTCGACTGAAGGTAGGTGCGTCGCGCTAAACGCAGGGCTTGGCTTTCTCCCGATAGAAAACGAGAAGGTTGAATGGTTCGCAGACGTCAATGCACCTATGGGCAAACGAGTTCAGAAATCATTAAATGCCGTGATTGCAGAAATAGACAAGCTAATGGAATAGAACTGCCTGATGGTAACCCAATAGCCAATTGACTGTTCATCCGGTAACAGCCTATCCTGAAGCGGCCGAACTGGTGCATAGTTGTGAAGGTGTTTGCTGTGGGCGATCAAACTGAAATCAAAACCACTTGCTGCATAGTTGGCGGCGGACCAGCCGGCATGATGCTTGGGTTGCTGCTTGCTCGCGGCGGAGTGGATGTGGTGGTGATGGAAAAGCACGGAGATTTCTTTCGCGATTTTCGCGGCGATACGGTGCACCCATCCACGCTTGAGCTGATGCATGAGCTAGGATATCTCAAGGATTTTCTTTCACGTCCGCATCAAGAGGTGCAACAGCTTCGTGGACAAATTGGCAACGAATCGATCATCTTTGCCGATTTTTCCCAACTGAAAAACGCTGCATGCAAATTTATCGCCTTCATGCCGCAGTGGGAGTTTCTCAGCTTCCTCAATGAAAAAGCCAGCCGCTACAAGCCGTTCGCGCTGCGAATGAACACTGAAGCAGTAGATCTGATTGAGGATTCAGGGCGTATCGTCGGGGTCGTTGGGAAGCAGTCCAATGGAGACCTCCTGCGGGTCAAGGCCGACCTGGTTGTGGGCGCAGATGGCAGAAGCTCAATTGTGCGCGAGAAGGCCGGGTTCGAGGTTGCCAGCGAAGGCGCACCGATGGATGTGCTCTGGATGCGTTTGTCGCGTCATGGGACCGATCCAGAAGAGACACTCGGGCGAATAGCTGCAGGCACCATTTTCATTATGCTCAACAGAAATGATTACTGGCAGTGCGGTTTTATTATTCCGAAAGGTAAGATTGATGAAATCCGCGCTGCTGGGCTGGACAAACTCAAGGAACGCATCGTAGCGATCGCTCCTTTTACGGCGGATCGAATGGACGAACTTCAGTCGTGGGATGAAATCAAGCTCCTAACAGTGAAAGTCGATCGATTGAAGCAATGGTATCGCGATGGGTTGATTTGCATAGGTGACGCTGCGCATGCCATGTCTCCGGTCGGTGGAGTCGGCATCAATCTTGCGGTGCAAGATGCAGTGGCGACCGCTAACATTTTGTATGCGCCTTTGAAAGATACGCGTTGCACAACCGATGACCTCGCTAAAGTGCAGCAACGACGCACCTATCCAACTCGCATGACGCAGCGGCTTCAGATCGCTATTCAAAACGCCGTTATCAAACCAACGCTGCACAGCGACAGACCTATCACGGTCCCACTACCGGCAAGGCTTTTCCAGATTTTCCGCCCTATGCGAGCAATCCCGGCAAACATTATTGGCATCGGATTCAGACCAGAGCACATTCACACTCCTGAATGTCCGTGATGGCTTGCCCTGGAGACGACGAGCACTCCATGGTCTCCGAGGACTGTGCCTGATACACCCATGTGGTTAGCCCAGCGCAGGCTTGTGGCATATAGTATTGCGGTTCTAGTGGACTTTAGCCAATGCCTGATGGAAAGGAAGTTGTTACAGCTGACGACATTACGGCTGACGAGGCTGCGGAGCTAACGAAAATGGTGTCTGCCATATTACTGGGCGCCACTGAAACGCTCGCCGCCCTCAACAGAGTCATTCCTGGCAAGCCTCAGGAAACTGAGAGCGTCGAATTTACCAATCCATTCAAAACTGGCGGTAGTGGCGCTCTAAGTGGAAAAGGCGCCAAGTTTTTGAGTGAAGAAATTTCGGCTGAGGAGGCTGCTGATCCCGCATTCAAATTCTTTGACAAAGAATTGCTAAAGAGCGCTAAGCGCGACATCAATTCTCATGGCGGCGATCCTAAGACTATGGTGACCGAGGCGGTTAAGAACAACCGGGTGGTGTCAATCGGAGAAACGCACGTGACTCCCAATCCCCAACGAGACTTTGGCAAGTCGATAATGAAAGATTTGGCCGGCGCTGGTATCACCCACCTGGCGTTAGAGATCCCCATCACCTCTAAAGATGTGATCAAGAATTTCTCTGACACCGGTGAACTCGATGTCGCTATGTTGCCCGAGAAGCTGAGGCACGACGATTTTGTGGCGATGCTAAAATCGGCGCGTGAGGCAAAGTTAAAACTGGTAGTTGCAGATCGCGAGAAGCCAGGTCTCGAGCGTGAGCTATCGAAGTATTCCATCGGCGGTTCCGACGACCAAAAGATTCGTGCGTTAGAGCAAGAGTTGACTCGATTGGGTGATCGTGACACACATATGGCGAAAACCGTTAAGGGAATTCTGGATGAGAACGGTACTAACAAAGTTGTCTTGTGGGTTGGGAATGAGCATCTGCGCGATCCGGAGGGCAACGGGAAGGCCAATACCGCTGTTGAACAATTGCGGGAGAAACACGGATTCAAGGTTGCATCGTTTTTGGATGTCGGTTTTCATGTTCCGGATACGACAATGGCGAAACTAACTAAAGATATAGAGCGAAGCGTAGCAGTCTCGATTGATAAGACGCCGAATTTGGGCAAGCTCAGCGCTAGTGGTGCGCACCCTGACTTTTCGCGAGACAACTATAACCATTGGGATAAGGTGATCATTTACCCGAGAAAGCCAGCAAAATAGCTATTCCAGTGGTCCGAAGCTAGTAAGGTTGACAAACCGCTTGGAGCACCGGCAACGAGGAATGATCGAACTCTTAGGCTCCGGTACCAGGGCGTCAATTGCCACTGCTGGTATCCGTTTCGTCATGTTCATCTCGTGAAGTCCCGTGGCGCCACGGGACTTCTGCGCCCAGGAGCGGCGAGGACGCCGAATTCTTCCATTTTTATTTACGCCTTCTTATAAACTCGTTAACCTTGACAACTCTATATTAGAGGCATGGAAGAGGGAACAATACAGACGACAAAAGGAAGACAAGACAAATGGTCTGGCTAGCACTAGGTATCGGTTTCGTGATCGTAGCCATGTTCGGCGCCTACATCTTTAATCAGGACGACAGGAATCGTCGTCAACGGCAGTCCAACGCGAACCGCAATAGTTCGTACAGCAGCGCAGGCGGCGGCACTGGCGATTACGACAGGCAATCGAGCAACTGGGATTGGGACTTTTGGGGTGGCGGCAGTTCCGGAAATTCCGAAGGTGGTGGAGATTGGGGCGGCGGTAGCGACAGTGGCGGTGGTGATGGCGGCGGTGGCGACTAATCGTTTTCCAGGACTTACGAATCTGCACACCACAATGGAAAAATTCTGGTCACCGCTCACCGCTTGTATTTGTCCTCCATTGAGTACAGCGGATACCAGAAGTCGCGACTAGAGGGCAACGGATAATTGCATTCAATATGAGACACTACAAGGGAGGAAACAGCTACTTCGAACCAGAGTGTATTTGCAGATGAGCATCCTTAGCCCAGCCTTTTACAAGCAATTTATCCGTCCGGCACTTTTCCGGCAGGATCCGGAACAAGCTCACTTGCTTACTCATCAGTTAGTCGCAAAGTGCCGCCCACTTTGGCCAATGCTCAGCAAAAGCTTTGTCTATACAGGAAGTCATTTGTCATGCAATCTGTTTGGTAAAAGCTTGCATAACCCAGTTGGACTCGCTGCGGGATTTGACAAAAATGGCGATCTGGCAGAGTTCCTGAATTACCTCGGTTTCGGCTTTGCTGAGATTGGCTCAGTCACGGCCATATCAAAAGAGGGTAATCCCAAGCCAAGACTTTTTCGCCTTGAAAGAGATGGTGCCGTAATCAATCGCATGGGTCTCAATGGCGAGGGCGCTGATGCTATCGCTGCGAAGCTAGAACATGCCAAATTTGGTTTGCCTCTGGGCTTGAACATCGCGAAGACAAATGACCCCAATATAGTTGGCGATGGTGCTGTCAAAGATATTCTCTACACGTTCGATAAAATAAAGTCTCTGCCACTCACGTACGTCACCATCAATGCCAGCTGTCCAAATACAAAGGAAGGCATAGTAACCGAAGCGTCCCACATGCGAACAGTCTTTACCGAAGTGGGTAAGCTCAATAGCGGACGATTGCCAATATTGGTCAAACTATCACCCGACAGTAGTCCGGAACTGGTTGCAGAAATGGTGGAAGCCGCTTCCGCTTGCGGGCTGTCAGGATTTGTTTGCGGAAACACGAGCACGGGCAGAGAGAATTTATCCACCGATAGTGCCGCCATCACCGCGATCGGTCTAGGCGGACTCAGTGGAAAGCCATTGAAGAACAAAGCTTTGCAGCTCTGTCGACTGGTCCATTCTCTAAAGAAATCCTCTCAAATTATCATCGGATGTGGTGGCATATTTTCTGGACAAGATGCGTATCAGTTCATTTCAGCTGGAGCATCCTTTCTGCAAATATATACAGGATTGGTTTATGAAGGTCCGGGATTACCGCTTTTGATCAACCAAGAGCTCTCGGCAATCCTGCATCAAAACGGTCAAAGCCTGCACGAAGCAATCGGAGCCGGACAGCAGGTACCGGCATAAAACGAGGTCGATGAGGTCAATAATGAGCCCAATGCAAATCCGAAAAATGGATGACATGCATGTGCATCTTCGCCAAGGTGACATGCTGCACCGAGCGCTGTCGCACACTGCGGTGCAATGCGAAAGAGCGCTGGTTATGCCTAATACAATCCCGCCGATCCTGACGGCTACAGACCTCGTCAAATACAGGGAATCGATTATTGAAGCACTAGCCAGTGTAGAGAGCTTCACACCTTTGATGACCTTCAAGATTGTTCCTGGAACTACTCCCGCCGAGATCCACTCGCTAAAGGCGCATGGAGCCATTGCCGGCAAGCTTTATCCGGACGGCGTGACTACCAACTCAGAAGGCGGAGTCACGGACTTCAAAGCACTGTATCCAGTGTACAAAGCAATGCAAGATGAAGGCCTCGTATTGTGCTTGCATGGTGAAATGCCTGGTGCCTTTTCTCTCGATAGAGAAACTCTGTTCCTAGATGTATTGCGCACGATTGCCGCGGATTTCCCGAAGCTAAAAATAGTGTTGGAACATGCCACTACAGCCGATGCCATTAAATGCGTGTCCGAATTGCCGGATAACGTGGCGGCCAGCTTGACTGTGCATCATTTGTATTTGACTCTTGATGATGTAATCGGCGATCGGCTTAACCCGCACGCATTTTGCAAACCAATTGCTAAGCGACCGGAAGATCGCGACATGCTAGTCAAAGCGGCCACCAGCGGCAATCCAAAGTTCTTCCTAGGTTCAGACAGCGCGCCGCATCCAATCCCAAGCAAAGAATGCGCCTGTGGTGCGGCCGGCGTTTACACCGCACCAGTGCTGCTGCCAGCCCTAATCGAGTTGTTTGAGAGGAATAACCAACTCGAACGCCTCGAGGCGTTCACATCCGAGTTTGGGGCCAAGTTTTATGGATTACCGCTCAACAAAGACACGATTACATTAACGGAAGAAAGTTGGACTGTTCCTGACGAATACCACGGAGTCAAACCCTTTCTCTCCGGTTCAACACTAAAATGGAAGGTCGCCGCTGATAAGACGACAGCTGCCGTGACTGATGCTCGCGCGACGGTTCGCGCACCGCGTGCATGATTAACGGTAACTAGCAGAAATGCGTTGTCTAATTGTAGGGGCGCGGTGGTCAGATGGCTCGCTCCCACATTCCATTTCCGAGCAACCTTAAACGTAGCACAGGATTCGGAGCGCATTTCGCCCCGCGATATACGATCGCGATCGATCGGGACCCGCACGGATATGCAGCACGTCGCCATTCCGTATAGATCGCGACTAAGTGCTCGTTGCGTTGTCCAGGCGGATTGATCGGGCGCCTGACAAATATTTTGCAGATGCTTGGGCCGCCCCAAATCAATATGCTAGAGAGATCAAGTGATCGCGCCAAAAGATATTTTGGGGTAGTTCCAGACGTCATAGATCGCTGGTACAGTTATCTGCATAAACCGGTGAGCGACTAACGCAAAGTAATCGCTACGAGCC
>JADYXS010000148.1 GCA_021772155.1 Candidatus Obscuribacter sp.
CACTGTCTCTAAAGACTTATGGATTTGTTGTTCCTGTGCCGCCGGGAGCAGGAACAGGTGCCGGCGGCGTGATATTGATATCTGGAACTACTGGAGCCGATGGCGCGGTTGGCACCGGGATCGGTACCGGTATTGTTGTATTGGTGTTGCGCTCGATAATCGTTGATGGATTATCCATTCTCACGCTGTTATTGCTGAAGTAGTAGACCATGAATCCAATTACGGCCACGATCAACAATGAGAATAAGACAACAAGTGCTGCCGCCGGACCACTGTCCTCTGTCGTGTAGACGACATCCTTTTCTCTTGTTTCAACCATTTATATAGCCTCCTCACTCGCAGATCTGCGACTTGATTGATTGCCAAAGTGACGAGCCGGAATCTGAACAGTTCCAAAAAAAATTCGGACAGATTGCGAACAACATTGGCCAAACGTCGTCTAAGCGACTGGGGAAAGACCACAGCCGTCGGGCAGTGGAATTACCTCAAAAGCGTCAGCGAATCTCTTAAGCACTTAACGGCCAAGAAACTTTGCTGAAAACATAGCGTCGAACTGGCGCAATAGCGGAGGAGATTGAATTATGAGTATACTTGGATTTTTGCTATTTCTCATCGTAGCAGCGGTTTGCGCGTGGATAGCAGATGCTTTGGTTCCCGGACGTATTCCAGGCGGATTCCTAGCATCAGCGATTGTTGGCGTGATTGGCGCTTGGGTTGGTACAGCTTTGTTCGGTCATTTTGGTCCGGACCTTGCCGGCGTTTCAATTGTGCCGGCAATTATCGGCTCTGCCCTCCTTGTGTTTGCTTTCGCGCTTCTGTCTGGTGTGATGGCGAGAAACCGCGTTTAGCCTAGCTTAACTAGCTACTTGGCTTGTGTGGATGTACACATTGGTACTGCGGGCGGTGCTCTTGGAGCGGTCCGCAGTATTCTCTTGCCGAGCTTCAGTAGAAAGGATTGGTTCATGAAAGGAGGTACTTATTATGTTCAGATGGATTAATGGGCTGGTAAAATTCGTGACATTAGTGAGCACGTTGATGTTGGCCTTTGAACAGATGCGCAAAATAATGCGCGAGCGAGAGCTGGACCGTCAGGGCGAGGAACAGCGAAGAGAAGCTGCGTAATCAACTGATGCGGAAACTAAGCATGAGCCATCTACGTCATGGTTCTATTACAATCAACGCAAGGAGTTGAGTATGGCCAAGCTAGTTACGGGGCTTTTTAAAGCCCGATCGAGCGCGATGCTCGCTTTTGAAGATCTCGTGCGTCACAGTGTGCCGCAAGAAGACATCAGTATTCAGATGACAGACTCGGCGACGGGCCGCGAATTCTTCACAGAAGTTTCGACCAAAGCTCCTGAGTATGGTGTAGCAGGTGCCGTGATAGGCGGCGTCATCGGCGGTTTAGTAACTGCGTTTGTGGCTCTCGGTTACATGAGTGACGGTGGGCTTGGGCTTGCCGGACTCAATGTGGTGATCGCCACGCTTTGTGGAATAGGCGCTGGAATGACCCTCGGTCTCCTTATTGGGTTGCTCTTGGGGGCATCGGTTCCGGAATATGAAACCAGCTTGCATGCAGTCGGTGGCAATCATTCAGGCTACTTGGTGGGAATCTATTGTCATCCCCGACGTGAATTTGAAGTACGTAAGCTGCTTGAAGCAGCTGGAGGTACGCATGTTCGCAGCAATTCAACTCGCGATCAGCCTTTGAAAGTCTACGGACAAAATCGTGAGTTTATAGCTGCTACCCCAGCAAGCGGCAATATTGACACTATCCCGCCGGCTGATGAGTCGACGAAAGTATAGACAACATAATCGGCGGAATTTACAGACAAAAGCTGCGCAATGCGTGGCTTTTGGCTTATAGTGCCGCATTTGACAAAAACTCTCAGCTGCAGCATTATAAAAAGTCGACGAACCGCTTTATGGTGAGCAGAATCCAGGGATGAGATGGATTAGCAGCTGGTTCGTAACCCATCTATATGCGGGAAAATTGTTTGATCAAGAAAAAGCCCATTCTGGGAAAGGATCTTCGGCCGCTCGATAGTATTGGGTTGATTGGTATCATCTTTTGGTCCGGACTTTCCCTTCCACCCTGTTTTGCCAGTGATCCTACAAAAGTAATTGAAGGTCGCGTCGAACAGGTGGAAGCTGGTGCGGAGCCGTTGCTGCCTGGTGACCTGTCTTTAAATGGTGGCACCGAGGTATCGGCCCCGTTGCCAGCCTCTTTACGCGGAAAGTGGTTTGGCAGTGTCCAAATCAAACAGATGGATACGTATCCTGCGCAGCATACGAATGAACCCTATTGCCAACAGATGGTCCTAGAGATCAATAAAGTCTTTGCGAAGGGCATGAAAGGCGACCTCCAGGTCGACATAATTCCTGACGGTTCGGGTGGAACCAGAATAGGGTCATTTGACATTTTTTTTGGTAAGCGAGGGAAGCTAAACCTGAGCGCTCATCGAGGACCCGGACTGATTCCCGGCATTTATCACATTCCGTTCACGGTGAAGAACGAGGTGCGCGCTCTAAGTCAAAACGTCGTCGAGCAATCGAGGTACGATGCTGTGCAAATGTACGATAGCCAGAACAGACCTACTGAACGCGGATTCACGGAAGTTTCCGCGCACTATAACCGGCAGGCTCCAGGACGCCTATTGGTGAAAATTTTGAATGTCGATTATGATGGCCGTGGTCGTCCGTTGTGGAAGGCGTTGATGGTGGGGTATCTCTACAAATGACTTATTTGCGCCCACTACTAGAAGGCAAAGAAGTTCTGTCGCGACCTACGCCATTTGCTGAAGTGTGATTGCAGTTGATCGAAGCACTTGTTTTATGGTGCAAGGTCAATCAAGGCGGCCTCAATTGTAAGACCAGGCCCGAACCCGAGCATTACGCACAGCCCGGACTTGCCATTTGCTCGCAGCGAATCGAGAATAAAAAATATTGTAGGGGAAGACATGTTTCCGCAAGACGCAAGTATCTGGCGCGCTGGCGCCATGTAGCTGGAATCTAGCTTGAGGCACGCCTCAACAGAATCCAGGATTCTTGGGCCACCCGGATGAACGGCCCATGAACAAATTTTTGTGCGGTCCAGACCCAACTGTTGCAGCCATGAGTCGAGCCAGTCAGGAAGCCACTGTTCTATGAGTGGTGGCACTCGGTTGGAAAGTTGCATCTCGAATCCGTTATCCCCGATTTGCCACAGCATCGAATCTAGAGAATCCGGAACAATGAATGATGACGAAGAAAGTAATGCCCATCTGCCAGTCTTTGCCTGCTGAGAAGCTGGTGAATTAGAGATGACCGCCGCTGCTGCACCGTCGGCAAACAAAGAATTGGCTACGAGTTTGTTGGTGCTCCACCCATATTGAAAATGCAAACTGCAAGCTTCTGCTGCGCAAAGAAGGACGGTTGCATTCGGGTCAGCCTCGACAAAGGACTTCGCTACACGCAGACCATTCATTCCGCCGTGACAGCCCATGAATCCGACATGGGTGCGCAGGGTGCCGAGTCCCAGTGGCAATGCGTGAATCAGTTCTATGTCGAAACCGGGCGAGAAAAAGCCAGTACACGAAACTGTCACAAGATGAGTAATTTGATTGAGTGAAATATTTGCATCGCCAACCGCCTGTTCGCAGGCCTGTCTGGCCAGGTTGCCGATTTCGGCGACGTAGTACTGCATACGGTTACCAGTGCTGGGACCACGATCGCTATCATCAACAGGAGCTTTGAAAACTTGATCGCCTTGAGGACCATAACCATGCCCGACTATAACGCTGCGCCGCGCCCCGATTTCCGTACGGCGATAGAGTTCTTCAAGGATGCGTTCCCTTTTAGGATTGCCACCGACGGAAAATTTCTTAGCGTGTTCAACGCAGGTTTCAGTTGGCACTGAATGCTCCGGAAGAGAGGTCCCTAGTCCGATTATTGTGGCCGACATCGTGTCAAATCCTCTTTCGTATTGGGCTTCGTAATTAATTGAGCCAGAGGCTTAGCCAGATTCGGCGACGAAACTATTATTGACCCTGCAACATTGGACAACAGCCGGTGTTTCAAAAGCCAAGCTATGGCGGACGTTTTCTTTTGATTGAGGCGAATATTTTTGTTGTACACTTCAGCCCATTGGCGAGCAAGGGACGGATGCCAGATCAATGCACCACGCTCTGCAAGCGGCGCCACTAGCGTGGCACAGGTTAGCGCCCAGGCAATGCCTTCTCCGGTGAAAGGTTCAATGTAAGACGCGGAGTCTCCGATGACAAATATTCGATTAGCGGCAACTTTTCTGCGCCGTTGTGTCAAGGCTACGGTTCCGCGCCAGGTGATGGTATCGAGATCAGCAGGGACAGGGAAGTGTGAATCTTCCAAAATCCATCGCACGGCATTGGCAGGAGTATGATTGCGCCGAAGGAACTGCAGGTCGAGAGCTGCCGCGATGTCTACCGTGCCGTCTTCGAGACGGACAAGACCTACATAGCCACCATCGGCATAACTCATGTGGATGGTGTGCTCACTGATATGGGAAGTGTCCTTCGATATAGCGCCGGACCCCACTCGTGAATCTCGTTGGCTATCCGTACGCATTCCCAGTGTGTCGCTAAGAGCAGAGCCGGCTAGCCCGTCAGCTGCAATGGCAATCCTTGTTCGAAGTTGATACTTGCCTTGAGAGCTTTCGCCCTCAATGGTGACACCATGCACGTCGGTGGCTGTGATCTGTCCGGAAGTGCGTGGAAAGAACTGCACTCCGGCATCTTTCGCCTGTTCGACTAATGCAGCATCGAAAGCTGATCTTGAAATAGAGACGGATTTAGACAGGGGAAAGCTTATTTGATGATGTCTTGTTTGGATCGACAACGACCTGTGCTGTACGGCCTTGAGTTCGCTGGGCATCGCACCCAATCCGCACTGCTCCAGCACTTGCAACGAGGTCGCGCTAAGACAACATCCACAAACCTTGGCTCGCGGAAACTCGCTCTTTTCCAACAGCAGCACATCAACGCCGCGTCTTGCCAATAACATTGCTGTTAACGCGCCAGACGGGCCAGCACCAATTATGGTGACTGCGGAATTTCTCGGTAGCTCATGATTTGTCACGTCTCCAAACCAACATCATTCGGCAAGGGAAGCGTTCGACAATGTTTGCCGAGTTCAAACCGGCGTCGTGAGCTAATGTTTTCAATTCTTCCGGTGTAAATGCGGCTCTTACTGACGCTGGACCATCAAAGTGAATAACTGATGATCGGCTCAGTATCTGTGTTGCCATTGACACCATCATCAAGCTGGGATAAGAACGAACGAGGTCGTTCACCACAAGCATGTGTTTAGCGGATGATTTCATCTTGGTGAGCAACTTCACAACATCTTCTTCAACCAGATGATGAGTGAAGAGCGAACTCATGATGACATCGTAGTCGTTGGGCAATGCTTCGTTCATGACATTTAGCTTGAAGAATTTGCTCGGCGCACCGGCCCTCATTGCCGCTTCTTGAGACACTGCCAATGCAGTGTCGCTGATATCGCAACCGTCGATGGTGAGTTCCAGTCCAGCTCGTTTACCAAGTTCCCAGAGGCTGATTGGGTTATCCGCGCAGCCGGTGGCGACGTCCAGAATGCGAAGCTGTTTGCGATTCAGAGCTGCTGCAAGCCTTCGGATCGGTTGCCAGAGGGCCCATACGGATCCGCTACAGGCATTCAGTCGAGCCAGTGCCCGCAACGCACGCTCGTGCTCGTGGGAGTTTAGTGCCGGATCATCCATGATCTCCGGCTCTCTTGTTCGAGTTAACATAATTGCACTCTCGTAGGGAGTGCTTATTTTAAATATTTTCGGTCGACTCGTCTAGTTCCGATTCGTCTAGTTCGTCTTCCGCTGCCGGTCCCGAGACATCGGTCGGACGCGGTCCGTCATATGGTTTATCGTCTTTATGGAAAGGTATAATCCAAGACTGAGTACGCCGTTTCAAAGCCAGCGACTCCGAATGCATCTTGAGATTTGCCTTTGCATTGCTGAATGCGGTCCAGTCAAAATTTACCGGATCACTGCGATCACTCGGTTGAATCTGCCCATGTCCAACCACGCAAGCGTCAGTGACGTCGAAACGATTTTGAATATAGGTCACCAACTTCATCACACTCTCCAGCTGCGAAGATGTGTATTTCTGCTTTCCTGCGCGAACAATTTCTATACCGATGCTGTTGTCGTTGTTGACACCATTTTCAGTTCGAAAGATGTTCACGTGGACTGTGGCGAATTTGGGATCGACTGTTTGATAGATCTTTCCGTTTCGATCCACGACATATTGCGCACCGGGATGTCTCATGCCGCGATTCCAACTGTGAATGACTCGCGGTGCATCTGCTGGACGCTCTGTTTCGGTCGAGTGCATGACTATGTAGCGAACGCCTTCGCGCCTGACGAAAATGCCACCAAGTAGTGGATCCTCCTCAAACACATCCGATTGAACCAGTTGCTGAGGCGAGAATTTGCCGGCAACTCCATTGTTGAATGCCTTGCGGACGGATTTTCTGGTAGAAGATGACATGGGAAGCGCTGCCGTTTCCGGTGCAGTCCACATGAAAATGTCGGCTGGATACGCATACTTGGGCGCTTTCTTTGCCACAGCGACAACTTTTGCTTTCACCTGCTTTCTGCCTGCAGTGTGCCTAAGGCCTAACTGCCCCTTGCGTCGGGCCCGATGAACGGCTACGCGGGTGACCTTTGATTTTCGCTGCAGTTTTTGAGCCGTCGTTTTTCGAGCTGTTGCTTTTCGCGCTATACCTTTCGCCACAGACTTTTTAGCGACGGTATTCTTCGTCGACTTCTTAGTTGTGGCTGATTTCTTGGTCAGGCGCGCCGTTGAGGTTTTTGCTTTAGCAATTGTTCGCCGCGCAGCTACCGTCGACTGAAGCGAACGGGCGCGGACCGAGGTTGACCGCGCCGCAGCCAACACCTCTACTGGATAGACAAAGCTCATTGTCAGCATAAGAGCTACAAAAAGCTGCAATAGACGGCTGATCCCCAAAGTCGGTTCTCCGGTCTGGCGCGTTCGTTCTATAAATGAGGAGTAAGAGTCCCTAGTAAACCTATTCCCAATTATAAGTACCTCCGGCCAAATCCCGCTGCCGTTTAAATGGCTCAGCTTTATAGAAATTCAACTACTCGGAAGTTTCTTCGGGCCTGTAATCCAATGAGGTCACAAGATAGGGCCGAAGCTCGGCGATTAATTGTTCATGATCAAGTGGCAAGCGTAAATACTTGTCGGCGCCTGGGGATGTCTGGTCCATTGCTGTCTCGGCGATCAACACCACTGGGATGTGAGCGAGGTCTGGATCATCTTTAACCTCTCCTGGAAGATCGTGATAATCATCCGATTCACTTAAGCCGGCAATGATCAAAGAGGGAAAGTTCTTGCGTGCCAAGAAAATACCGAGTGCTGTGCTTGTAGCGGTGATAATTTGGCAGCCAAGAGGCTGTAGGGCATCTTTGGCTAATTGCTCAGTCCGATGCGTGCGGTTTATTACAAGGACTTTGATTTGCACTGATTGACTCCTTGTGGCATTCACAATTGTAGTATCGATTCGAGCCTGCGCTGGTGACTCAACATTTGATTCATTGCCATATTAAGGGTTTCAGGTTAGGCTAGGGAAGCTATTCTGTGTAAGCACCAGATACAGTGGCGGCACTATGAGCGGCATCTGGAGAATCGCAAGATTAGTTTTTATTTTTAGCACTCGCCGAAACCGCCATGTGGTGGTAGAACAGTTATAGGATAAGGAGGCTGATATGGGAACGCAAACCACTAAAGCCAAGCAGTCAAGCCGGAAGAAGAGTACGGGGAAGAAGACGTCGGCTTTGTCGACCTGCCCCGTAGGCTCAGCTGGATGGTGTTGTTACCCGTTTTCCGTAGCTCAGTTGCAAAAGCGATTGAAAGCGAAAATGGCACAAGAACAGCCTGTTGAGGACCTTGAGTCCGCTGGGCGAAAAACGAAGTAATTCGGCTCTCACACTTGCATCAATGTTAATTCGCCCGGTGGGCGCGTCTTATGCATAGACCACGGCCTCAGCATCGGAGCATGCTGTTTCGCTTGGGCTTTATGTAATCTTTTCCGGGGGATGTCAAGAAAATCCGACTAATTTCGCTAGCCGGCAGTAGAAGACAATGTGACCAATCAACATTGTTCTTGTCCGGAGCGAACCTATCATGAGCCTCAACCCGCAATCCCCAGATGACACGCTGAACAAACAGCTTAGCCGTAAAGCCACAATCACTCAGGCTTACAACGTTACCGACGCTTTGTCACTAGATGAGCTTTCTAAAGTTCGCCAAAGACAGGTTGACTCCCGGGAACAGGCAGCAAAAACCCCCGCCGCTCGTCCACCGATGGATCGTCGTGGCAAAGCCTATTGGTTTGGCGCTCGTTAGCCCTGACCTTCAAACAGATCTTTTGATATCTTAGTTCCTACGAATTTCTCGGTTATTACTACCGCATCGCCCTTCTCGACCATACTGAAAATCTTCGTGATGTCTTTGTTGGAGTGGCGAATGCAACCGTGACTAGCGTCCTGTCTGATGCTTCCGGGATTGTTGGTGCCATGCAATGCCACACCGAATTTGTCCAGACGAATCCGAGCCACTCCCAGGGGATTCTTGCGGTCCTTGTTGTAGGGATGAACCGGCTTTTGGTCCGAATCAATGCTCTTGGGCGGTACCCAGGCCGGCCATTTGGTTTTTTCGACGATTGTATACGGTCCTGCTGAGGTCGGCGTGTCCTCTGTCCCGATGGCATTGGAGGCGCGATGAACCAGAACTACTTTGTTGCCTTTCTGCTTCTGCAATATGTAGGTAAAGTGGCTGCCTTTGTCGACAACGACAACTACGTCTTCGCCTTTATGAAATCCATTTTTATTGATTGCTTTTTTCAAGGTGAATATTCCGTTCTTATCGAACGAGGTGGTTGTTTTGGCCGCCGGAGGTTTCGGTTCTGACTGCTTGGCTTTGCTGACTGCGCCTTCTGTTGTCCGCGGCGCCAGTAGCGCCGGCGGTGGAGACGTCCGTGCAACAAATGTTGGATTTGG